>CANKZO010000032.1 GCA_947488485.1 Opitutia bacterium | reverse complement strand
CATAGGCTAGCCGTTGCGTGCGAGCTTCGTTCACGAACGGCAGCCGATCAGCTCGATGAGCTTATAGGCGCAAGCTTGGGCGAACTCCTTGTCGTTGATCGCGAGGTCGAACTCCTGCACCGGAACCTTGGCGTGCGCCTTCAAGGCCGTAAAGAGGGCCTCATCGGCAGCCGCGTCATGGAAGGGCTGGCCGACCGCGCTGATGACCGAGATGGCCTTCTTCGGGATCATGATCGCGGTCCCTGCCTGGTAGGCGTTGGCCTTTTTGGCCACGATCTCGCCGAGCTGACGGCATTCGTCCGCGGTCGTGCGCATGAGCGTGATCTGCGGGTTATGGATGTAGAAGTTACGTCCGGCGAACTTGGCCGGCACTGAGGCCTTCTCGCCGAAGTTCACCATGTCGAGACAGCCTGGGGCGACGACCACGGGGATGTTCGCCTTGGCGGCGGCGTCCATACGCTCGGGGCCGGCGTTAAGATTGCCGCCGACGAGTTCATCAGCCCATTCGGTCGTGGTGACATCAAGGACGCCGGCGACGATGCCGCTCTCGATGACCGATTCCATGATGCGTCCACCCGTGCCGGTGGCGGCGAAAACGAGCACCTCGTAGCCGGCGGCTTCGAGGACTTTCTTCGCTTCGGTGACACAGGTGGTCGTGTTGCCGAACTGGCTGGCGACGATGAGGGGCTTCGAGGCACCGACTTCGGGGATCGCGCCGACCATGCCGCAGATCGCGCCGGCTGCGCGGGTGAAGATCACGCGGGAGAGGCGGTTCAGGCCCGCCACGTCGGCGATGCTCGGCATCATCGTGATGTCCTTCGTGCCGAGGTAAGGGGCGACATTGCCTGCGGCCAGGGTCGAGACCATCAGCTTCGGGAAGCCGAGGGGCAGGGCGCGCATCGCGGCGGTACCGATGGCCGTACCGCCGCCGCCGCCGAGAGAGATGATGCCGTCGATCTTACCTTCCGCGGCGAGCTTGGCCACGCAGGCCGGGGCGGCCTTGGTCATGGCCACGACGCATTCGCCGCGATCCTTCTTTGCCATCAGGCCGGCCAGGTCGATGCCCGCCGAAGCGGCGACCTGCTCACGGGTGATATCGGGCTGCACCGTGGCGGGGCCGCCGGTGCCGACGTCGATCAGCAGCGGCTTGTGGCCGTGCTTGACGATGAGCGCGGCCACGAAGGCATGTTCTTCGCCCTTGGAATCAAGCGTACCGAGAACTGCGATCGTGGCCATGGGCTCAGAAGAACTTACGCTTCACCGGGATCTGCTTGAAGCGCTGGGTCAGGTCGGTGAGGGACTGTTCGACCGCCATACGTTCGAGGCTCGAGGCGCCGACGAAGCCGTCGGTGTCGGTGTGCTCGTTGATGAAAGCGGCGTCTTCCGGGGTATTGATCGGACCGCCGTGGCTGAGGAAGATGAGGTCCTTGCGGACGGACTTCGCGGCGTCGATGATGCCCTGGGTGATCTTGGCGGCTTCCGGCAGGGTCATCGTGGCGTTGGTCACGCCGATCGAACCGCCGACCGTGGTGCCCACGTGGGCGATGATGACGTCGGCTCCGGCTTCGGCCATGGCCTTGGATTCTTCAGGCGAGCCGACGTAGACGATGGTGAACATCTCCATCTTGCGGGCGAGGGCGACGGTCTCGAACTCCTTCTTCACGCTCATGCCGGTCTCTTCGAGGATCTGGCGGAACTTGCCGTCGATGATCGTGTGGGTCGGGAAGTTATTGATGCCGGAGAAGCCCATGTCCTTCACCTTGCCGAGCCAGTGCCACATGCGGCGGCGGGGGTCGGTGGCATGGACGCCGCAGATGACCGGGATCTCTTCGACGACGGGGAGGACTTCGTATTCGCCGATCTCCATCGCGACCGCGTTGGCGTCACCGTAGGCCATCATGCCAGCGGTCGAGCCATGGCCGGCCATGCGGAAGCGGCCGGAGTTATAGACGATGACCAAGTCGGCTCCGCCGCGTTCGATGAACTTGGCGCTGATGCCCGTGCCGGCGCCCGCGGCGATGATCGGCTTGCCCTTCGACATCGTGTCGCGGAGGCGCTCGATGACTTCGGTGCGGGTGTAAGGGTTTCCTTTTCCGGTCCAGGGGTTGGGCATGGTGATATGAGAGGGGAAGGGTGGTCGGGGGTTGCTCCGAGTGGAGATAGGTCTTATGCAAGGGAGGTGGCCCGCAAGAGCGATTTAAAACACTACAGCGAAACGCAACTCCGTCATTCTGAGGCGGACATCGAGAACCCGCGTTCCCGCCGTCAGATCGTGGTGGCCGCCGACTATCAGGACGAACGTCCGTGGGTCCTGTCCGGGGTTCGTTGCAAAGAGCTGGGGCTTTTCGAAATCGCCCACCTTGGAGTGGCCGAGATGCTGGCGCCTTATGAGGTCGTCCGAGCCAACCAAAGCGGGGCCTTCTTCATGGCCTGCCTGTCCGGACAAGGGCAGGTCTGGGTCGACGGCCGCTGGCGTACCATCGCGGCCGGCCAGGCCTGCCTGCAGCCGGCGGGTATCCGTAACTCTTTCCGCATCGGTCGCAGCAAGCGGTGGGATTTCTGCTGGATCCGCTTCGCCGGCGGCGTGCGCTCCAATACCATCTTTCGGGCCAGTTCCCCCGTGCTCGCCGATTTCGATGCCGAGCCCTTACGTGCGGCCATCACCGGTCTGCTCGCCGAGCTCAAGGGCGTCGGGGTCTCCCGTCGCAGTCATCAATGGATCGAACTGACTTATGACTACGTCCGCAGTTTTGCCGGCAGCTTCCGTGGCGATCCGCGCGTCCAACGACTTTGGGATCTGGTGCAGGGCCGGCTGGACTTCGCTTGGGACACCAAGTCGCTGGCCCGGGAGTCCGGGCTTAGTTTCGAACACCTCCGCCGCCTCTGCCTGAAGGAGATCGGGCGGACGCCGATGAACCACCTGACCCACCTGCGCATCCAGCAGGCCATCCGTTTGATCAGCGAGACCGACGACAAACTGGCCGTCATCGCCCACAAGGTCGGTTTCGCCAACGGCAACAGCTTTTCCTCAGCCTTCAAGAAGTCGACCGGGCACGCGCCCTCGCACTTCCGGGCCGAGGCCTGACCCCGCAATCGGAGGGAAATGTGCATTTGAGAGGGGTCGGGTTGCGGTTAGGGATGCTCCTAAGTGTTGTAGGCGGACGGAGGCTTCTTTTGATGACTCCATGCTTCCCCGCATCGCCCCGTTCCTGAGCTTCGCTTTGGCCTGTGCCGCCGCCGTCCTTGGCGCCGCCCCGCTCAAGGTGACCGTCGTCGCCGACGACCCTGCCGCCGTCAAATCGCTCGTCGCCGAGCTCACTGCCGCCGGCGCCGTGGTGACCGAAGCGGACCGTCCGCGTGACATCCTTTCTGCTAAGCACGACAAGGACGAGGTCATCGTCCTTTATCGTAAGGACTATGCTCCTTACGAAGTCATCGATCGCGCGGCCTTGGCAGACCTCTCGAACCGAGGCATCAGTTTCGTCGCCTTGCGCGGCGCCATCGCCGGTCCGTCCGCCTCCTGGGCGCGCGACACCTTCGGCGCGGGTTGGACGCCGGAGAGCCGCCGCTTCCGCACACTGATGATGCTTAACGTCCGGACCGACTCCCATCCTCTGGCCAAGGATGCCTCCACTTTCGACGTCACCGACCAGACGGTCTTCAATCTCGAGCTCAACGAGAAGATCCACGTGCTCGCCGCTTCGTTCACCTCGAAGGTGAGCGCCAATCGTAAGAACATCGCCGAAGTCTCTGACAAAGCCTCGGTCTATGACATCCAGCCGCAGGCCTGGGTCTTCGAGAACAGCCGCCTTCGTTCCGCGGTCTTCCTGCAGGGCGAAGCTGAGACGCTCGCCCACGCCAGTTACCGCACCTTCATCAAGCGTGGCATCGCCTGGGCCGCTCGTCGGAGCAACGTGGACGAACTTTGCACGCCTAAGGACCTCGTCGACATGCGTTACCCCGTCGGCGGTCCGAGTCGCGCCGAGAAGGCCATCGCCGCTTTCCAGATGCAGCCTGGATTTAAGGCCAGCGTCGTCGTGACCGAGCCCCTCATCAACAAGCCCATCGCCGTCCAGTGGGATGAGCGCGGCCGCCTCTGGGTCGCCGAGACCCCGGAATACCCGAACGGCCGCCGCCCGCTGACCGCTGAGTCGTGGCGCGAGGGCGGGGTGCTGGTGCCTGGCAGCTATGATCGTCCGGCGCAGGACAAGATCAGCGTGCTCGTCGACACCGACGGCGACGGCAAGGCCGACCAGAAGCAGCTCTTCCACGAAGGCCTCGAGCTCATCACCGGCTTTTGCCATTACAAGGACGGTATCATCGTCGTCGCCCAGCCGAACATCGTCTGGCTCCGCGATACGAATGGCGACGGCAAGGCGGACAAGGAAGTCATCCTCTTCGGTGGCTTCACGCCCGGCGATACGCACTTCGTCGCCAATCACTTCGTCCTGGCTCCGGATGGTTGGGTCTACGCCAGCCACGGCGGCGGCGGCGAAGCCACGTTCCCGAACGACCCTGCGAAGAAGGTGCGCATCTCGGCGGGCACCTTCCGTTTCAAGCCCGACGGTTCGGCCATCGAGCAGATCGCCTCACAGGGCGGCAACAGCTTCGGCAACGAAGTCACCGGCAAGATGGAGTTCTTCCACGGCAAGGCGACCAACGGCAACCCGATCCAGCACGCCGTCATCCCCGAGTCCATCCTTGCCAAGGCCCCGGGCACGCCGGCCAAGGCTTTCAGCTCCGTGAATCCGCGTCGTCCCGTGTTGCGTACCGATCTGCCGGATCGCGCTCCTCTGCTGCAGATCGACCAAGTCGGCTATTACACCGCGGCTTGTTCCGTGGCCGTCCAGGAGCATGGCGCCTGGCCCGAGGACTACCGTGACGGTATCTTCATAACCGAGCCGATCCTCGACGTCATCCACTTCGAGAAACTCGTCCCCAACGGCCCGACTTTCCTCGGTGAAGTGACCATCAAGGATCGGGAATGGCTCCGCTCGACGGACCATTGGTTCTGCCCGATCGACGTATCCTTCGGCCCTGACGGCGCGCTTTACGTCCTCGATTTCTACACCCCGGTCGTCGCGCACAACGACACCCGTGGCCCGTTGCACAGCAAGTCCGGCGCCTCCGTGCGCCCGGACCGCGAGCACTACTTCGGCCGCATCTACCGCATCCAGCATGACGCCGCGCCCAAGCTCGCGATTCCTGACCTCTCCAAGGCCGACGTCGCCGGATTGGTCGCGGCGTTCGATCACCCGAACAAGGTCGTCCGTTTCAACGCCCTCCGCGTGCTCATGGACAAAGAAGCCGGCCTGCTCGCCTCCGCCATCGGTCCGCTCGTGACCATGGTCCGTAGCGAGGCCAAGTCCGAAGCCCGCATCGCGGCGCTCTGGGCTCTCCAGCGTCTTGATCGTCTCGAAGACGGCCTCTTGCATGCGCTCTGCGCTGATGCGGATGCCTCTGTCCGCAAGAACGCCTTCCTCGTCGCCGAGGCCGCCCAGAGCAAGATTCCCGCCGCTGTCTACGCCAAGGCCTTGCAGGATCCCGAACCGCGCGTCCGCCTGGCCGCCCTGCGCGCCATGGGTGCCGCGCCGCTCGAAGCCTCCGCCGGCGCTTTACTGCTCTCCGCGCAGGCCAGCCTGACGGATGATTGGTCCAAAGCCGCCGCCACCGCCGCCGCTGCCGCCAACCCGGGCCCCGTGCTCGCGGGTATTCTGGCTGGTCCGGCTGACGCCACTGGCGCCGATTTCGCCCGCACGCTTGCCGCCTCTTTGACTGGTGAAGATGCCGTCGCGGTCCTGGCGGCCTCCGCCAAATCCGCCAACAAGCCGGTGGTCACGGCCGTCCTGCGTGAACTGTCTGCCCGCCGCGTGGCCGCTCCGGCTGCGCTCGACTCGGCCCGTCAGTCTCTGCGCACGCTGATCGCCGACCAGGATGGGGCCGTCGGTGCATCCGCCGCCGCGGTCGCCGCGCTCTGGTTCACCGATGGCAGCCTCAAGGCCGAGCTCGCCGCCGCGGCGGTCCGTCTCTTGCCCGTGCTCGCTGACGCCAAGGCCTCGGCCGAAGCACAGGTCGCCGCCGCCCGCGTGCTCGTCCAGCTTCGCGACGCCGCCCCCGAAGTCCGTCCGGCCCTCGCCCAAGCCCTGGCCGGCTCCAATGAAGCCGTCGCCGTAGCCATCGCCGGCGCGCTGGCTGCCAGTGGGGATGTTTCCGTGGGCAAGATGCTCTACGCCGCCTTCCCGAAGTCGGTCGGCTCTTTCCGCGCCACCTTGTTCTCCGCGCTCGTCGGTCGCGCCGAGTGGTCGGGGCTCGTCCTTGACGCTCTGGAGGCCAAGAAACTTTCCGCGATGCAGCTCGGACCCATGCAGGTCTCCCAGCTCGTGCGTCACCCGGACGAAGCCGTCGCCAAGCGCGCCGCCACCGTCCTCGCCAAGCTGAACGCCGGCAGCAGCCCGGCCAAGGATGATATCGTCTCGAAGCTCCGCTCCGAGGTGGAAAAGCCCGGCGACATCGCCAAGGGTAAGGAACTCTTCGTCGCCGTCTGCCAGACCTGCCATAAGATCGGCAACGTCGGCAATGAATTCGGTCCTAACCTCCAGGGCATCGGCTCGCACCCGCCCGCCGAGATGCTCGTGCACATCGTCGATCCGAACCGCATGGTCGACGACGAGCATCGCACCTGGAACTTCAAGATGAAGGACGGCACGCAATACTCGGCCTTGATCGGCAGCGAGAATCCGACCTTCGTGAAGCTCAAGCTTCCGGCCGGTCAGTCCGCCGAGCTCAAGGTCGCTGATATCATCAGCCGCGAGCGCAGCCCGAACTCCCTCATGCCGGAAGGCTTCGAGTCGCTCGGCGCCGAAGGCCTTCGCAACGTCATTGCCTACCTCCGCAGCGTGGCCATCTCGCCCGAAGGCGAGACTGTCGGCCGTTTCCGTCTGCTCGACCTTCGCGCGGCCTTCACCGCCTCGACGAACACCGGCCTCTACGCCAACAAGGAAGCCAAGCGGGATACTCTGCCGTTCGCTAAGTTCGGCCAGGTCGAGTCGAATGGCGTGCCTTATAAGGTCATCGACCCCAAGGGCGCCAAGGACGGCCTCAATGTCATCGTGCTCAAGGGCGGCGCGTTCAAAGGCGCTTACTCCAAGAGCTTCGCTCAGAAGGTCGAGATCCCCGTCGGCTCCGTGGCCAATCGCATCCACTTCCTCGGCGCGGTCGGCGGCTGGGGCGCCCATGGCGACGCCATCGCGATGATCGCCGAGGTCCACTTCCTCAGCGGCAAGGTGCAGAAGAAAATCTTCTACGGCGGCGTCGACTTCGCCGACTACAACGGCACCGGCGACGTACCGAAGTCCAAGTCCGCCCGTCAGCTTCTCTCCGGTGACGGCCGCCAGGTCCGTACGCATTGGATTCCGGTCGAGAGCAATGAGATCATCGACAAGCTCGTCCTGAGCTCCGCCGACACCGAGATCGCTCCGACCACTGTGGCTGTCACCATTGAGATCGGCGGCCCGCCCAACCCTCCTGCGGGCAAGGACGACGGTGCGCCCAAGGCCGGCAAGAAGAAGGGCAAGGCCAACGAAGGGCCCAGCGACCTCCTCCCTAAGGACAATCCCAAGACCACTCAGGCTTTTGGTCAGGCCTTCGCTCCGCGTAAGGCCGGCCAGCTCCGCGTGCTCTTCGCTGGCGCCGGCAGCTCGCACAACTTCCCCGCGTTCTTCCTCGGCACGGACGCCCTGACGGCCAAGGCCGCTGGCTATGACATCGCCTCGACGCCTAATCTGAAGGAAACCCTCGCGCTGCTACCGGAGGCGGACCTGTTCGTGTTCAGCGGCAATCACGCCCAGTTCGGCACGCCGGAGTTCCAGAAGGCCATCCGGGACTTCGCCGCGGCCGGGAAGGGCATCGTGCTCCTGCACGCCGCCACCTGGTATAATTGGCCGCTGACGACCAAGTATAACGATGAGTTCGTGTGCGGCGGTTCGCGTAACCACGGCCATAGCGACTTCACCTTCACCGTCACCAAGCCCGAGCACCCGATCATGAAGGGCGTGCCCGCCACCTTCGTGATCAACGACGAGAGTTATAACATCGAGCTGACCCGTCCCGAAGGCGCCGAAGTCCTTGGCACCATCCCGCGTCAGACCCCCAAGGAAGGCCTGTCGAACATCCTGCCGTCCGTCTGGACGGTCAAGTATCCCGGCGCCCGCGTGGTCTGCATCGCCCTCGGCCACGACGCCAAGTCCCACGACCACCCCGCCTACAAGCAGCTCCTCCTCAACTCCCTCACCTGGGTCTCGCAGAAGTAAGCCAGATGTATCCGCCCCTTGTCACCGTGTCCCCTTGTCACCTTGCCCCCTAATCAAATGGTCTACCACTACGGAACTTTCGTCTTCAAGCAGGGCGTCACCCCGGCCCAGATCGACCGCTGCTTCGCCGAGATGCGCGGCATGGTCGGCAAGATCCCCGGCCTGCTCTCCATGCAGCACGGCGTTTACCAGAGCGACGAAGGCCTCAACGACGGCTTCACGCACGGGTTCGTCATGACCTTCGATACTCCGCAGAGCCGCGACCGCTATCTCCCGCACCCCGAGCACGAGCGCGTGAAGGAGATCGTCGTCCCGAATCTCGAGCGCGTGATGGTCTTCGACTTCACCGTCTGAGAACTCGTTCGGTGCGCCGTCAGGCAAATAGGCGATGCCGTAGGCTCGGGCGGAGCCAATCCCTTCCGATTCCTACCGCGCCTCGCGGCGAAGGGTAAGTTTCCTGGTTGATCCGCCGGTCAGCTTGCCCGGAGCCCGAGGATCTTATCCGCTCGCAGGCTATACTCGCGGTACTGCTCGGCGTTCTCAGGTAGCTTGATATCCAGGTCGTAGGTCGGGATCATCGCCTTCATCCGCGCATGCCCCTCGGGGCTGGCGAGCAAGGCGGGGAAGCATTTCCTGATGACCTCGAGCACGATATTCACCGAGACCGAGGCGCCCGGCGAGGCTCCGAGCAGAGCGGAGATGCTGCAAGCGGCATCGGTGATGACCTCGGTGCCGTAGTGGACGATGCCGGCCTGACCATCCGTCTTCTTGATGGCCTGCACCCGAATGCCTGCGTCGATCAACTTCCAATCCGCAACCTGGGCGGCCGGATAGAAAATCTTCAGCACCTCGATGCGGTTCCGCATGCTCTGCGTGCCCTGCTGGATGAGGTAGCGGACAAGGTCGAGGTTATGGATGCCAATATTGACGAGGGTCGAGAGGTTGTCCGGACGAATGGAGAAGGGCAGGTCGGTGTAGCGGCCCTGCTGGTGCAGGAACTTCGTCGTCCAGGCGGCGAAGGGACCGAAAAGCAGGGTCTTCTTACCATCCAAGATGCGGGTGTCGAGGTGCGGCACAGCCATCGTCGGCGCCGCGGCGAGCGGTTGACCATAGATCTTTGCTTGGTGCTTCTCGACGATTTCCGGATTGTCGCAAATGAGCCACTGGCCGCCGATAGGGAAACCGCCCAGGCCCTTTGCCTCCGGAATGCCGGACATCTGTAGCAGCGGAAGCGTGCCGCCGCCCGCGCCGACAAAGACGAACTTGGCGCGGTTCGTCCGAACACGCCCCGTCGCTGACTCCTTCACGCGGACTTCCCAGCCCGTGCCGTCTCTACGCAGGCCGATTACGCGATGGCCGGAGGCGACCCCGCATCCCTCCTGCCGTCCTAGCCAGCTTAGCAGTTTGCGAGAGATGGCGCCAAAGTTCACATCGGTGCCCCCGTCCATCTTTGTGGCGGCAATGGGTTCGTCGCCCCGACCTTCGACCAGGAGCGGTGCCCAACTCGCCAGGGTGGTGCGGTCAGTCGTGAAGGCCATCTCCCGGAAGAAATGGTGGGCCGACATTCCGGCGTGACGGGCCTTGAGGAATTCCACCTGGTCAGCTCCATGCACGAAGCTAATGTGGGGGACGGGATTGATGAATTCCCTCGGGTGACTGGCCATATCGTTGGCCACCGCGTAGCTCCAGAAGTGTTTCGATTGCTCGAACTGCTCGAAGATCTCGATGACCTTGGCCACCTTCACCGAGCCATCCGCCTCGCGCTTGGGCGTGTAACTCAGCTCGCAGATCCCCGCATGCCCAGTGCCAGCGTTATTCCAGCCATCCGAACTCTCCTGTGCCAAGCCATCGCTGGCCTCATAGAGCTGGATGGAAAGTCGCGGATCGAGCCGCTTCAGCATCGCTCCGAGATTGGCCGACATCACCCCGCTGCCAATCAGGATGACATCGGGGTCTTCAACGTGGGTGGCGGGCGGCATTTGTTTTGGAAAGCGTTGGTTAATGGACGTCGGGAGATGGTCGGGTCGGGCTGCCAGCGGAACCACTGGACGGCTTTTGCAAGGCATAGCCCTTACTCCCCGCATGGCAAGTCCGTTGGGGGCCGAACACGGGGTCAAGCCCCCGCACCCCGAGCACGAGCACGTGAAATTGATCGTCGTACCGAACCCTCGAGCGCGTGATGGTTTTTGACGTTACCGTGTGAGCCCTGCTCAGGCTTCGTCGTAGAGTCCTTTGCGTCCGGCCACCAGCCAGCTGATCGCACACGCGACCAGGGCGTAGCCGCCGATCGACCAACCGAAGAGTTCGCAGGCCATGACCGCGCAGGCGAGCGGCACGGCGCCGGCACCGGCGAAGACGGCGACGAAGCCCAGCGCGGCGCAGATGTTAAAGGGAAGGCTCAACAGGACCGCGGCGGCGCTGCCGAGGGTGGCGCCCACGAAGAAGAGGGGGGTGACCTCGCCGCCACGGAATCCGGCGGTGACACAAATGATCGTGAAGAGGAACTTGAAGACGAAAGTCAGCGGAGCGGCGGGTTCGACCAAGGCGGACTCGATGATCGGCAGGCCAAGGCCCGTGAAGTCCCCCATTTGCTTGAAGTAGACCGCGGCCGAAAAGCAAGTAGCGGCAAAGAAGATCCGGGCGTAAGGCTCGGGGTTAGGCCTCGCTGCCTCGCGGCGGTTCAGCCAGACATAGAGTCGCGCGATCAGCCCGCAGGCCAGGCCGAGGGCCACGGCGGAACCCAGCCCCATAAAGTCGTAGACCGCCGGGAGGGGTAGCTTGTAGTCGGCGTGAGTGGCGAAGAAGATCTTACGTCCGACGAAGTCCGCCAAGAACGCCGTGGCTAGGCATGGCACGACAGCCCAGCTGCGTTGGCGCACGAACTCCAGGGCGAAGATCGCCGCGGCGATCGGGGTGCCGAAGACGGCCGCGAAGCCGGCGGAGACACCGCAGAGGATGAGCGCGCGGCGCTCTGATTCGTTCAGCTCGATCCAGCGCGAGCCTTGGTCGGCGATGGCTCCGCCCATCTGGAGAGCCGTGCCCTCGCGACCCACCGAGGCGCCGCCGAGGTGCGAGAGCAGGGTAGTGCCGATGATGGAGGGACCCATGGCGGCAGGCAGGGGGCTGGTCGGATCCTTGATCTGGGCGATCAGGGTCTTCACGCCCCCGGCAGAAGCTTTCAGCGGGCCCTTGTAGAGCCAGACCGTGAGCAGCCCGATGAAGGGCAAAGAGACGAGCAACCATGGGGTTGAGCGATAGAGCGCCGTTACCGCCTCCAGGGCATGCAGGAAGCCAGCCCCCGCGGCGCCGACGACCAAGGAAACCAAGGCGAGGATGGCGACCCAGAGGAGGACGTTTCTCGGCGGTTTGGCGAACATCAGGCAGCGGTAAGAATACCTTTGTGAGCCTTCGGCAGACCCCACAATCTCAAATCATGGAACACCCCATCCAACGTCGCGATTTCGTCTCCACCCTGGCCATCGGCGGTCTCGCCTTGGCCGCCGCCCCGGCCGTCCTGCGCGGCCAGTCGGTCCCTTCCAAGATCAAAGTCGCCCTGATCGGTTGCGGCGGCCGCGGCACTGGCGCCCTCGGCCAATTCATTGCGGCCTGCAAACTGCTCGGCGCCGAAGCCGAGGTCGTCGCCTTGGCTGATGCTTTCGAGGACCGTGCCAAGCGCCTGAACGACACTTACAAGCTTCCCGCGAACAAGATCTTCGTCGGCTACGACGCCTACCAGAAAGTCATGGCCACCGACTGCGCCTTCGTGCTCATGGCGACCCCGCCGGCTTTCCGCCCAGTGCACTTCGCCGCGGCCGTCGCCGCCGGCAAGCACTGCTTCGTCGAAAAGCCCGTCGCCGTCGACCCAGTCGGTGCCCGCGCTATCATCGCCACCGGCGAAGAGGCCAAGAAGAAGGGCCTCGCGGTCGTCGCCGGCACCCAGCGTCGTCATGACGCCTCGTATATGAAGAACAAGGCACTCATCGATGCCGGAGCCATCGGCGCGCTCCGCGGCGGCGTCGTGCAATGGAACGGCACCGTGCCGTGGATCCGTCGTCGGGCCAAGGACGATACCGATGCCGATTACATGAACCGTAACTGGCTCAACTTCACCGAGCTTTCCGGCGACCATATCGTCGAGCAGCACATCCATAACGTCGACGTCGCCATCTGGTTCCTCGGCCGCACGCCCGTCAGCGCCCTCGGTTTCGGCGGACGTGCCCGACGCGAGACCGGCAACATGTTCGACTTCTTCAGCGTCGACTACGACTTCGGTGACGGCGTCCGCATCCACAGCCAGTGCCGCCAGATCACCGGCACCACCGGTCGCGTCGGCGAGTTCTTCACGGGGGCGAACGGTTCCTGTTTTGGCGCCGGCAAGATGTTCGGCCAGAAACAGGTCGATATCCCGGCCATCAAACTCGATACCGACGACTCCATGGTCCAGGAGCATGTCGACCTCATCCGGGGCGCCTTCAACGGCAAGCCGCTGAACGACGCCCGCCAGATCGCCGAGACCAATCTCGCCGTCATCATGGGTCGTATCTCCGCCTACACCGGCGAGATGGTGAAGTTCGACGACCTCCTCAAGCACGAGAAGTCCCCGTTCTATAATCTCAAGGCTTCGGTCAGCCCGCTCGATTTCGAGAGGGGCACCGTCAAGCTGCCTGCCGAAGTCCCGACGATTCCGGGGAAGGCGTGAGGTAGGGACAGCACCACGTGCTGTCCTAGATGCAAACTACCACGGAAGTTAGGACAGCACGTGGTGCTGTCCCTACCTCTGATTACCCCTGGCGGACCTTGGGGAGCAGGGCGGAGGCTTCGGACCAGGAGACCTCGTGCGGGGCGCGCTTGGACGAGGCGGCGAGGGCGCTGGTGACCCCGGCGGCTTCGCCCATGGCGACGGCGTTACCAGTCACGCGATAAGAAGCGTGGGCGATGAAGTCTCCGCTGATGCAACGTCCGGCCATCATGAGGCCATCGACGTCACGGGCGATGAGGGCGCGTAGAGGGATGTCGTAAGGCTTCACCTTCACGCCGGCGTTTGAGTAGGCGGCCTTCTTGTTCTCCTCCGCCGTGAGGGCGTGGATGTCGACGGGGAAGGTCGCGCGGACGACCGAATCATCCTGGCGCCGGCCCTCGATGAGATCTTCCTTCGTCATCAGGTAGCGTCCCTTGATACGTCGTCCGTCACGGACGCCGATCTGGGCCGGCGTGGCCACGATCTGGGCGCCAGACCAGGCTCCGCCGGACTTACGCAGTTTGCGGACGATGTCGTTGACCTCGGCGCGGGCGCGTATGGTCGCTTCCGTGACCTGGGCCGCGTCGGTGGCGTTGATGCCATACTCATGGTTGGCCATCAGGAGCACCAAGTTGTCCTTGATCGGGAAAAGCGTCGCTTTGCCGTAACTCGGCGTGACGCCGGCGGCCTTGAGCGCGGCTTTGAACTTGTCGGGGCCCACATGCCGTCCGTTGCCGCCCACCGGATGGAGTTGATCGGCCAGACCACGGGCGTCCGAGACCGTCACCAACGCATATAGCGTCATCGGCTGGCAAGGGCAGGACTGTTCGCGGCCGAGTTCGAACTCACAGCCTGCGCGGGCTCCCAGATCGCCGTCGCCGGTCGTGTCGATGAAGACCGGAGCCGCCCAGGCCTGACGGCCGGACTTGGATTCCGTCACGATCGCCTTGAGCGTCCGACCCTCCCGCTGCGCCGCGACGATGCGGGTGTGGAGCTGGACCTTGACGCCGGCGGCTATGCACAGCTCCTCAAGGAGCAGTTTCATCTCTTCCGGGTGGTAGGTCACGCCGTTGACCCCGTCGCCATCGATGGCGTCGCGTTCGCGCAGACGACGGACGAGCTCCTGGTTGAAGCCCGGCTTGTCGAAATCGAGGAGGTAGCCGAGCAGCGAAGAAGT
Organism: Opitutia bacterium; assembly: GCA_947488485.1. Next base: position 4,241 of record CANKZO010000032.1, on the reverse strand, counting down.
CCAGACGCCGCCGAGGGAGCCATGGGCTTCGAAGAGACGGACCTTGGCGCCGGCACGGGCAGCGGAAATCGCGGCCGTGACTCCGGCCGGGCCGGCACCGCACACGATGACGTCGCAGTCAGAGACCAGCGTAATATCGCGCTCGGGTTCGGTGAGCAGGCCTGGCTTCGGGGCCGAAGCAGCGACGAGTTTGCTCAGGGCGCCCAGGGCACCGAGGCCGAGCAGCGAGGAAGAGAGAAAGCGACGGCGGGAGGATGCGGGGGAATCCATGGAGGCAGGTTGGGCGTTTGCCGGGAGAGGTCGAATCGAATGGTGTGTCTTTAATCGACGCAACGTGGCACAAAAAAGCCCCTCGCGGGAGGGGCTTAGTCTAAGGCTTGGCCTCGGCTTACTGGACCGGGGAGTAATCGGTCGGAACGAAGAACTCCGACTTCACGCCGTTAGGCTGAGCGATCGTGAGCGAGCCGCCGGCCTTCTTCTCAGAGGCTTCCTTGGCGGCGACCCAAGTCGGGTCGGCGCGGAAGGCGTCGAAGCTGGCCTTGGCGGCTTCTTCGCTCTGATGGTGGAGGAGGTAGATGAGAGTATTGCTCGCGACATAGGAGTTCTTCGCGCCCTTCTGGTCGGCGGCGAGATTCCAGTAGGTCATGTTGGTCATACCATGCTTCTCGAACAGCTTCAGCGTGTGATCGCGGAAGCGGGCGTTCAGGTTCTCCAGGCGACCCGCTTCGGTCGTGTAGGTGCGGAGTTCGAAGACGCCTTTGCCGTAGGACTTCGCCTCGGCCAGCACGGCATAATCCGTCGCCGTCAGGAAAGCGGATTCCACCTTCGTGATCAGCTTGCCGTTGACCTCAGAGGCCTTCTGGGCGGACTTCCAAGCCGGGTCGGCGCCGAAAGCTTTCCAGGAGGCGTCGCGGGCCGCGCGATCGGCGTAAGCGAGGAAGTAGACCAACTTGTTGTCGGTATTCTTCGTCGGGACGAAGTAACCGAGATTGGTCATGCCATGCTTGGTGAACAACTTGAGGGTGTGGTCGCGGAAGCGAGCGTTGAGGGCGTCGAGCTTGCCTTCGGCGGCGTAGTAAACGCGCATCTCGAAGAGGCGCGTATCGGCGGCGGACGCCGGGGAGGCGGTCACGGCCAAGAGGCCGAAGGTGAGGAGGGAGAGCAGGGATTTCATGTTATTTGAGGAATTGGGAAAGGTTGTCGCGGGTGATGAGCTGGAAGGGGATCATCGTCTCCTTGGGGCAGGGCTGCTTCTTCGCGAGCAGGATCGCGGCGTCGACCGAGCCTTTGCCTTGGCCGACCGCGTCCTGGAAGACCGTGGCGTCGAGGCGGCCTTCTTTCACCGCCGAAAGCGCCTGGGCGATGGCATCGATGCCGATGACGTAAACATCCTTCTTCAGTTGAGCCCGTTCGAGAGCCAAGAGGGCGCCCATGGCCATCTCGTCATTATGGGCGAAGACCGCCGAGAACTTGCCCTGGTGCGCCTGGATCCAGTTCTCCGTGAGGGCCATCGCTTTGGCGCGGTCCCAGGAAGCCGTCTGGTGGTCGACGAGCTTCAGGCCAGGGTATTTCGCGAAGACCTCGCGGGCGCCGGCTTCACGCTGGAGCTGGGCCGAGGTGCCCATGATGCCATGAAGCATCAGGACGCCGCCTTGGCCGTTGAGCTTCTTGGCGATCGCTTCCATCGCGATGCGGCCGGCATCGTAATCATTGGATCCGATATATGAGTCGCCGACAGACTTCGTGGTCTGGTTGACGAGCACCAGCGGGATGCCCGCGGCCTTGATGCGATCGACGGCCGGGGTGCTGGCCTCGAGCTCGCAGGGATTAAGGATGATCGCGTCGACTTTCTGCGCGATGAAGTTCTCCACCTGGCTGAACTGCTTCTGGACGTCGGACTGGGCGTCGACCATGACCAGCTTCACGCCCGGCTTGGTCTTGGCGTAGTCGACGATGGCCTCGGAGAGTTTGGCGGTATACTCGGCCGAAAGGTCACGGGACGAGAAACCGATGAGCAGCTCACCCTCCTTGCGGGCTTCGGCTTTCTTGCAGCCGGAGAGGAAGGCGGCGGAAAGTGTCAGGGCACCGACGGCCAGGAAGGCCGCCGCGGCAGTGCGAGGGGTAAGGCGCATGCCTGACTTTTACGAACGGGCCTGACGTCGGTCGAGCCAAACCGCACCCACGATGATGACGCCTTTGATGACCGCTTGGTAATACGAAGAAACCCCCAGTAAATCCAAGCCGTTGTTGATCACGCCGATGAGCAGGACGCCGAGCAGGGTGCCCGTGATCGTGCCGACCCCGCCCGCAAGGCTGGTGCCGCCGATGACCACGGCTGCGATGGCATCCAATTCATAGGCCTGGCCGGCGTTGGGCTGGCCGGTGGTGATGCGGGCCGCCAGGACGACGCCGGCTAGGCCGGTGAGGAGTCCGCAGAGACCGTAGGCGAAGAGTTTCACGCGTTCGACCGGGACGCCGGCGGCGCGGGCGGCGTTCTCGTTACCACCCACAGCGTAGATGTGACGGCCGAGACGGAAGTTGCGGAGGAAGAACCAGGCGGCGAGGGCGACGCCCGCGAAGCAGAGCACCGGAATCGGGATGCCGAGGAAATCACCGGCGAGGGCGGTCAACTCATTCGACATGTTCGCGACGGGGCGTCCGCCGCTGACGATGAGGGCCAGGCCGCGGGCGATGGTCATCATCCCGAGCGTCACGATGAACGGAGCGACGCTCCCACGGGTCACCAGGACGCCGTTGACGAGTCCGCAGGCCGCGCCGGTGAGCAGGCCGACGGCGATCGGAACGAAGACCGGATGATCACCTGGGTGGGCGAAGGTCGCGCAGGCGACGCCGCTCAGCGCGACCACGGAGCCGAGGGAAAGGTCTACGCCGGCGGTGAGCAGGACGAAGGTAACGCCCACGGCGAGGATGCCGTTGATGGAGACCTGGCGGGCGACGTTGGTGAGGTTGGCGACGCTGAGGAACGTGTCGGTCGTGAGCGTCAGGCCCAGTCCGACCAGCAAGATGACGAACAGGAGTCCGAAACGGTGGAGCAGGTTGCGATCGAGGGTGAGCATGACGTTATAAAGGCATGGCGTGCCGGAGCACGGTCTCTTGGTCGGTCTCGGTGGCGTCGAGCGTGGCGGCTACGCTGCCACGACGAAGGACGACAATGCGATGGGCCAGCGAAAGGACTTCAGGTAGTTCGGAGGAGACCAGCAGCACACCCTTGCCGGCGCGGGCCAGTTTCTGGATCAGGGCGTAGATCTCGGCTTTGGCACCGATGTCGATGCCACGGGTAGGTTCGTCGAGGATGATGAGGTCCGGGTCGCCGAGCAGGCAGCGGGCGAGGAGAGCCTTCTGTTGATTGCCGCCACTGAGCTGGGCGATGGGCTGGGACGGACGGCTGGCCTTGACGGCTAATTCCTCCAGACGTGCTCCGACCGTAACGGCTTCGGCGCGATGGTCGATGAGCTGACCGCGGCAGAGGCTGCGCAGGGCCGTCAGGGTGATGTTCTGATTGACGCCCAAGGCCGGGATGAGCCCGAGCCCTTTACGGTCCTCGGTCACCATACCGATGCCGGCCGAGAGCGCATCCTGCGGCGACCTGATCACCAACGGCCTACCTTTGAAGGTGATGACACCGCGCGAGGCAGGTTGGAGTCCGTAGACGGCGCTGACCACTTCGGTGCGTCCGGCGCCCATCAGGCCGGCGAGGGCGACCACTTCGCCGCGGCGGACTTGGAAACTGACATCTCGATAGGCCGGCTCACGGGTGAGTCCGGAAACATCGAGCAGGATTTCGTCCGTAGGCAGGGAGCGCATCGGGAAGACGTCGGCCATCTCTCGGCCGACCATGAGGGAGATCAATTTGGATGGGTCCAGTTCGTTCGCCGGCGCGGTGCTGATCAGTCGGCCATCGCGGAGGACCGAGATGCGGTCGGCCAGGCGGAAGACCTCGTCCATCTTGTGCGTCGTGTAGACGATCGCCACGCCGCGAGCCTTCAGGCGGGCAATGGCGCGGAAGAGGGCGGCGACCTCATGGTCGGAGAGGGCGGCCGTCGGTTCATCCATCAGGATGACGTCGGCCTGACGACCGAGCGCCTTGGCGATCTCGACCACCTGCGTCTGCGCCACGGTCAGAGTGCGCATTAGCCTGGAAGCATCGATTTCGGATTCGAGTTCCTGCAATAGTTCTTTCGCCCGACGCAGTTGGGCCGGGCGGTCGATGCGACCGAAGC
>CANKZO010000031.1 GCA_947488485.1 Opitutia bacterium | reverse complement strand
CGATCATCTCGGCGTTGTGCTTGTCCTTGATCCAGGAAAGGAGGACGGAGGTGTCGAGGCCACCGGAGTAGGCCAGGACGATTTTCTTCTTCTTGCTCATGTTAGTGGGATGGAAAAATCAGCCGCGGTGGGCGGCGAGGTGCGCGAGGATGGCCTTCTGCACGTGCAGACGGTTCTCGGCTTGGTCGAAGATGATGCTCTGCTTGCTCCCGAGCACTTCGGCGGAGACTTCCTCGCCAGGGTGGGCCGGGAGGCAGTGCATGAAGTAGGCCGACGGCTTGGCCAAGGACATCAGCTTCGCGTTGACCTGATAAGGCTGCATGGTGCGCAAGCGCTCGGCCTTCTCGGCTTCCATGCCCATGCTCACCCAGACGTCGGTGTAGACCATGTCGGCGCCCTTGACGGCGGCGGCGGGGTCGGTCGAGAAGGTGAAGGACTCGGCGAGTCCGTCCTTCTTCAGCTGGGCGCGGACCTCGGCGCCAGGCTCATAACCGGCGGGGCCGGCGAGCGCGATCTCGACGCCGAGGGCGGCGCCGCCGAGCACGAAGGAGTTCGCCATGTTGCAGGCTGTGTCGCCGAGGAAGGCGACCTTCTTGCCCTTCAGCGAAGCGGCATACTGTTCCGGACGGCCGGGCGCGTAGCGTTCGGCGAGCGTGAACATGTCCGTCATGAACTGGCACGGATGCAGGAAGTCGGACAGCGCGTTGACGACCGGCATCGTGCCGCAGCGGGCGAACTCCTCGAGCAGGCTGTGCTCGTGGCAGCGGATGACCATGCCGTGGAGGTAACGGGAAAGGACGCGCGCGGTGTCGGCGACGGTCTCGCCACGGGAGATCTGGAGGTCGTCGGCGTTGAGCATCACCGGCAGGCCGCCGAGCTCATGGACGCCGACCTGGAAGGAGACGCGGGTACGGGTGCTCTTCTTGAAGAACATCAGGCCCCAGGACTGGTGCGCGAGGGCGGTGCCGGCGGATTGGCCGCGACCGGCCTTGAGGGCCGCGGCGGCGGCGAAGACCTGGGCCGTTTCGGCCGGGCTCAGGTCGGTCTCCTTCAGGAAATGACGCATCTCGGAAAGCGTTCGAACATAGCCCTGCCGAACCGTTTGGACAGCGGAAAATAAGGGCGGAAAACCGCTCAGGCGGCCTTCCAACCGCCTAGGACCTGACGCAGGATCGCCACGGACTCGGCCAGCTCGGCCGGCGAGGCGTTGAGCGGGGGCAGCAGACGTACCGCCACGCCGCCCGCCGGCGCGGTGAGGATGCCGGCCTCACGGAGGGCGGCGACCACCGGAACCGGGTCGATGTGCAGGATGACGCCGACCATGTAGCCGGCGCCGCGGACTTCTTTGACGAGGTCAGGGCGGAGGACGACGAGCTCACGGAGCGCGGCATGCCAGGCGACGGAGCGCTCGGCGACCTTGGCGACAAGCTGTTCGGACTCGAGGATCTCGAGCACGGCCAGACCGGCGGTAGCCGCGAGAGGGCCGCCACCGAAAGTGGTGCCATGCGAACCCGCCTGGAAGAGGTCGTCGTGCGGAGGAGCCATCCAGATCGCGCCGATGGGGAAACCGCCGCCGAGGCCCTTGGCCATGGCGATCGCGTCGGGCTTCACGCCCGCATGCTCGTAAGCGAAGAACTTACCGGTCCGGCCGATGCCGCACTGGATCTCGTCGATCAGGAACAGGACGTTGCGCTCGCGGCAGATCTTCTCGACCCCGCGGAGGAACTCCGAAGTGGCGGGATTCACGCCGCCTTCGCCCTGGATCGATTCGATCAGCACGGCGGCGGTGGTCTGGGCGTCGATGGCCTTGTCCCAGGCGGCGAGGTCGTTGAGCGGGACGGCGGTGAAGCCGGACAACAACGGACGGAAGCCCTTCTGGATCTTCTCCTGCGGCGTGGCGGACATGCCGCCGAACGTGCGTCCGTGGAAAGCCTTCTCGGCCACGATGACGCCGATGCAGGCGCCTTCCGCGCCGGACTTGCGCTGGCCATGGAGACGAGCGAGCTTCAGCAGGCCTTCGTTGGCTTCGGCGCCGCTGTTGCAGAAGATCACGCGGCCGGGGCCGCAACGGAGCGAAAGCGCGTGGGCGAGTTCGCCCTGCGGTTCGTTCCGGTAGAGGTTGCTGACGTGGACGAGCTTACCGGCCTGTTCGGTGACGCGCTTCACCCAATGCGGGTGGGCGTGACCGACGGCGTTGACCGCGATGCCCGAGGCGAAGTCGAGGTACCGCTTGCCGGCGGCGTCCCAGACGAGCGTCCCCTGCCCCTTCACGAGCGTGATGGGCGGCGCGCCGTAATTGTGGGCGACGTTGGCCGCGTAGTTCGCGGCGGTGGGATCTGCGGAGGGGCCGTTCATCAACCGTGGACGATTTCGGTGCCGATGCCCTTGTCGGTGAAGACTTCGAGCAGGAGCGCGTGCGGGACGCGGCCGTCGATGAAGTGCACGCGGCGGACGCCTTCCTTCAGGGCCTTCACGGCGCTGTCGACCTTCGGGATCATCCCGCCGGCGATCACGCCCTTGCGCTTGAGTTCGTCGACCTCGCTCACCTTGAGCGTGGTGATCAGGGAGTCGGGGTTCTTCGGGTCGGCCAGCAGGCCGGGGACGTCGCTCATGAAGATGAGGCGGCGGGCGCGGAGAGAATTGGCGACGGCCGCGGCGGCGACGTCGGCATTGGTGTTGTAGGCCTGGTCGTCGGCGTCGAGCGCGATGGGCGAGACGACCGGCAGGTGGCCGTCGGCCAGGGCCTTCTTGATGAGCTTCGTCTTCACGAACTTGATGTCGCCGACGAAGCCGATGTCGACGGGCTGGCCCTTCTCGTCCGCACCGAAGAGCTTCTCGCAGAGGTTCACGTGGTTGCCCGGCATGCCGAGCGGGTTGGCACCGCGAGCCTTGAGGGATTCGCAGATCTGGCCGTTGATCTCTTGATTGAGGGTCTCCTCGACGATCTTGACGGTGGCGGCGTCGGTGACGCGCATGCCGCCGCGGAACTCGGACTTGATGCCGGCCTTGTCCATCGCGCGGGTGATGGCCTTGCCGCCGCCGTGCACGACGACGACCTGGATGCCGACGGCCGCCAGGAAGGCGATGTCGGTGGCCACGCGGTCGCGGCCTTCCGGATTCGGGTCGTCCATGAAGCTGCCGCCGTACTTAACCACGAAGGTGGAGCCACGGAACTTATGGATGTAGGGAAGCGCCTCGTGAAGGACCTCGGCTTTTTGCGCGGCGGGAATGCTCATCTTGCGGGACGAAGTGTCGGGATTGCGGACGGGAGAGTAAACGGAAAACCTTATTCGCTCTTGTTGTAGTTAACGTACCCGTCAGTGAGGTCCGCGGCCAGGAGCCGGAACTTGGCGTCGCCGAGGTTGAGCTTCAGGCGGACGGCGAAACGGGCGGCCTTCACGACCTCTTTCCACTTAGGCTTGTTCTCAGGCAGCGGCTTGCCGCCCAGGACGGCGGGGACGTCGTCGTAGTAGATGTCCAGCTTGGCCTCATCCAGACCCGTCCGGGCGTAGCCGGCGGCATCGGCCAAGCGACCCCAGTTCGGGTCTTCGCCATACCAGGAGGACTTCACCAGGAGGGAATTGCCGATCGCGCGGGCGACCTTCTCGGCGTCGGCGCGGGTGCGGGCGCCTTCGATCTCCACGGACACGACCTTGGTGATCTTCTCGCCGTCGCCCACGATCTTCTCCGCCAGGGCGAAGCAGACCTTGTCGAGGGCGTCCTGGAAGAGCGTGCGCAGCGCCGCCGGAGCGGACGCGCCCACGGAGACGCCGGAGACGCCGGAGGCGAGCAGGAGCACGGTGTCGTTGGTGGACATGTCGCCGTCGACGCTGACGCAGTTGAAGGACTGGTCGGAGGAAGCCTTGAGGGCGGCCTTGAGCTCGGCCGGCGAAGCGGCGGCATCGGTGCAGACGAACGCGAGCATCGTGGCCATGTTGGGCTCGATCATGCCGGCGCCTTTGGCGATGCCGGCGAGGGTGACGGTCTTGCCCTCCCAGACGAAGCGCGCGGTGACGGACTTCGGGCGGGTGTCGGAAGTGAGGATGGCGTTGGCGGAACGCACGCCTTCGGCGGCGTCGCGCGAGAGACGGGAGGCAGACACCTTGATACCTTCGGCGATCTTGGCCATCGGGAGCAGTTCGCCGATACGACCGGTGGAGCAGACGAGGAAGGCGTCGTCCGGCGCGCCCACGGCGGCGGCGGAGAGCTTGGCCATCGCGACGGCGTCGGCATCGCCCTGGGCGGCCGTGCAGGCGTTGGCGTTGCCGCTGTTACCGACGATGCCGCGGATCTGGTCCGCGGAGACGGCGAGGACCTGCTGGCAGAAGCGCACCGGGGCGGCCTTCACGTCATTGGTCGTGAAGACACCGGCGGCGGCGCACGGGCGGTCGGCGACGACGAGCGTCAGGTCGAGACGGTCGGTCGACTTGTTGCGGATATCGCAGCCGGCGGCGCCGACGCGGAAGCCGGGCACGTCGGAGACACCCGGCGAATCATTGGTGAACTCGATGGACATGGAGAAAGATCAACGCAGGCCTTCGGCCTCGTCCCAACCCATCATCAGGTTGAGGTTCTGGACCGCCTGGCCGCCGGCGCCCTTGAGCAGATTATCGATCACCGAGGTGATGATGAGGTTGCCCGTGCGCGCGTCGGCGACGACCGAGCAGGCGACCCGATTGGTATTGGCGACGTGGGCGGTGTCGGGGAACTCGCCCGACTTGAGCAAGGTCACGAACGACCGGCCGGCGTAGGTCTTCTGCCAGACGGCTTCGACCTGGGCGACGGTGACGCCGGGGGCGGGCACGACGATGGTCGTGGCGATGCCCCGGTGCATCGGGGCGAGGTGCGGATTGAACTGCACGACGACCGGCTGGCCGGCGGCCGCGCCGAACTGCTCCTCGATCTCGGCGATGTGCCGGTGACCGGGGATGCCGTAGGCCTTGATCGAGCTGTCGCGCTCGGAGAACAGGAACGCCACGTCGGCTTTCTTGCCGGCGCCGGAGACGCCGCTGTAGGAATTGATGATCAGGCGACCCGGCTCGGGCTTGAGCAGCCCGGCGCGCAGGAGCGGCACGAGCGGCACCTGGATGCTGGTCGGGTAGCAGCCCGGGCAGGCGATGAGCTGCGCGGACTTCCACGCGTCGTCCGTCTGGAGTTCCGGGATGACGTAACGGGCCTGCGCGGCGAGCGCCGGCGCGGGATGGTCATGGCCGTAATACTTTTTGTAGAGCGCGAGGTCGCGGAGACGGAAGTCGGCGGACAGGTCGAGGACCCGCTTGCCGGCGGCGACGAGCGGAGCGGCGTATTCGGCGGCGACGCCGTGCGGCAGCGCCAGGAACCAGACGTCCACGTCGGACTTCGCGCATTCCTCGGGCGAGGAAGCGGAGAAGACCAGCGCCGGGTCGACGACGCCCCGGAGCCGCGGGATCTCCTCGGCCACGGACTTCCCGGCCAAGGTCCGGGAACAGACCGCGGCGAGCTTGACCCGCGGGTGGCGGGCCAGGACACGGACGAGCTCCTCCCCGGTGTACCCGGAGGCGCCGACGATGCCGACCTTGGTCAGGTTTTGGGACATGGCTTGAGAGTTTGGTGGTTTAGGATGACGAACTGATGGCTGGAGTGGGCGAACTGGGCAACAAAAAGGCCCCGGGGTGCCGGGGCCTTCGAGGTTTCCTGTCCCTTTGCGGATTAACGCTTGGAGAACTGGAAGCGCTTGCGGGCGCCGGGGCGGCCGGGCTTCTTACGTTCGCGCATACGGCCATCGCGGGTAAGGAGACCTTCTTTCTTCAGAGGGGCGCGGAGGGTGGCGTCCATCTTCTGGATCGCGCGAGCGAGACCATGGGAGATGGCACCGGCCTGGCCGTTGGGGCCGCCGCCGATGACACGGACGATGACGTCGAGCTGGCCGTCGAGGCCGGCGGTCGTGATCGGGAGGGTGGCGGACTTCACCAGGGCCTCGGTGTAGAGGTACTCTTCGACGGGCTTGCCGTTGACGACGATGACACCGGTACCGCGGGAAAGGCGGATGCGGGCCGAGGCGGTCTTACGACGGCCGACAGCGAGGATGGCGGAGGACTTGGCGCTCATTGCGAAAGGATCGGTCGATTAACCCTTGAAAGGGATCGGGTTGGAGGCGGCGTGGTCGTGCTTGTCGCCGGCGTAGACGCGCAGCTTCAGGAGCATGGCGTTGGCGAGGCGGTTCTTGGGGAGCATGCCCTTGACGGCGTGGGTGACCAGGAACTCGGGGCGACGCTCGCGCATGGCGGCGGCGGTGCGGCGGTAGGCGGTACCGACCCAGCCGGTGTAGAACATGTAGGTCTTGTCCTCTTCCTTGGAGCCGGTGAGGCGGACCTTGTCGGCGTTGATCACGATGACGTAGTCACCGGTGTCGACGTGGGGGGTGTAGGTGGGCTTGTGACGGCCGCGGAGAATATTGGCGATCTTGACGGCAACACGGCCCAGGACCTGATCCTTGGCGTCGACGACATACCAGGTCTTGTCCTTGAGCTGCACGTTCTTGGCTAGCGTGGTCTTCATAAAGAGGGAAAGCGGGAACATGGGAAAGGACCCCCCTCCGTCAACACCCGAATGCGCCCCGGCGGGGGCCTGCCCTAAATAAGCCAAAAACAAGGGAGGCGCGACCTTGGCCGCGCCTCCCTGCCCTTCCCTGCCCGACGGCAGGTCAGAAGATGAACTTGGCGTAGACCCGAGCCCAGAAGATCGAACCGGCGGTCTGGACCTGGCCGTCGCTGTTATGGGCCCAGCTGACGCCGGCGCCCAGTTCCGGACCGCGGCCGACCTGACGGGTCACGTCCAGGGAGGCGCCGAGGTAGCGGTAAGCGTTCTGGGTCGCGTAGACCGAGGTCGAAGCGTCCGTAAGGCCGGCGTAGCCCTTGACCACGATATCGCAGCCGGTGAGGCCGACATTCGAGCCGGCGAAGGCCTTGGAGCCGGCGACCTCGAAGGTCGTCTGCTTCAGTTCAGTGCTATGGTAGACGTAGGCCGAGGGCTTGAGGGCGATGTTCGCAAGGGAGACACCGGCGTAGACTTCGCGGTTGGAGTCGATCTGGGTGACGCCGTGGGTGGCGATAGTGCGGACGGTCGTGGCGGTCAGGCGCTGGTAACCGACGTCGACTTCGCCGAAGGAGAAGTCGCGGCGGAGACCGACGGCGTAAGTGCGCTCGACGGAATCGGCGTTGAAGAAGCTGCCGTAGATCGAGATGCCGCTGAGGCCGGGCGCGCTGTAGTCGAGGGTGACGGAAGTCTGGACGAGGCCCTGGCTGTCGGAGCGCTCGATGCCGCGGAAGACGTTCTTGGCCTGCCAGGCGACGGCGCCGCGGAGGGAGAGATCCTGGGTGGAAGCCGAGACCGGGGCCGGAGCGGCGGCAGCGGCCTCCTGGGCGTGGCCGCCTGCGACGAAGACGGCGAGGGCGAGAGCGGTGAAGGCGTTTTTCATGTTGATGATCGTTGAGTGCTATTTCCGCCCAAAAACAAACCGTTGGCAAGCCCCAAGGGGCCGCCAACGGCGAGGAGGAGACGGACTGCGGGGACGTCACATCGACGCGATGATCGCGTCGCCGAACTCCGAGCACTTGATCTCGGTCGCGCCCTGCATCTGGCGGGCGAAGTCGTAAGTGACGCGGCCGCCGCCGATGGCGCCGTTGAGGCCCTTGAGCACGAGGTCGGCCGCTTCGGTCCAACCCATGTAGCGGAGCATCATCTCGCCCGAGAGCACGACGGAACCCGGATTGACGACGTCCTTGTCGGCGTACTTGGGAGCGGTGCCGTGGGTGGCCTCGAAGATCGCGTGGCCGGTGAGGTAGTTGATGTTGCCGCCGGGAGCGATGCCGATGCCGCCGACCTGCGCCGCGAGGGCGTCGGAGAGGTAGTCGCCGTTCAGGTTGAGCGTGGCGATGACGTCGAAGTCGGTCGGGCGCGTGAGCACCTGCTGGAGGGTGATGTCGGCGATGGCGTCCTTGATGACGAGGCCGGCGCCGGGCTTGCCTTCGGGGATCTTGCACCAGGGGCCGCCGTCGATCTCGACCGCGCCGAACTCGCTCTTGGCGAGGTCGTAGCCCCACTTCATGAAGGCGCCTTCGGTATACTTCATGATATTGCCCTTATGGACGAGGGTCAGCGACTTGCGCTTGTTGGCGATGGCGTACTGGATCGCCGAACGGATGAGGCGCTCGGAACCCGGGCGGGAGACCGGCTTGATGCCGATGCCGACCGTGGCGGGCTGCTCGCCGCCGAAGCGGATCTTCTTAAACTCCTTGGGGAAGTTGGTCTTGATGAACTCGAGGGTCTTGAGGGCGATCTCGGAACCGGCTTCGAAGTCGATGCCGGCGTAGATGTCCTCGGTGTTCTCGCGGAAGATGACCATGTCGACCTTGCCCGGATTCTTCACCGGGGAAGGCACGCCGGTGAACCACTGCACGGGGCGGAGGCAGACGTAGAGGTCGAGCTGCTGACGGAGGGCGACGTTGAGGGAGCGGATACCGCCGCCGGTCGGCGTGGTGAGCGGGCCCTTGATGCCGACGAGGTAGTCGCGGAAGGCGGTCAGGGTCGCTTCCGGCAGCCAGTCGCCGGTCGCCTTGAAGGACTTCTCGCCCGCGAGGACTTCCAGCCACTCGATCTTACGCTTGCCGGCGTAGGCCTTGGCGACCGCGGCGTCGAGGACGCGGACGGAGGCGCGCCAGATGTCCGGGCCGGTGCCGTCGCCCTCGATGAAGGGCACGATCGGATGGTCGGGGACGGTGAGTTTGCCGTTGGCGATGGTGATACGGCCGGATGCGGAGGAGCTCATGGTAAGAAGGGACATAAGAAACCGTGTTCCGCTGGACGGTTTCAAGCCTATACGCAGGCGGGAACCCCGGGAAAAGAAAAGGACCCCCTTGCGAGGGTCCTTGTGATGACCGGGAGTGCCGGCGCCATCCGCCCCGAGGGACGGAAAAGACTAGGAAGAATTACTTCTTCTTAGCTTTGGTGGCCTTCTTGGCGCTCTTCTTAGCAGCAGCCTTCTTTTTAGCCATAGGTGTGTCCTTTTTTTGGATCGTTGTTGGGTTTGAGGGCAGCGCCTGAAGCGCCACCCTGACGATTCGCCCCACGCTCACCCGGGCGTTGCGCGCCTGACGGGTGATACGAGTACGGAGCTCCGACGGTACGCGGAAAGAAACCTGGCGGGACCGGGTGGTCTCCAGGGAAGGACGGGAGTCGTCGTAACGATCGAGGGCGAGCCGGATGGCCTCGCTCAGCGTGCTCAGACCGGTCCGATGCTGGAAGGCGACCACCTCGGAGTGAAGCTTCGGGGGAAGCGACACGGTGATCAGGCTTTCGCTCGGGGTTTCGGTTCGGTTCGTCACGTTGCGGTCAACTCTTGATGACGAGTGATAGGTAATAACTGCGCTTGCGCAAGAGGAAACTTTCATGTCGTCGGGACGACGCCGACGACGCGTAAAAAAATCCTTCGTCCGGCCGCATCGTAAACATGAAATCGATACGACCGCGGAGCGGACGCGAGGTTGACCGACGCGACGCGCGCGGACAGCATGCCGTCATGAGCGAGCACGCGCACGGATCGGACGAAGGCGCGCCGGGCGAGTGGCGGAAGCTCGCCCTCCTCGCGGCCACGAGCGGCGTCTTAGGCCTGCTATCATTGGTCGCGGAACGCTTCGGCGAAGCCGGGGCGACCTGGGCGCTCGTCCTCGTCGCCGGCGCCTGCCTCGCCGGCGGATGGGACGCCGCGATCGACGGCTGGGCCTCCCTCCGACAGAAACGCATCGACGTCCACCTGCTGATGATCGTCGTGGCGGCCGGCGCCTGGATCGTCGGCGCCCAATGGGAGGGAGCCCTCCTGCTTTTTCTCTTTTCGACGGCCGGCGCGATCGAACATTACGCGATGGACCGCACCCGCGGGGCCATCGACGCCCTCCTCGACAAGTCTCCCAAACATGCCCGCCGACTCGGTCCGGATGACGTCGAAACCGAGGTGCCGGTCGCGGCCCTCAACCCCGGCGACCGCATCGTGGTCCTGCCCGGCGAACTCGTGCCGGCGGACGGCAAGGTGCTCGCCGGCGAGAGCGCGGTGGATGAATCCAACCTCACGGGAGAGGCCAAACCGGCCCCGAAACAGGCCGGATCGGACGTCGCCGGGGGGACGCTCAACTCCTGGGGGCGCCTGGTCGTCGAGGTGACCCGCGGAGAAAAGGACAGCGCCCTCCAGCGTATCGTCCGGCTCATCCGCGAAGCCCAAGACAGCAAGGCCCCCGCGCAAAGAGCCATCGACAAGTGGGGCGACGGCTATGCCCTCTTCACGCTGTCGGCCGCCGCGGTGTTCTATGTTTACCTACGGTTCACTTCGCCGGCGGAGGCCGTCGGGCAGGACGCCCCGCTCTATGGAGCCATGACGTTGCTGGTCGTGCTCAGTCCCTGCGCGCTGGTCTTGTCCGTGCCCTCCGCGGTCCTCGCGGCCATCGCCGCCGGCGCCCGCCAAGGCATCCTCTTCCGCGGCGGCGCCGCCGTGGAACGCCTGGCCGACGTGGACTGCGTCTGCTTCGACAAGACGGGTACGCTGACCGCCGGAGTCCCTGAGGTGGCGGCCTTGGAAGTCTTCCCCGCGGACGCCGACCGCGGACGCGCCCTGAGCGCCCTGCAGACCTTGGAAGCGGCGACCACGCACCCCTTCGCCGCCGGGGTCGTCCGCGCCTGCCAGCTCGAAGGCGCCCGCCTCCTGCCCGTCCAAGGGCTTTCGAATTCCCCCGGCCAAGGCGTCTCCGGCACGGTCGCCGGCGCGCGCTGGAGCGTGGGCACCCGTGAATTCGTCGGCGGAGCTTCGCTCCCGGCGGCGGCGGTGCCGGCCGGTGCCATCGTCAGCGAGGTCTGGGCCTCCGACGGGACCGTCACGGTCCGCGCCACGCTCGTCGACCGCATCCGCGAAGCAAGCCGCCCCACCCTCGCCGCCCTGCACGCCGCGAAGATCCGCACGGTGATGCTCACCGGCGACCGCGAAGAGGCCGCGGCGGCGGCGGCGCAGCAGGTCGGCATCCAAGCCTACGCGGCCGCGCTCACGCCGGACGCCAAGATGGCCGCCATCCGCCGCTACTCCGCGGAAGGCCACGTGGTCGCGATGGTCGGCGACGGCGTCAATGACGCGCCTAGCCTGGCCGCGGCGGACGTCGCCGTGGGCATGGGCGGCCGAGGCAGCGACGCGGCCCTGGAATCCAGCGACGTGGTGCTGATGGACGACCATCTGGAGCGCCTGGTCGATGCGATCGAACTGAGCCGCCGGGCCCGCCGGGCGATCCGCTTCAACATCATCATCTCGGTCGGCGCCGCCCTCGGGATGGCCGCCTACGTGATCTTCCGCGGAGCCCCCCTGCCCCTCGCCGTCAGTGTCCACGAAGGCAGCACGGTCGTGGTCTGCCTCAACGGCCTGCGCCTGCTCGCCCACCGCCCGCGCCGGTAAACAAAAAGGCCCCCGGGCGAACCCAGAGGCCTTGCAGACAGTCGGCCGGAACGCTTAGCGCAGTTCCTTGCCGGCGCCGTCGAAGAGCTTGAACGCTTCGATGCTGTAGGTCGGATCGGGCTTGGTGCCGAGGCGGACCTTGCAGGACTTCATCAGGTCACGGAAGAACTCGCGGTCCTCGGTGATGATGCGCTCGAGGTTGACGGGGTGGAGCAGGATATTGATCTCCAGCTCCTTGTCGGGGCTGGTGGCTTCGCGGAGGCGGCGGATGACGCTGAGGAGCTTGCGCTGGATCTCGACGGAGACCGTGCGGGGGTTCTTGACGATACCGCGGCCCTGACAATGCGGGCACGCCGTGTACATCGAGGTCGTATTCGACTCCGTATGGCGCTGGCGCGTCATCTGGAGCACGCCCAGCGCGGAGATCGGCAGGATCTGGTGCTTGGCGCGATCGTCCTCCATGGCGTCGCGGAGAGCCTCGAAGACCTTCTTCCGGTCCTTCGGGTTCTTCATGTCGATGGTGTCGATCATGATGAGGCCGCCGAGGTTGCGCAGCTTGATCTGGCGGGCCGCCTCGGTGACGGCCTCGAGGTTGGCCTGGGTGATGAAGTTGCCGTCCTTGGCGCCGTCCTTGCCGCGATGGCCGCCGGTGTTGACGTCGATGGCCGTGAGGGCCTCGGTCTCGTCGATGACGATCTCGCCGCCGCTCGGGAGCGGGACGCGGCGCTGGAAGAGCTGCTCGATCTGGCGTTCGATGTTATAGCGCTCGAAGACCGGGATGGGGTCGGCGTACAGCTCGACGCGGGAACGGGAACGCGGCGACACTTCGCCGACGAGGTCCTGCACCAGCTTGAAGTCCTCCGGGTTGTCGACGAGGATGCGGTCGACCTCCTCGGTGAGGAAGTCGCGGACGGTGCGTTCGATCAGGCCGGGCTCCTGGTAGAGGAGGACGGGCTTGCGGTCCGGGGCGTTGATCTTCTCGACGATGGCCTGCCAGCGCTTGAGCAGCATGTGCAGGTCACGGACGAACCAGCGGGCCTGCTTGCCTTCGCCGGCGGTGCGGATGATGACGCCCATGCCTTCCGGGATGGTGAGCGAACGGAGGATGTCCTTCAGGCGTTCGCGTTCGGACGACTCCTCGATCTTGCGGGAGACGCCGCACGCGCCGCTGAACGGCATCAGCACCAGGTAACGACCCGGGAGCGCGATGTTGGTGGTCGAGCGGGGGCCCTTGGTGCCGATCTGGTCCTTGACGACCTGGATCACGATGTCGGAGCCGGCCGGGAAGAGCTGCGGGATGTCCTTGGCCTGGTAGCGGGCCTTGCGCTGCTTCTGCTCAGCGGACTCGTTGTCGCGGATGAACTCGACCTGCGAGTCGTTGGCGGCCGGGAGCATGTCCCAGTAGTGCAGGAACGCGTTCTTCGGCTGGCCGATGTCGACGAAGGCGGCCTTGAGCCCGCCCTCGAGGTTCTGGACGCGGCCCTTGAAGATCGCGCCGACCATGCGGTTCTCGCCCTTGTGCTCGATCTCGAACTTGTCGAGGACGCCGTTGGTGAGGAGCGCGACGCGCTTCTCGAGGGTCTCGGCGTTGATCACGAGCTCGCGGTAGACCGCGCGGTCCTTGGAGAAGTGCTTCACGATGCGCTGGAGCAACGGGAGCTCCTTGCGCCGCTTGGCCGCCTCGTCGGCCAGCTGGCGCTGGTCGATCGGGGAGGTCTGTTCGCCGCCCTCTTCAGGCAGCTCGTCGTTGATATCT
This sequence comes from Opitutia bacterium, assembly GCA_947488485.1. The sequence goes on along the minus strand of CANKZO010000031.1, from coordinate 5,355 downwards.
TCGGGTTCGGTATTTTCGGGCATCTCGGTCAGGCGGTTAAGCCGGTTGCCGGAGAGCCTCCGTCTTCGCCGCCACCGGACGAATGCCGGTGAACGCTCTGGACTAGTCCAAGGAGCAGGAAACAGCTGAGTACGAAAGACCCTCCGTAGCTAAGGAAAGGAAGGGGGACCCCGGTGACGGGCATCAGGTCGATGTTCATGCCGACGTTGATCACGACGTGCGTGCCGAGCACGACCGCCGCGCCGATCGCCAACAAAGAGCCGAACCGATCCGTCGTCCGCGCCGCCGTGCGCACGACGCGCCAGAACAGCAGGACGAAGGAACCGATCACCAGGAAACCGCCGGTGAAGCCGATCTCCTCGGCCATCCCGGAAAAAAGGAAGTCGTTGTGCGCCGCCGCTTCCGGCAGGTAGCCGAAGCGGGCCTGCGTGCCGTTGCCGACGCCCTGCCCGCGGAAGCCGCCGCGACCGACCGCGATGACGGCCTGGTTGACGTTCCAGGTGACGCCGAGACCCTTGGGGTCGATCACCTCAGGGGCGACGAAGGAGAGGATGCGCTCGCGCTGGTAGTCCTTCAGGAGGAAGAACCAGGCCTCCGCTTCGTGCTGGCCGCGGATCGCGCGCACGGGGTCCTTGGACTGCGGATTGGCCTTCGCGTATTGGTCGATCTTGGCCGCGTATTCGGTCAGATCGACGGCCACCACACCCACCAGCAGGACGGCGGCGACTCCGGCCACCAGGAAGAACCTGGTGGTCAGTCCGGCGACGAAAAGCAGGATGAATGAAAGCGGCAGGTAGATGAGCGCAGAACCTAGGTCCGGCTGCACAAAAATCAAGACAAACGGGACCGCGGCGACCCCGAGGGCGCGTGCCACGGTGCCCCAAGTCGCCCGGAAGGAGCCGATCGGAGAGCGCGCCAGCAACGCGGCCAGGAAGACGAGCGCGCCGATCTTCGCGAACTCGGAAGGCTGGATCGAGAACGGCCCGAAATCCATCCAGCGACGGGCCCCGTTGACGCTGCGGATGAAGTCGCCGAGGTTCGTCTTGGCCAACGCGCAGAGCGAGACAGGGATGAGCAGCAGGATGGTGCCGAGATACAGGCGGCGGGCGTGCCGTTGGATGAGTCGATAATCAAGGGCCGAAACCGCCCAATAGGCGATCCAACCGATGACCACGAAGACGATCTGCGAGCGGTAGAACGTCGACTCCCGGGCGCTTCCGGCCGACTGGATCGCGACGATGCCGAGGGTGCTGAGGAACAGGATGATGACCACCTGAGTCCAGTCCGTCCGCCAGGCGAAGTTGGCGAAATTGTCCCACCAGACCGCGGCCGAAGACCGCTCATCGTCAAGGTGTCTGGACATGCCTTGAAGAAGCCCGCCCGAGGCTCCGAGGCAAGGCGAACCTCCCGAAAGGGCTTGCCGAAGGAGCCGGGTCGGCAAGGGTATGGCCCCGGACCTCCGGTTTTCGCGACGACCATGCCTGTGGCAGCCGACCAAAGCATCCTCGCCGCCGTGGCGTTCTCCTCCGGAGCCATCGTGGCCTATGCGGTCGCGAAATGGCGGGAAAACACCCTCGGCGCCGTCCGCGAGGCCCGGCTCCGCTCCGAAGTCGAGCTCGCCCGCCGCGAGGCCACCGTCGAGGCGGCCGAACTCCATGCCCAAGCCGAGGACGTCCACCGCACGGCGGCGCGAGCCATGGCCGACGCAGAAGCCGCGGCCGTGGCCTCCGCCGAACTCACCCGCGAGAACGCCCGCCAACGCGAGCACCTCCTCCGCGAACTCCAACGTCTCGCCAAGGTCACGCCGGAGGAAGCCCGCGCCTTGCTCCTCGACCACCTCCGCGAGGAATACGGCGAGGAAGCCCAGCACCTCCGCCGCAGCCTGCTCGACCAGGTCGAACAGGACATCGACGACGAAGCCCGCCGCACGTTGCTCTCGGCGATGCAGCGCCTGACGACCTCCACGACGCAGGACGCGACGGCGCTCTCCGTCTCGCTGCCGAATGAGGACATGAAGGGCCGCCTGATCGGCCGCGAAGGCCGCAACATCCGCACCTTCGAACAGATCACCGGCGCGACCCTGCTCATCGACGAAACCCCCGGCCTGGCGATGGTTTCCTGCTTCGACCCGGTCCGCCGCGAGATCGCGCGCATCGCGCTGGAACGCATCGTCAAGGACGGCCGCATCTCGCCGGCGCTCATCGAAGACAGCGTCCGCCTCGCGGGCGACGAAGTCGTCAAGCACGCCCGCCGCCTCGGCCGCGACGCCGTGCGCGACCTCGGCCTGCCGCCCATGGACGCGGCCGTCGAAGAACTGCTCGGCCGACTGCACTTCCGCCTCTCTTCCAACCAGAACACGCTCGCGCACTCCATCGAGGTCGCCCAGCTCTGCGCGATGCTCGCCGCGGAGATCGGCATCGACCCGGTGCCCGCGAAACGCGCCGGCCTGCTGCACGACCTCGGCAAGGCCATCGAAGCCGAAGCGGGCTCGAGCCACGCGCTCGCCGGCGCCGCCCTGCTCCGCCGCTTGGGCGAAGATCTTCGCGTCGTGAACGCCGTCGCCGCGCACCACCGCGAGGTTCCGGCCGAAAGCCTCTACGCTCCGCTGGTGATGATCGCCGACGCCGCCTCCGGCTCCCGCCCCGGCGCCCGCTCCTCCACCCTCGAGTCCTACGCCCAGCGCGTCCGTCTCCTGGAGGAGGTCGCCCTCGCCTTCGATGGCGTCCGGGAGGCCTACGCCTTCCAGTCCGGCCGCGAGCTCCGGGTCATCGTAGACCCAGGCAAGGTCGACGACTTCGGGGCGACCGAACTCGCCCGCCGCCTCCGCCTGAAGGTGGAGGAGACCCTTTCCTATCAAGGAACCGTCAAGATCGTGCTGATTCGTGAACAAAGGTTCACAGAAGAGGCCCGCTGAGGGACTTTCTTGTTGTTAAGCAAGAGGGGGTAGTTATTCACAAGGGTTCCGGGAGTCTCTCCCGGGTCATTTCGGCACCCCAAGGAGGTTCGTCCTCCGTCACCAAGGGTCCGACAAACCGCGTCGCCGCTCCACAACGGAACGGCCGCATCATCCGGTCGGCCACAACGAAGGCCGCCCCAACATAAGCAACATGAGCCAAGAAGAAACCCAGGGCCAGGAGCCAGTCTCCCCCCACCAGCCCGCCGCGGACGCAGGCGCCAATGAAGTCCGCACCCCCGCACCCCGCCTCAACGAAGCCAAGCTGGAGTCCGCCCACGCGGAACTCCCTCCGCTCTCCGTGATCGGGGCCTCGTCCGAACCCGCCGCCAAGCCCGGCACCATCACGACGCCGAAGCAATTCGGTCGCCGTGGTACGCCCCGTGGCGCCGCTCCGTCGGCCGCCAATGGTCAGGCTGCCCGCCCAACCTGCGGTGTCGTCGAAGACCCGTCTCAGCTGACCGAGAACCTCTCGGGCGATCGCGCCCAGTCGTCCGCCCCGGAACAGCGCGAGCAGCGTGAACCGCGTGAACGTCGTGAACCGCGCGCCGAAGGCGAGCCTGGTCCCCGTCGCGAACCGCGTGAACGTCGCCCCGAAGGCTTCACCGAAGAAGGCCGCCAGCCCGGCATCCCGCAGGGCGACCGCCCGCGTCGTGAACCTCGCGCCGAAGGCGATCGTGGTCCTCGCCGTGAGCCGCGCGCCGAAGGCGACCGTGGTCCTCGTCGTGAAGGCGACCGTGGCCCGCGCCCTGAAGGCGACCGTGGTCCTCGTCGTGAAGACCGCCCGCGTCGTGAAGACCGTCCGCGTATCCAGATTGAGCCCGTCGTCATCCCGGTCCAGGCCCCCATCGGCTTCTGGGCCTCGCTGAAGCGCAAGCTCGCCACCCTGTTCGGCGTGCCTACCAAGGCCGTCTTCGTTCCTTCCGCCCGCACCCAGCAGCCTCGCGGCGAACACCGCGGCGAACGCTCTGATCGCGGTCAACGCGGTGGACGTGGTCGCGGCGAATTCCGCGGCGGTTCCCGTGATGGTTCCCGCGGGGGTCGTGAAGGTTCCCGTGATGGCTCCCGTGGAGGTCGCGGTGAATTCCGCGGCGACCGCGGTCCTCGCAGCGGTCCTCGCGAAGGCTGAACATAACGGGGGCGCCAATCGGCGCCCCCGCTTCTTTTACCCGACATGCTCCAGGTCGCGCGCATCCGCGGTGGTCACGTGCTGAAAGGAACGGTCCGCGCCGCCGGTTCGAAGAACGCTTCGCTGCCCTTGCTCGCCGCTTCGCTCCTCACGGGCGAGACGGTGACATTGCGCAATGTGCCCGACCTCAGCGATGTCCGCTACATGGCCGAGATCCTCGGCCATCAAGGCGCCGTCGTCGCCAACCCGGAGCCCGGCGTCTGGACGATTCGCGCCGAACAGGTCTCGCACCGCACGCCCTACGATCTCGTCCGCAAGATGCGCGCGTCGGTCTGCCTACTGGGCTCGCTCGTCGGTCGCCTCCGCCAAGCGGAGATGGCCATCCCCGGCGGCTGCGTCATCGGCCCCCGCCCCATCGACCTTCACCTGAAAGGCCTCGAAGCCCTCGGTTGCATCGTCACGGTCGAAGCCGGCCTCGTCCAAGTCGACGCCTCCCGCGCCCGTGGTGACATGGTCTTCATGGGCGGCCCGATGGGCAGCACAGTCCTCGGCACCGCTAATATCGTGATGGCCGCCACCCTCACGCCCGGCGTCACGCGCATCGAATGCGCCGCCCGCGAACCGGAGGTCGTCGATCTCTGCACCATGCTCATCAAAATGGGCGCCAAGATCAGCGGCCAAGGCACGGGCATCATCGAAGTCGAAGGCGTCGCCACGCTCCACGGCTGCGACCATACGGTCATTGCCGACCGCATCGAAGCCGGCACCTATCTTGTCGCTGGCGCCATCACGGGCGGCGACGTCACGGTGACGCACTGCGACCCGGCGCACCTCACGGCCTTTCTCGACAAGCTTCGTGAAGCGGGCGTCCAGGTCGAGACTGGCCCCGACTTCATCCGCGCCCACGGCAAGCCAACGCACGCCATCGAGATCATCACCGAACCCTACCCAGGCTTCCCGACGGACCTGCAGGCGCAGTTCATGGCCCTCCAGCTCCTCGTCGACGGACGTAGCACGGTGACCGAGAAAATCTACCCGGCCCGCTTCATGCACGCCGCCGAACTCCAGCGCATGGGCGCCGAGATCGCCATCGATGGCGCCACGGCCGCGATCTATGGCGACCGCCCGCTCTCCGGCGCGCCGGTGATGGCCTCCGATCTCCGCGCCTCCGCCGCCTTGATTCTCGCCGCGCTGATCGCCAAGGGCGAGACGTGGGTCCAACGCCTCTACCACCTCGACCGCGGCTACGAACGCTTCGAGGAACGCCTGCGCT
>CANKZO010000030.1 GCA_947488485.1 Opitutia bacterium | reverse complement strand
CATCGCCAAGACACCTCGAACCGCGGCGAAGGCCCGGCGCCCGTCTGGATCGCCGGCTACCGTCGACCCAGCCGTCCGGTCGACGTGCCCGCGGACCTCGACGCCGAACCCGAAGGCGTCCGCTGACGCGCCCGCCCCTTTCCACCCCAACCCACACCACCATGACCACCACGCTCGCCATCCTCATCGCCGTCCCGGAACCGCTCTACGACCTCGGTCAGTTCCTGCTGGGGCTGCTCTTTATCATCGGCTCCGCCGGCCGGCCCTGAGCGGGCTTACTTCGTCAGCGGGACCTGGGAATTGCCCATGAGATAGGCAAGAAGATCGCGTTGCTGCTCGGGCGTGAAGGCCTGGAGGAGCGCTTCCGGCATGAGCGAGATGGGCAAGGTCTCCCGCTTGGTGATGTCCTGCTTGTCGATCACGGTCTCTTGCCCGACAGAACGCAGCGTGAGCGTGCGTTCACTCTGCGCGCCGACGATGCCGCTGAGGACGCGTCCGTCCTTGAGCGTGATGCTGTTGAGATAATACGCGGCGTCCACGACGGCGCTGGGGTCGACGATGTTCTCGATGAGATAGCTGAGATCATGACGTCCGCTGCCGGTGAGATCAGGCCCAAGCGCGCCGCCTTCGCCGTAGAGCTTGTGACACTGGCCACACACGGCCGCGAACAACGCCCTGCCCTTGCTTTGATCAGCCTTGGCCAAGAAGTCAGCGCTGTGCCGCGCCTTGAGTTCGGCGACAAGCTTAAGCTTATCCGCCGAGGTCTCCCGCGTCTCGCCCCAGACTTTTGTCAGGAGAGCGTTGAGCTTGGCGTCATTGAACGCCCGCACCTGTCGGGCCGCGGCCGGACCGAAGTCGGCCTTAGGAATCTTGCCGGCTTCGACGGCCTTCAGGAGGTCCGCCGCGAACCGCGGACGCGAGACGAGCGCCATGATGATCTGCGGACGTTCGTGCGGATAGAACTGGGTGTAGCGTTCGATGATGCGCTGGGCGACGCCGTCCTGGTCAAACTGCGTGAGTCCCTGGATGGCCTCCATGTTCACGCCCTTGACGTAAATGAGCTTCTCGCAGACCTGCTTGAGCTGCGCATCCTTGGCTTCGATGAGCGAAAGCAAGGCGGCCCGGCGCTGCTCCATGAGCGCTTTCTCGTCGAGGGCGATGCGACGGATCTCGTCGAGGGCCTGGCCGTCGCCGAAGATGACGTTGAGCTGGCGGGCCTGATCCTGCGCGGACGCGAGTTCCTTGGGGATCGAAGCGACGAAGGTCTCCCAGGCCGCCGGCTTGGGGGCCTTGCGCCAACCGCGCAGGGCGGCGGCGACGCCGGCGACGATCTCAGCCTGCCCGTCCGGCATGGCAGCGGCGTTCGCAAGGAGTTGGTTCAGGGCCGCCGGATCTTTGTCGGCGCCTTCGGCGATGCGGCGCGCGATGAGCTGGGTGACCTGCGGGATGCGACTGATGTGCGCGCAGTCGATGAGGTCGGCGAACGGGAGCTCCCGGAGACCGGTCCACACGAGGAGCGGCAGGTTATGGTCCGTGGCGTCCTGGTCGAAACGGAGCAGGTGCTGGGCGACGAGCGAACGCACAGGGACGCTGAGATGCGGAAGCGCCGACGCGAGGGCGAGACGTACGCGCTGGCCGCGGACTTCGCCGGAGAGCTGGAGCAAAGCGGCTTCCTGTTCCTCGCCCGCCGGAATGAAGCCGGTGTGATTCGCGAACTTGGCCAGAGAGTTGTTTCGGCGGACCAACGGCTCGGTGAGCTCGCGCTCGATCAGGCGCGCGAGGACGTCCTGACGTTTCTCGGCGAGGATACCCGCGATGCCGTAATGCTTGGCATGCTGGGCGGCGAAAGGCTGGTCGCCCGATTTGACGGAACGGATCGCCAGAAGGGTCGAATGGGCGTTGAGCGCCAGGACGCTGTCCGTCTCGGCGGCAAGCTTCTCCCATGCAGCGGTGGCCGAAGAGAGGTCGATACCTTTCCAGGCGCGCTCACGGAGTTCCCAGCGCGCCATGCGCACGAGCCATTCGTTCTGACTGCGCTGAAGCTCGACGAGTTCGGCCGGCGTGGCCTTGGCGAAATCGACGCCGGGCTGCTTGGGGTCGCCGTGGCTGACCTTGAAGATGCGTCCGGTGGAACGGTGGATGCCATCCTGGTCGTGACACTCGCCGATATCGCTCCAGTCGAGGATGGTGACGGCGCCGTCTGGCCCCTGGCTGAGTTCGATCCCGCGGAACCAGGTGTCGTCAGACTTGAGGATGTCCGGCTGGTGCTTCATGACGAGCGCGCTGCCCCTGCGCTCGATGGCTTCGACGTTCACGCGCCGGCCATGCAGGTTCAACGTCATGAGCTTGTCGCGATACTGCGAAGGCCAGTTGTCGCCTTGGTAAATCATCATGCCGACGTGCGCATGCCCGCCACCGAAGCTATCCGCACCGCCGCGACCGCCGTCGGCGTCGTTCCACTTCTTGCCGGTGTCCCAGTGATAATGGTCGGCCTGCTGGTCGATGAGCTCGTAGATGAACGGATACGGGTCTTCGCCGTGCATGCGCTTGAAGTGCGCGCCATGGATGCCCTGCCAGCCGTGGCCGATGACCGTATTAATGAACATTAGCTCGTGGTCCTTGGTCCAATCGGAGCCCCACGGGTTGGTGGTGCCGTGGCAATACGGCTCGAAGACCTTCGTCACCGGGTGATAGCGCCAGAGACCGCCGGCGGTGGGCTGACGCTTTTCCTTGGGCACGCCCGGGACGTCGACCCACGAGGTGCTCGAGATGCCGACGCGGCCATACAGCCAGCCGTCCGGTCCCCACTTGAGTCCGTTGGCGAAAGTATGACGGCTCGCCGCGGTGGTGCTGAAACCATCGAGCATGACCTGGGCGGGACCGGCGGGCTTGTCACCGTCCATCGGGATGAAGACCAAGTTCGGCGGGCAGACGGCCCAGACGCCGCCGAAGCCGCGCTCGATGCTGGTGAGCATCTGGATCTCGTCCGTGAACACGGTACGCTTGTCGAACTTCCCGTCGTGGTCGGCGTCCTCGAGGATGATGATCCGGTCGCGGAGGTTGAGGTCAAAGCGCTCCTTGCCGTCGGAGTACGTATAGTTCTCGGCGATCCACAGACGGCCGCGCTCGTCCCAGCACATCGCGATGGGCTGACGGACGTCCGGTTCAGCGGCGAAGAGCGTGGCCTTGAATCCCTCGGGGAGATGGAGCTTGGTCAGCGCATCGACCGGCTTGAGGACCGGGATGCTCTCGGGCTGGTTGTTGTGCGGCTCCGGGAAAGGTGCGGCGATGGCCGCAGCACTGAGGAAGAGGGCAAGACAACGGACGGACATGGGGGTATGACCAGCCTGCGCGACCGGTGTTCCGCTTCAACCCCAGACCTGCTCAGAAGCCCTGGGCGATCCGGCCGTAGACGTCGGTCGAAGCGATCTGCGCGGGCAAAGCGGCTCCAGCCGGCGCGATGAGCACCGGCCAGTCGAGCGGGTCCTCGGGGATGCGGCCGTGCGAACCCTTCACGAGCGAGGCGTCCTGCGAGATGACCTTCATGAGTGCCTTGAACCCCAGCTTCTTCTTCAGCAGGAACCAAGCGATACTAAGCATCGGGAAACGGATCTTGGGATCGATGAACAGCTCCACGGGGTCGTAACCCGGCTTGCGATGGATGTCCACGGTGCGCGCGAAGTCCGGCTCACCCTGACCTACTTCCCACCAGTAATAGGAGAACCAGCTATGGTCGTCAGCGATGACGACGAAGTCGCCGCTGCGCACGTGCTTGATCCCGGCCGCGGCCTGGCCTTCGGCGTCAAGCACCTGGGCGACGCCAGGCGTCGCGAGCAGGACCTTGCGCACGGCTTCGCGGACCGACGGATCGAGGACGACGACGTGCGCGACCTGGTGGTCGACGACGGCGAAGGCCTTTGAGTTGAAAGTATCGAGCGTGAGGCTGCCATCCTCGGGCTTGAGTTCGAGCCAGCCCTGCCCGCGCAGGACCTGATTCAGCGGTACGGCGCGGTCGACGGCGGTGATGGCGTATTCCGAGACGATGAGGACTTCGACGCCACGGGCTTCGAGGAAATCGGCGAGGTCGCTGACGAGTTTATCGACGTCACGACGCGCGGCATCGCTGCGCGGGTCTTTCGGACCGAAGCGCTGGAGATCGTAATCAAGGTGCGGCAGGTAGACCAGACTGAGGTCGGGCTGTTCGTGCTCTTCGATCCAGCGGGCGGAGTCGGCGATCCACTGCGACGACGGCAGGCCGGCGCGCGGACCCCAGAAGGAGTGGAACGGGAAATCGCCGAGGTCGCGCTTGAGCAGTTCCTTGAAGCGCTGCGGATAGCTCGCGATGTCGAAGATCTTGCCGCCGTCGGCCTTATAGACGGGTCGTGGCGTGACGGAGATGTCGGCCGCGGTGCCCATGTTATACCACCAGAAGAGGTTCGCGACCTTGAGCTTCGGGTTCTTGGCGTGGAGTTCGTCCCAGACCTTCGGCGCGAGGACGACGCGGTTCGATTGCTTCCAGAACTGCACCTCGCTCAGCGTGCGATCATACCAGCCGTTGCCGACGATACCATGCGCGCTCGGCTGCTTGCCGGTCAGGTAATCGGACTGCGCGGTGCAGGTGACGGCGGGAAACGCCGGACGCACCTGGGCGACGCTGCCCTTGGTGGCACGCGCGGCAAGACGCGGCATGACGCCGGAACGCAGGTCCCGGGCGGAGAGACCGACGACGTTCAGGACCGCGCGGCGCATGGCTGCTGATCCCGCGCCCGCAGTTCGTCGGCGGCCTTGCGCACGACGGCGGCAGGCATCACGTGGACCTGAGTGGACTTACCGATGGCGGTCGGCAGGACGAGCGTGAGCTGGCCGCCGAGGTGTTCGCGGAATTCTTCGAGGCCGGCCAGCATGGGCGCACCACCGTCGAGGTGCATCTCGGGCGAGTAGATCCGGAAGCCGAGGGCGACGAGCAGTTTGAGCGAGCGCTCGGTCTCTTCTTTGCCGAACAGACCAAGGTCGCGGGCGCAGAGGAGATCGAGCGCCAGGCCGACGGCGACGGCCTCACCGTGCGTCAGGCGATGCTGGGTCATCGATTCGAGCTTGTGCGCGGCCCAGTGGCCGAGGTCGAGGGGACGGGCGCTGCCGAGTTCGAAGGGGTCGCCATTGCCGGCGATATGCTTGGCGTGCAGCTCGGCGGAACGACGGACGGCGCGGCCGATAGCGGGGATGTTCCCGGCGGCGAGCAGCGCGGCTTCCTTCTCGAGGTTAGCGAAGAAGACCGGATCCTTGAGGAGCGAGACCTTCACGGCTTCCACCAGGCCGTCGCGCAGGCCGCGGGCGTCGAGCGAGGCGAGCAGCGCGAGGTCGTTGACCACGGCGGCCGGGACGGCGAAGGCGCCGGTGAAGTTCTTCTTCCCGAAAGTGTTGATGCCGTTCTTCACGCCCACGCCGGCATCGCCCTGACCGAGGGTCGTGGTGGGCATGCGGACGAGACGCACGCCGCGGTGAGCGGTGGCGGCCGCGAAGCCGACGGCGTCGAGGAAGGCGCCGCCGCCGATGGCGAGGACGTACGAGTGGCGGCAGATCTTGTCGGCCTCGATCGCGGCCAGGGCGGCCTTGACGACGGCGGAGTCCTTCTTGGCGGCCTCACCGCCGGTGAGCACGAGGGGCGCGCGGGTGAAGTGCACACCCATGGCCTTACCGTAGGCGACGACCTCGGCGGCGAAACCCGGACGAGAGTTCGCCAAGCCGGCATCGACGATCGGGATGACCTTGGCGCCGGCAAAGAGGTCGGCGAGGACTCGGTTACCCGACGCGAACGCACCTTCGGTGAAGAAGATACGATGGCGGTAGGTCACCGCGAATTCGAGGTCGAGGGAGTCGGACATGGCCCGGGGGAGGGTTAATCAGAAAGAGTGAGACGCCGGAGGACAAGCCCAGTTCCCGGAAAACCCGCCTCTAAGGCAAAAACCCTCGTTTACTCAGGTGGAGGGAATCTGCTTCCGCCAGCGCAGGACGAGCCGCATGGCGAAAGGAGCGGTACCGACGGCGAGCAGGAGCAGGCAGCCGGCATCGAAGAGGGCCTCGGGATGCACGCCCTTACGCTTCAAGAGGAGCGCCAGGCTGATGAACGCGACATAGCCGCTGGTCATCACGTCGATCAACGGCATCGACGCCAATCGGTCGGCCACGCGGGCGCCGACGCCTTCCGGCAAAGGATGACGACGATTCGAGCGGAGGAGCCACCAGACATACACGCCGGACCACAGGAGCATCCACGGCCAGAAAAGGCCGACCGCCCAGAACATCGGCAACGGCGCGAGGAAGAGCAGCCCTTCGACCCAGCGACCCGCGCCACCGCCGGTGGCCTCATGGCGCGCGACGAGCGTGATCGCGAACGTGAGGAGCCAGAGGCCGAACATGTGCGCGAGCATGATCCAATCGGCGTCGCCCATTGGGATCGGCAGCAGGAAGAGACGCTCGCCGGCGACGAGGAAGCCGAGCGGAGGGAGAAGCGCGCGACAAGCGCCCATGATGGCCGGTGCCCAGCTTACGCCTTTGTGCCAGCGATCGTAGATGAGCACGCAGAGCGCGAGCAGGAGCGCGACGACCGCCACGGTCTTACGCAAAGGCGCGGGCGCGGCGAGGACGGTGAGGACGAAGCCGAGGGCGAGCGCACCCCAACCGGCACGGAGCGCTTCACCGACAGCGATCAAGCCAGCGGGGATCGGGCGCGTCGAGCGACGCTCGGCGTCCCAGCGGGCGTCGAAGGCATCGTTCAGGATCATGCCGCCGACGTAAGTCAGCGAGACGCCGAGCAAGAGCAGCAGCAGGCCGCCCCAGCCGAGCGGATCCGGCGCTTGGCCGGCGTATTCGGAACCCGGCGGATGGAGGCGCAGGCCTTGGGCGAGCAGCCAGCCGGCAATCACGTTGCTCCAGACCGTCGGCAGATTCGAGCCACGGGTGAGGATCAGCCAGCCGCGCAGCTTCGGACTCATCTCAGAGGGGCTTCACGCCGCGCTGCGCGAGTTCGGCGAGCGTCCAGCGATACTCCTCGGCGATCATGTCGGCGACGTCCGCCGCGCGGACTTCGGGCGGCAGGACCTCCCAGGTATACGTCTCGATCTCGAGTTCGCGACAGGCGCCCGGCGCCTTGGCGATGACATCGAGCGCGGCCCGCAGGTGGTCGTTGGTCGTGGAGAGTTCGTCGGACAGGCGGTCGGCGTTGACCGGCACGTGGAAGTGCACGCGGAGTTCTTCGAGCGCGCGGAGCTGGTCGATCGCCGCCATGGCGAGCGGGATGTCCTTGAAGCGCACGATCGAGCCGTCCTTAGCCCGCCCCATCGTCTGGTGCAGGTAGGTGGGCTCGTGCATCTTCGCCAAGCGCGCGAGGGCGACCTCGGTGGGCTTGAGCTTGAGCGCGGAGCTGAGGTGGAACTTCAGCACCGGCGCGCCGCCGGCGTTGAGCCGCGCGATGGCCTCGTGGGCTTCTTCGTATTGGAGCGCGAAGTGGCAGGTGTCGTAGGCGATACCGAGGTGCGCATCGACGAGCCCCTTGGCGGGTTCTTCGGCGCGGAGCTGCTCGAAGAGACGCAGGGCTTCGGGCGTGTTCTCGGCGTGACCAATCGGCTCGGGCTCCAAGGCAAGGCGGAGATGCGTGCCGGTGCGATCGCGCAGGCGGGCGAGATGTTCGGCGCACGCGAGCAGATTGCGGCGCATGACCTTGAGCTCGTCCGGCGTGCGGCCGAAGCCCTTGAACGAACCCGGTAGCGTGCTGACGGTGCCGACCTTGTCCGGCGGACCGAACGCGGCGAGGAGGTCGAAGAGTCGGTTGGTGTATTCGAGACGAGGGGCTTCGCACCAATCCGGCGCGAAGACGTTGTCCTTCACGGCCTGACCGTGGAACGGACCGAAGGGAAAGCCGTTGATGCCGGCGACGACGCAGTTCTCCTTGTCGAGCCAGGCGCGGAAAGCCGCAAGCGTGGCGGGTACGGCGAGTTCTTTCGCGGCGAGGTCACCGAGACGCAGGCCGAGGACGTACGTCTTGCCAGACGAGACGCGGTCACGCACGCGCAGGGCGTGGTCGCGCAGGCCGGCGAACGTCTCGACCCACCCTTCGCCGCGGTGGACGTTGGTGCAGTAGGCGAGAGAAAGTCCGGACGTGAGCTTCACGCGATCAGGCCTGGGCGGCGGGGTCCTGGAAGCGCGGCGACTGCGAGAGGAACTTCACCGGGTTACCATAGACGAGACGGTCGATGGCGGCGGCAGAGTGGCCGCGACGGCGCATCTCCTGCGCGGCCTTGGGCACGGAGAGCGGATCGCTGTGACCCCAGTCGCACGCGCTGTTGAGCCAGACGCGCTGGGCGGAGACGGATTCGATCATGTCGACGGCGCGCACGGGCGTGGACTTCGATTCCGGATAGAGCGTGATGCCGGCCCAGAAGCCCTGATCGAGGACGTCATGGATGGTATGCTCTTCGACGTGGTCGATGATCACGCGCTCGGGCTTCACGACGCCGTTGGCCTTGAGGCAATCCATGATCAGGCGCGTGCCCTTGCGCTTGTCCTCGAGGTGCGGCGTATGCACGAGGATCATCTGGTCGTACTGCACCGCAAGGGCGATGTGCTGCTCGAGCACCTTCATCTCATTGCGCGTATTCTTGTTCAGGCCGATCTCGCCGATGCCGAGCACCGTCGGGGCCTTGAGGAATTCCGGAATCAGCGCGAGGACGTCGGCGGCGAGCGCCATGTCTTCGGACTCCTTGGGATTGATGCAGAGCCAGGAGTAGTGCGGCATCCCGTACTTGGCGGCGCGCTTGGGCTCGATCTGGGTGAGCTGGCAGAAGTAGTCGTAGAAGCCGTCGGCGGACTTGCGGTCGAAGCCGGCCCAGAAGGCGGGCTCGCAGATCGCGGCGCAGCCGGCGAGGGCCATGGCCTGATAGTCGTCGGTGGTGCGGCTCACCATGTGGCCGTGCGGTTCGATGTAACGCATGGTCGGCGGCTTACTTGAGGCCGGGCCAGACGCCCGAGGCGGCCTTGGTGTCGGCCTTTTCGATCGGGGCGACGGAAGGATCGCTCCAGAGGGTCAGGATACGGGCGACGCGGCCTTCGTCCTTTTCCAGGAGGAGCGGGAGGGCGGCACGGAGGCCGCGGACGCGGTGGTCTTCGCCCCCTGCGGCGCGGTCGAGGCGGTCGAGGAAGGCCGCCAGGTCGAGCAGCTTATACCGGGCGTCCATGAAATGCAGGTCAGCCACCTGCTCGCGGGTGCGGGCGGGGGCGCCGGGATGGGGTTGGGGGGTCGACATGGGGGAGGCACGCCTGCGCGTACTTTGATGAGACACCAAAGTGCGGCAGAGGTCCCCGCTGGTCAAGCCACCCCGCCCGACGGCGGGTGCCGGCTTACTTCTTGGCCGGGGCTTCCTTGGCTTCCTTCTCGTATTCGGCGGCGGTCCAAGGGGTCTTGCGATCGGCGTACTTCTTCTTGATCGCGGCGACTTCGGCTTCGGTCACGGAAGGACCGGCGTTACCCCAGGTGTTGTTCACGTAATTGACGACGTCGGCGATGTCCTTGTCGGACAGGCCGGCGACCGGGGGCATCATGCTGTTATAGGTCATGCCCTTGACGGTGACCGGACCCTGCATGCCGTTGATGATATTACGCACGGCGATCGAAGCGTCCTTCGAGACCCACTCCGAACCGGCGAGGGGCGGGAAGACGGGCGGGAGGCCCATGCCCGTCGGCTGGTGGCAGGCGATGCAGGTGCGGGAGTAGACGGCCTGGCCGCGCTTGACGGATTCGGCGTCGGGGGCGGCCACGGCGGCGGCGGCGAAGAAGACGAGGGCGAGGGACTTGAGGGAGGTCATGGGTGCGATGAAGGACAGAGGTGTGGGAAATGGAGAAGACCTCAAAAGCAAAAGGGTGTTCCCTTGGCCCCCGGGGAGGTAATTAGCCCAAGACCCCCGTGGTATTAGGGTGGGCTAGGCAGGTTTAATACGACAAATACCCCTCCATCTGGTCGGTCCGCTCTTAGGCCTCAGACCCTAATAAAATGGGGTGGAAACCTGCCCAAAGCCCCCTAGCCTGCTTGGTATGAAAACGCCAGAACCCCGTCTGGAGTGGATGCGACTCGTGCGCCCGGAGAGCCTGCGCGCGGTGTTCGATCACCTGCCCGGGGTAATGTTCTTCGCCAAGGATCTGGCCGGCCGCTTCACGATGGCCAACCTCGCCTTCGCGCAGCGCTGCGGCTTTCCCGACGAAGCGAGCCTGCTCGGCAAGAGCGACGCGGATATCTTCCCGGCGGAACTCGCGGCGGCCTTCAAGAAGAAGGACCTGCAGATCTGCCAGACCGGTCAGCCTCTGCCGCGGATCATCGAACTCTTCCCCAACGCCAACGGCGACCATGTCTGGTATGAGACCACCAAGGTCCCCGTCTTCGATGAAGCCGGGCGCGCCTGTGGGGTCTGCGGGACCGTGCGTAGTTACGAAGGCACCAAGGCCCTCCTCGAGCCGTTCCTGCAGGTCGAAGCCGCGGCGGAGTTCATCAAGGACAACCTCACCACCTCCCTGAATATCGCCAAGCTGGCCAAGCTGACCGGCATGTCGGTCCGCCAGTTCGAGCGCAAGTTCCACAAGGCCTATCAAGTCAGCCCGCGCGGTTACCTCGTGCGCATGCGGGTCGCGGCCGCCTCCGACCTCCTCCGGACCACCTCCCTCCGCCCTTCCGAGATCGCCCACCAGACGGGCTTCTACGACGCCAGTGATTTCTCCCGCCAGTTCCGCCGGGCGATGAAGGTCAGCCCGACGGAGTTTCGGCGTAACTTAAAGGCCTGACCCCCAACCCCTAAAGGAGGGTCTGACCCCTAGATGCCTTCTCGACAGAGGGGGTCTGATGGGTTTTATTCACACCCGTACCCCCCCCTACCTCAACATACTATGAGCACAGAAACTACGGTTCCTAATGCGAAGCGCCTCCTCTGGGCTGGCTTCATGGCTATCCTCGCGGCCGGCGTCGGCTTCGCCCTCCGCGGCGGCATCTTAGGCGATTGGAAATCGGCATTTGATTTCACAGATGGTCAATTGGGTGCCATCGGTGGCGCCGGCTTCTCAGGCTTCTGCTTCGGCATCATCATCGGCGGCGTGATCGTCGACAAAATCGGCTACGGCAAGCTCATCGCCGTCGCCCTCCTCGGCCACATCCTCTCGGCGTTCGTCACCTTCGGAGCCTCCACTCCTGCGAACGCCTACGGCTTCCTCTACTGGGGCATGTTCATCTTCTCCTTCGCCAACGGCACCCTAGAAGCCGTGGCCAACCCGCTCGTCGCCACGATCTTCCCCAAGCAGCGCACGCACTATCTTAACATCCTGCACGCCTCCTGGCCGCTCGGCATGGTGGTCGGTGCCTTCGCCTCCGGCCTACTTGGCAATGGCATCTTCGGCATCCCAGGCCTCGGCCTCAGCTGGAAGGCTCAGCTCTCCTTCTACCTCGTGCCGACCGTCGCCTACGCGATCATGTTCTTCGGCCAGTCCTTCCCGAAGTCGGAAGCCGCCGAGAAGGGCGCCTCCTTCACCGAGATGTTCAAGGACGTCGGTATCCTTGGTGCAGCTGTCGCCGCGTACCTCGTGTCCCTATTCCTCGGAAGTCCCATGATCTTCGACAACCAGAATATCGGCTGGGCTGTTGGCGGTGCCCTCCTGATCGCCGTCGGCGTCATCACGCGCTTCTCGATCGGCTCTCTCCTCCTCTTCGTGCTCTTCATCACCCACGCCCTTGTCGGCGCGGTCGAACTCGGCACCGATGGATGGATCGAATCGATCACGGGCAACCTCTTCACCGCGAAGGAAGGTAAGGCCCTCTTCATCTGGGCCTCGGCCATCATGTTCGGCCTCCGCTTCTGTGCCCATTTCATCGAGTCGAAACTGGGCTTCTCCCCGATCGGCATCCTCGTCACCTCAGCCCTGCTGGCCGTCGGCGGCCTCCAGCTCGCCTCCGGCATGGACAGCTTCGGCGTAGCGCTCGTCGCTCTCGGCATCTACGCCCTCGGAAAGACGTTCTTCTGGCCCACGATGCTCGCCGTCGTCGGCGACCGCTTCCCGCGCTCCGGCGCCGTGGCCATGTCCATCATGGGCGGCATCGGCATGCTCTCCGCCGGCCTGATCGGCAGCCCCGGCCTCGGCTACGCCAAGGATCGATTCACGGCGGAAGCCCTCGAGAAGGACGCGCCGGCCGTGTATGCCGCAAACAAAGCGTCGACTGAATCGAAGTTCCTAATCTTCAGCCCTGCCACGGCGGTTGTTGGAGCCAAGATCGGAGAAGCCAAGGCCGCTCGCGGGGCAGAGAAAGAACTGGCTGAACTCAATCCGGCCGAAGCCAAGCCAGAAGATCTCGCCAAGGCCAAGAAGGCCGTAGCCGACAACCCGATGACCGCCGAGAAAAAGGCCATCTTCGCCGCGAGCCAGGCCGGTGACCGCGCCACGCTGAAGGCCGATTCCTTCATTCCGCTGACCATGGCCGCGATCTACCTGCTGCTGCTCTTCTACTTCAAGAGCCTCGGCGGCTACCGCGCCCTGAAGATCGAAGAGCAGGTCTAAGCGCCCCGCCCTTCCCCTCCGAAGGCCGCCCACCCGGGCGGCCTTCTTGTTTGGTAGGTTTGCGAACGGGGTCCGTCGGTTGCGTCCTAGCAAATCGGCTTCCGTCCGCCGTGCGTTTGGGCTGAATGAAGCCACTCCCATGAGCACCCCGAAGATTCGCATCGCGCTGGCCGGCCTCGGCTTCGGCGCCGAATTCATCCCGATCTACCTCGCGCACCCCAACGCGGAGATCACCGCCATCTGCCAGCGCAACCCCGACAAGCTGAAGGAGATCGGCGACCGCTACGGCATCGCCAAGCGCTACACTTCCTTCGAGGAGATGCTCAAGGATCCCGAGATCGACGCGGTCCATATCAACACGCCGATCCCCGACCACGGCCGCCAGTCCATCGCCGCCCTCAAGGCGGGCAAGCACGTGGCCTGCACGGTCCCGATGGCGACCTCGATCGCGGAGTGCGAAGAGATCGTGAAGCTGGTGAAAGCCACGGGCCTGAGCTACATGATGATGGAGACGGTGGTCTACGCCCGCGAGTTCCTCTACGTGAAGGAACTCTACGACAACGGCGACCTCGGCCGCCTGCAGTTCCTCCAGGCTTCGCACCAGCAGGACATGGAAGGCTGGCCAGGCTACTGGCCCGGCCTGCCGCCGATGTATTACGCCACGCACTGCGTCGGCCCGATGCTCGCCCTCACCCGCGCCGACGCGGAATACGTCTCGTGCTTCGGCTCCGGCCGCATCGCCGAGGACATGATCCCGATCTATAACTCGCCCTTCGCGGTCGAGACGGCCCACATCAAGTTCCACAAGTCCGACGTCTCGGCGCGCATCATCCGCTCGCTCTTCGACACGGCCCGCCAGTATCGCGAATCGATTGATGTCTACGGCTCGAAGCAATCCTTCGAGTGGCCGCTCATCGAAGGCGAAGAGCCCGTCCTCCACACGGCGAAGAAGGCCGAGCCGGAGATCCCGCAAAAGGTCAAGGTGCCCGACTACGCCCATCGCCTCCCGAAGGAGATCCAGCGCTTCACGACCAAGGGCGTCTACGGCGAAGGCGAAGACCACCTCTCCTTCACGCAGGGCGGCGGCCACGGCGGCTCCCACCCGCACCTCGCCAACGAGTTCATCCAGGCGCTCCTCGCCAAGCGCGAGCCGTTCCCGAACGCGCGCCAGTCCGCCAACTGGACCTGCACGGGCATCCTCGCCCACGAGTCCGCGATGGCCGGCGGCGAAATCCGTAAGCTCCCCGCGTTCACGCTGCCTGCGTGAACAGTTGATCGGTTGATCCGTTGGCCAGATGGCCAGACGGCACCTAGATAGGGACGGCTCTCCGAGCCGTCCTTTTTTGTGCCCCTGTATCGGGTAGGGGCAGCACCGCGTGCTGCCCTAGCTGTCTCTAGGTAGGGTCGGGACCGCGTCACGACCTAGCTGTAGCTGAACAGAGGACCGAGTGGAGGCCTGCATGGATTATTCCCGCCCCCTGCCACCCGGGGCTACCACCCGCCACCCGAAGTGCTGCGCCACCCCATACT
Organism: Opitutia bacterium; assembly: GCA_947488485.1. The sequence goes on along the minus strand of CANKZO010000030.1, from coordinate 4,529 downwards.
CCATACTCGATACTCTCGCATGGCCTACCCCTACCCCCGCCCCTAATCCCTCCCCCTAACACCGGGGCTTGATTCGACCGTGCGTCCCGCCGAGCGGTCGTCTAAGAAGAGCTGACCCCGACCCATGCCCATCTACGGAACCGCCCTCCTGGCCGCCTGCCTTCTCATCGGCGTATCGATCGGAAAACTCCTCGGCACCCTCGTGGGGGTCGACGCCGACATCGGCGGCGTGGGCGTGGCGATGCTGCTCTTGATTTTTTCCTCCGACTGGCTGCGGCGACGCGGGCTCATGTCGCCGCCCTCGGAAAGCGGCATCATCTTCTGGGGCCAGATCTACGTCCCGATCGTCGTCGCCATGGCCGCGAGCCAGAACGTCCGTGGCGCCCTCGGCGGCGGCGTGATGGCCTTCCTGGCCGGCGCGGTGACGGTGGCTATCTGCTTTGCCCTCGTGAAAATCCTCGCGCGCGCCGGTCGTAGCCAGGAGGTCTCCCGATGAGCCCGATCGTGGAGAAAGTGCTGGCCGACTACGGCCTGCTGACGGCCTTCGCGCTTGTCGGCCTCACGATGGCCTTCGCCTACTGGGCCTCGGACAAGCTCACCCGCGGCCGCCTGCATGGTAGCGCGATCGCCATCCTCGTCGGACTCATCCTGGCCGCCGCGGTCGGCGGCAAGAAGGGCGTCGCCGACCTGCCCGTGCTCGCGGGCGTGGGCCTGATGGGCGGGGCGATGCTGCGCGACCTCGCCATCGTGGCCACGGCCTTCGGCGTGAAGCTGGAGGAGTTCGCCAAGAGCGGCGTCATCGGGGCGGTCTCGCTCCTGACCGGACTGTTCATCTCCTTCTTCGTCGGCGGCCTGATCGCCTACGCGTTCGGTTATCGCGATGCGGTCAGCATCACCACCATCGGCGCCGGCGCGGCGACCTACATCGTCGGCCCGGTCACCGGCGCGGCCATCGGCGCCAGCAGCGAAGTCATCGCGCTGAGCATCGCCGCCGGCCTCGTGAAGGCCATCCTGGTCATGGTCTTGACGCCATTTCTCGCCAAGCCCATCGGCCTCGACAACCCGCGCTCGGCGATGGTGTTCGGCGGCCTGATGGGTACCAACAGCGGCGTGATGGCCGCGCTGGCGGCCACCGACCCGAAGCTCGTCCCTTACGGCGCGATGACGGCCACCTTCTTCACCGGCCTGGGCTGCCTGCTCGGCCCTTCGCTGGTCTTCATGATCAACCGCGCCCTCTTCTGACCATGCCCGAACTTCCGCTCATCGCCCGCGCCCGCGGGCACGCCGCGTCCGTCGCCTTCCGTTCGCCGACCGGCGACACGACCTATCAGGAGCTGCTGGATCGCTCCGCCGCGCTCGCCACGACGCTCCTCGCCGGCGCCGACGACCTGCAGGAAGCGCGCGTCGCCCTCCTCGCCCCGGCCGGCCCCGGCTACGTGGCCGCGCAGTGGGGCCTCTGGCGGGCCGGCGCGGTCAAGGTCCCGATCTGCCTGACGGCCACCGAGCCGGAATGGGAATACGCGCTGACCGACAGCGGCGCCACCGTCGTCCTGGCCGATGCCGCCAGCGCCAAGAAGATCGCCCCGCTCTGCGCCCGCCTCGGGCTGCGTCTGGTCGATAGCGACGCCGCGGCCGGACCGGCGGGTAAGCTGCCTGAGCTCACGCCCGCCCGCCGCGCGATGATCCTCTACACCAGCGGCACGACGAGCAAACCCAAGGGCGTCGTGACGACCCACGCCCACATCGCCGCGCAGGTCGAAAGCCTCATCCTGGCCTGGGCCTGGCAGGCCACCGACCGCATCCCGCTGTTCCTGCCGATGCACCATATCCACGGCATCATCAACGTCACCAGCTGCGCCCTCTGGGCCGGCGCGACGATCGAGCCGTTCGCGAAGTTCGACCAGCCCGCGATCCTCGCGCGCGTGCAGGCGGACGCTTACACGCTCTTCATGGCCGTGCCCACGATCTACGTGAAGCTCATCCAGGCCCTCGAGGCGGCCACGCCCGCCGAACGCGCCGCGATCGTCGGCGGCTTCCAGCGTATGCGCCTGATGGTCTCCGGTTCCGCGGCCTTGCCCGCCAGCGTGCATGAGCAGTGGACCGCCCTCACGGGCCAGAAACTCCTCGAGCGCTATGGCATGACCGAGATCGGCATGGCCATCTCCAATCCCCTGCGTGGTGAACGACGCCCGGGCGCGGTCGGCCAGGCGCTCCCCGGCGTCGAGGTCCGCCTCAAGGCCGAGAACGGCGACATCATCACCGCGGAGGACACCCCGGGCGAGATCCAGGTCCGCGGACCGAACGTGTTCACGGAATACTGGGGCAAGCCCGCCGCCACGGCCGAATCCTTCGAGTCCGGCGGCTGGTATCGGACCGGCGACATGGCCGTGCTCGAGACTGGCTACTACCGGATCATGGGCCGGCTCTCGGTGGATATCATCAAGAGCGGTGGTTACAAACTATCCGCCCTCGAGATCGAAGCCACGCTGCTCGAACATCCCGCCGTCGCCGAGTGCGCGGTCATCGGGATGCCCGACGACACCTGGGGCGAGGCGGTGAGCGCCGCGATCGTCACCAAGCCCGGCGCCACGCTGACACTACCCGCCCTACGTGAGTGGTGCAAATCGCGCCTCTCGGTCTACAAGGTCCCGCAACGTCTCGCCGTCGTGCCGGCACTGCCTCGCAACGCCATGGGCAAGGTCACCAAGCCTGCCGTTCGCCCCCTCTTCGGCTGATTCCATGCGTCTGGTCGCCCTCCTCAGCCTCTTCCCCGCCCTCCTCTGTGCCGAAGGGACGCAAGGTTGGTATCAGAACAATATCTGGCTGCGGTTGAACGAGAAGTGGAGCGTCGGCAACTACCTCGACCTCCGCGCCGACGACGGCGGCGGCAACATCCATACGTGGATCGTGAGCCCGCGCGTGCGCTATGACCTGAATGCGACCTGGCAACTGCAGGCCAACCTCTCGGTGCTCGAGGCCTTCAACGCCGACGAGACCGCCCAGCCGAGCTGGCTGCGCTTCGAATTCGAGGTCAACCCGACCTTCCGCCTGACGGACTCGCTCACGCTGTCGTTCCGTGATCGCGTCGAATGGCGCTGGCGCGACGGTGGCGACGAATACACGACCCGCATCCGTATCCGCCCTCAGCTGGACTGGACGCTCCATCGCGAAGGGCTCTTCCGCGGCCTCTACGCCAACAACGAGGTGTTCTTCGATTTCAACCAGGAGCGGGTGACCGAGAACCGCCTGACGCCCTTCGGCGTGCTATTGCGTCCGTCCGACCATCTTGACCTGCGCCTGTTCTACCTCTGGCGCACGACCCGCGGCGGCCAAGGCTGGCGCCACTACCACGGCCTCGGCGTCCTGGCTTCGCTCAACTACTGACGCGCCAGCAGCCTCAGTGGCCGGGCTTCCGACGGATGACCTTCGCCGCAGCTTCCTCGGCGGCCTTACGCTTTGAAGCCGGAACATTGGCCCGGTAGTCCGCCAGCTTGATCCCCCATTCTCCCTGCCCTTTACCCTCGGCGGCCACGAGTAGCCAGAAATAAGCTTCAGCCGGGTCGCGCGGCACATCATCGCCCTCCGATAAGCGCATGGCGAGCAACCCGGCCGCTCCGCGGTCGCCGTCTTCGGCCGACGCCCGAAGCCACTTCACGCCGGCGAACGCGCTTCGGGCGAGGCCACATCCTTTGAAGTAACAATCTGACAGCCGGATCATGGCGAGGGTGTTGCCGAGCTCGGCGGCCTTGAGGTAGCATCTGACAGCTTCGCGCGGGTCGGCCTTGCCCTTCGCGGCAAGTCCCTTGGCGTGGAAATCGCCGAGCATACGCCAGGCCTTGGGATGCTTGCGCTCCGCGGACTTCTTGAGCCAACCCAAGGCCACCTCCGGGCTGCCACCTAGATAGTAGGATTCCGCCAAAGCGTATTGCGCGTCCGCATCCCCGGCTTCGGCCGAACGCAGGAGAGCGGCCAGATCCGGCGGGTCGCCGGCAGATAGCCCGAGACAGGTGGCAAAGAAGAACCAGGCAAGGAAGGTGAATCGCATGCCCATACTATGGGCCGCTGACCTAGCCTAGGTAACGATAATCTACTAGGGACTATCTATCAGGGAATATCCCCTAGGAAACATTTCTACCTCGAGGTAGGGGCAGCACCGCGTGCTGCCCTAGCGGCCGCCGCATGGTGGCCGAAGGTAGGGGCGTGGCTACGCCGCGCCCTCCGCGGAAACAACTAGGACAGCACGTGGTGCTGTCCCTACCTAAATCCCCAAAAACATAAAGGGCGGCCGAAGCCGCCCTCATCATTCAGTCCCCTTGCCCCTTACTTATTGTAGAGGGAATCCTTCGGATTCGCACCCGAGACGAGATAGGCGAGCAGGTCGGCGACTTCCTGAGCGTTCAACGAATTGATCAGGCCGACGGGCATCGGGCTGTCCGGCGAACGGTCGATGCTCAGGATGTCGGAACGGTTGACCGAAATCGTCACCGCGGGATCGAACGGGTTCACCGAGAGCTCAAGTTTGTCGCCTT
>CANKZO010000029.1 GCA_947488485.1 Opitutia bacterium | reverse complement strand
CTGCCCTACCAGGACCTCCACCTGATGGACGCCTGCCTCCACGCCGGCATCCACTACGTCGACACGGCCAACTACGAGCCGCCCCACCTCGCGAAGTTCGAATACTCCTGGCAGTGGGCCTACCGCGAGCGCTTCGAGAAGGCCGGCCTCACCGCCCTCCTCGGCTCGGGCTTCGACCCCGGCGTGACCAACGTCTTCTGCGCCTACGCCCAGAAGCACCTCTTCGACACGATCGAGACCATCGACATCATGGACGCCAACGCCGGCGACCACGGCTACAAGTTCGCCACGAACTTCAACCCGGAGATCAACATCCGCGAGATCACCCAGCGCGGCCGCTTCTGGGAGAAGGGCGAGTGGAAGGAGACCGACCCGCTCTCCGTGAAGTGGGTGTATGACTACCCGGTCGTCGGCCCGAAGGACAGCTACCTGCTCTACCACGAGGAACTCGAATCCCTCGCGATCAACATCAAGGGCCTGAAGCGCATCCGCTTCTTCATGACCTTCTCCGAGAACTACCTCACGCACCTGCGCGTGCTCGAGAACGTGGGCATGACCCGCATCGACCCGATCGATTTCCAGGGCCACCAGATCGTCCCGATCCAGTTCCTGAAGGCGCTTCTCCCCGACCCGGCCTCGCTCGGTCCGCGCACGAAGGGCAAGACCTGCATCGGCTGCGAAATCACGGGCGTCAAGGACGGCAAGCCCCGCAAGGTCTTCATCTACAACGTCTGCGACCACCAGGAATGCTACGCCGAGGTGAAGTCCCAGGCGATCAGCTACACGACCGGCGTCCCGGCCGCCATCGGCGGCGCGATGCTCGCCGGCGGCCAGTGGCTCAAGCCCGGCGTCTGGAACATGGAAGAGATGAACCCGGACCCGTTCATGGACGAGCTCAACAAGCGCGGCCTGCCCTGGCACGTGAAGGAACTTCCGGTCGCCTGAACGACCGCCACGTAAGCCCGCTGCAAAGCGGGCTTTTCGTTTGCACCGCCCCCTGACGCACCCAATTTCAACGCCGTGTCCGACGCCCTCACCGATGCCTTCCGGAAAGTCGACCTGAGCCAGGTCCCGAGCCCTTGCCACGTCCTCCATCGCGGCCTGCTGGAGCAGAACCTACGCATCCTGCGCTCCGTGATGGACCGCTCGGGCGCGAAGGTCCTCCTCGCGCTCAAGGGCTTCGCCCAGTTCAGCGAAGCGAAGCTGATCGCGAAGTATCTCGCGGGCACGACCGCCAGCGGCATCAACGAAGCCCTCCTCGGCCGCGAAGAATTCGGCGGCGAAGTCCACGCCTACTCGCCGGCCTTCAAGGATGAGGAGTTCGCCCATCTGCTCCGCGTCGCCGACCATATCTCGTTCAACTCGCCCACGCAGTGGAAGCGCCACAAGGCCGCCGCGCTGGCCGCCGGCCGCAAGATCTCCTTCGGCCTGCGCGTCAACCCGGAGCACGCCGAGGTCGACGTCGAACTCTACAATCCCTGCGCCGCCGGCTCCCGGCTCGGCTCGCTCCGCTCCGAGATCAAGTCGGCCGCCGACCTCGAAGGACTCGAGGGTCTCCATTTCCATACGATGTGCCAGCAGGGCTCCGACGTGCTCGAACGCACGGTCGCGGCCTTCGAGGCGAAGTTCGGCGAGTTCATCCCGCAGCTGAAGTGGGTCAATTTCGGCGGCGGCCACCACATCACCCGCGAGGGCTATGACCTCGAGCGCCTGATCCGCGTCATCACGGGCTTCCGCCAGCGCTGGGGCCAGCACATCCAGGTCTACCTCGAACCCGGCGAAGCCATCGGCATCGGCACCGGCGTCCTGGTCGGCACGGTCCTCGACCTGGTCCATAACGGCGTCGACATCGCCATCATCGACATCTCGGCGACCAACCACATGCCGGACACCTTGGAGATGCCCTACCGGGCCGACATCATGGATGCCGACCTGCCGGGCAAACTCCCGCACACCTACCGCCTCGGCAGCGTGACCTGCCTCGCCGGCGACGTCATCGGCGACTACTCCTTCGCGGCGCCGCTCCAGATCGGCCAGCGCCTGGTGTTCATGGACATGTCGCACTACACCTTCGTGAAGAACACCACCTTCAACGGGGTACCCCTGCCGGCGATCGCCAGCTTCGACCCCGCCCTGGGACAGGTCCAGGTGGTCCGTCGCTTCGGCTACGCCGATTACAAGAACCGCCTATCCTGAGCGGGGCTAGTTCTTGACCCCCGGGACCAGCCGGGCAACATGGGCGTCAATCGACACCATGAAGACTCGCGAAATCATCATCCTCCTGCTGGCCGCCGCTTTCGGCGCCATCGCCATCGTCACGTGGAATGGCGAAGAAGAGGCCAAGGCCCTGACCGCCAAGGCGGTCGCCGAACTGACCCAGACCAAGGCCGACGCCGCTAAGGCCGCCGCCGACCACAAATCCGCCCAGGAGAAGGCCGCCGCCGCCCTCGCCCAGACCAAGGCCGACGCCGATGCCGCCGCCAAGAAGGCCGCCTCCGAACTCGCCGAGGCCAAGGAATACGCCGTCAAGGCCACCGCTCAGCTGAAGGCCGACCTCGCCAAGGCCAAGGCTGATGCCGCCAAGGCCGCCGTGAAGGCCGCCGAGCTGGAAAAGGCCAAGCAGGTCGCCGACGCCCGCGTCAACGAACTCAACGCCGAGCTCGCCAATCTCCGTAACGGTTCCGAACTCAAGGAAGCCATCGCCCAGCGCAAGAAGGCCGAAGCCGACCTCGAGGCCGCCTCCTCCGCCCTCCGCGAAGCCAACGCCAAGCTGGCCGCCGCCCTCGCCCGCATCGCCGAACTGGAAGAAGAAAACCGCCGCCTCCGCGATCAGCCCCGCGGCACGCCGAATACTTCGCCCAACTACCGCGTGCTCTGAGCACCGGTCCAAGCCGAACGATCAGCCCGACCGCTTGGTCGGGCTTTTTCGTGCCCGGGCGAAGACCTTGCGCAGCTTCACCAGCAGCCTAGGGCGAGCCTTGGCCCTGAGCTCATGCTCCCATAACCGCAGAACGTGCCAGCCCTCGCGGCGCAGGCGAAGCGTATCCCGCCGATCCCGCGCCTGGTTGCGCCGGAACTTCGCCCGCCAGAAGGCGGCGTTGCCGCGCGGGCGCGTGCCATGTCGCGGACAGCCATGCCAGAAGCACCCATCGACGAAGATCGCCAGCCGTCGCGCCGCGAACACGAAGTCCGGCCTCACCTGGAAACGTTCACCGCCAGCGGCGCGGCCGCGGACGACCTGCTGCCGACGCCAACCCGACCAACCCTGCGTCCGCAAAAGCTTCGCCAAGGCCTGCTCGGTCGTGAGGTTGCCACGCCCGCGCACCTTGGCCATGAGGGCGCTGCGTTCGGCGCGGGTATAGATGTCCGCCATGTCGTATCATGGATATGAAACAGCCCGGACCGCAAGGTCCGGGCTGGTCAGCAAATTAGCCAACGAAAGAGGGCCGGCTGCCCAGCCGGCCCTCGAAGCACATCGCTCAGGCGATCAGCTCAGTAGTTGAACTGGAGCTGGAGGGCGAGGCGGCGGGAACCCTGGATGATCGCCGGGTTGGAGGTGCTGGTGTTCGAGCGCTCGTCGGAGAGGGTATACTGGAGCTGGAGCTCCACTTCCTTGCGCCACTGCCATTCGAAGCCGAGGTCGAGCTCGTTGACGACCATCTTGGGCGCGTTGACCGCGAACTTGCGGGCGCCGTCGAAGTAGTTGTAGCGGACGTAGGGGGTCAGCTCGGACTGCTCGCCGTACTTGTGGCGGTAGCTGAGGGTGACGTAGCCGCCGTTCACGTAGCTCTGGCCGATCGCGCTGCGGGCGTCGTTCAGCTGCGGACCCTGGCCGGTGGTCCATTCCGCTTCGAGACCCCAAGGCTGCGGGTACATGATGAAGTGGGCGGAGGCGCGGCGATCGTTGAAGCCGTCGACTTCGTCACGCTTGTCGGCGATGGTCGGGAACGTGGAAGTGGAGGTGGGCGTAGTGAACGTGCCGACGGTGGTTCCGCCGCTGACGACATTGGTGGTGGTCGTGGTCACCGGACCAGCGGCCGCACCGCGGGTCACGACGAAGCGACCGGCATAGGCGCCGACACCGGCTTCGTACATCTGGCCGCTGGCAGCGACCCAAGGCTTGCTGAAGCGAACGACGCTGTGGACTTCGCCGTTGTTGTCAGCGCGGTTGAGGCCGGCACCGCTGTAGAAACCAGCGGTGAAGACGCCGTAGTCGCCGGAACCCTTGAAGCCGTCCTTGACGAGGCTCTTGAACAGGGCGCGATCTTCGGTGCTGGCATACATGTAGTAGAGGCCCTGGTCGCGTTCGCCTTCGACCGAGGAGTTAAGGGCTTCCGGACGCTCCATCTGGAGGCGGTTCTGAGAGGACTGGAGATTGACCCAGCCGTAAGGAACCTTGGACACGCCGATGCGGACGCGGTGTTCCTTGGCTTCGTCGATCGCGATGTCGGCGTAGATATCGCGGGTCTGCAGGCCGAAATTACGGCTGGTGCCGGAGTCGACGCTGGCGGCGACGTCCCACTGGGTGTAGAGGTAGACGCGGCCGAAATCACCGGCGAGCTTGAAGCGGCCTCGGCGGATGATGAGGTTCTGGTTCGGATCGACAGATCGGTCGGCCGGCAGACCACCGGTGAGGTAGGCCTTGTCGTTCATCTGTTCGGTGTGACGGACCTGGGTGTAACCGTCGATGGACAGCTTTTCGTACCAGGCGGCTTCCTTAGGTCCGGAGCGAAGGTTGACGATGGCGGCCTGCTCGAGAGCCTGAGCGCGCTCCTCGGCGGTGATGATCCCCTTCTTGACCAAAAGGTCGAGGGCAGGGTTCCGCTCGGCGGCGGATGCGGTGAGTGCGCAACCGAGGGAGGCGGCGGCAACGAGGAACTGCTTAGTGCGGTGGTTCATGAGAAGATGCGAATGCGACGGCATCCTCTCATGCAATTGTTACGGTTTCGTGGCTAACGGGGTAAGACCCCGCAACACCCCTATGGGTTACTTAGCCCAGAAAAGGGGCTAATCCTGCGAAAACATCAGCAAAAACGGGCTTCCAGCTGAGCTCGGTCCGGATTCGACCCGTCGCCACGATCCGGCTGGGCTGCGTCCGGCCGCCTTTGGCCACCCGCGGACCGGCCGGAGCCGACGGATCGAAGACGGGGGCGGGCTGACCGAGGCGTTCCGCAATCCAACGGGCGAGCGCTTCCTTTGTCACCGGATTCCCATCACCGACGTTATAGACCCGCGCACCCGCGGGACCCGCGACGAGCGCCGCGAGGATCGACGACGCGGCGTCATCGCGGTGGAGATAGTTGATGTAGTGATCGACGCGTCCGCCGATGACGCTGTCGCCGCGCCGCAACTGGTCGACCATGTGATGGCGGCCCGGGCCATACAGCCCGCCGAAGCGCAGCACGCGGGCTTTGGCGAAACCGGAATTCAAGACCGCCCGCTCGCCGCCGAGGATCGCATCCGCGGTCGGGGCACCGCCGACGACGCTCTCTTCGTCGACGATCCGTCCGTCATCCTGACGATACACGCCGGTGGAACTCGTGAAGACGAAGGCCTGCGCACCCGCCGCGGCGGCCCAGGCGAGCGCTCGCTTCACGCCGACGTCGTAAGCCAGCGCATAGGCTTCCGGTCCGCCGCCACCGGTACTCGCGGCGTAGACGACCGCGTCGAAGCGGGCCGGCAAGGCCGACCAGTCGCCCGCATAGAGATCGAAGGCTTCCGCGCCGATACCTTCGGCGCGCAGCTTGTCGCGCGACGCCTCGGAGCGAACGACGCCGAGGACTTCGTGGCCGGCCGCCTTGGCCTGCCGGGCGAATTCGGCGCCGACATACCCGCAACCCAGGACAGCGATCTTCATGGGCGGGCTTCCTTGGGAAGATACGAGGCGACCCACTCTGCGGGCGTGGAACCGGACTTCGCCGAAAGCAGCGCGAGGAGTTCGGCGGCGTCCGCGGCGGCCTGTGCCTGCGGCTCAGGCCCTTCGACGCAGGCACGCAGGCGGGCGGCGAGCGCGGCGGGTTCGCAGGCGCCTTGCAGGTATTCCGGCCAAGCCTGACGCTTGAGGAGGATGTTCGCGATACCGAGATGATCGACGCGACCCGCGATGAGGTAACGGCCCATGATCCAGGTCAGCGGGTTGGCGCGATAGACGACGGCCCCGGGAATGCCGGCGAGCGCGACGGTCAACGACATGGTGCCCGAGCTGACCAACGCGGCGCAACCGGCCGCGGGTCCTTCGGAGACGGGCCGCAGGTCGATGCCCTTGGCTTCCTCGCCATATTCGGCGAGCAGCCGGTAAAGCTCGGCATGGACTTCGCCGCCGGTGTGCAGCACCAGCGCGCGCCGCTTCGGATGGCTGCGACGGAAGAGCGCGAAGGCCTCGACCAACGCCGGGAAGATCTTCCGGACAGGCTTAGGTCGGCTGCCCGGCAGGAGCAGCACGGGACCCTCCGGATCATGGCGCAGTCCGGGGACGTGCTCCTTCTCGGCGAAGGGATGGCCGACGAAGCGCGCGTCGAGCTTGGTGTCGGCGTAGCACGCGGGCTCAAAGGGAAAGATCGTACCGACCGAATCCAGGTCGCGCGCCATGGTGAAACGGCGCTTCGGCTTCCAGGCCCATAGCTGCGGGCTGACGTATTGGATAACGGCGGTTCCGCCGAAACCCGCGCGGGACAGGCCAGCCTTACGCAGTTCATTCGCGAGGCGGAGATTGAGTCCGGGATAGTCGACGAGCACGACGACCTTGGGCTTCCACTGAAGCGTCCAGTCCACCATCCGGTTAAAGAGCCGGCGGTAGAAAGGGTAAGCAGACAGGATCTCCACGATGCCCACCGCGGAGAAGGTGGTCATGTCGAAGAGCAGCTGGGCGCCAGCGGCACGGAGCCGCGGACCACCGAAGGCGGCGATGCGCAGGCCCGGGCGGGCCGCGAGCAGGTCCGCGACGACTTTCGCGGCATGCTGGTCACCGGAATGCTCACCGGCCACGACGAGGACGTCGACCTCGCCCCCGCGGGGCCGGTCGAAGCTCGCCGGGATGGCCGGGAACGCGCTCATTTGCGCGCCATGCCGGCGCGGATCTGTTCGGTGATCTGGATGGCGACCGCCAGGGCGGTCCGGCCGAGTTCGCCGCTGACCTTCGGGCTCTTGCGATCGCGGACGCACGCGGTGAACGAGGCGAGTTCGATGGCGAGGGGCTCACCCTTCTCGATCGGGATCTCCTCCTTGGCGAAGCCGCCCTCGGCGGTCGGGTCGACGCGCACGGTGTGGCCCTTCTGGCCCATGAAGTCGATGGAGAGGTAGCCGCCGGTCTGGAAGACGCGAATCTCGCGGTTCTTCTTCAGCGAGACGCGGCTGGCGCTGAGGTTGGCGACGCAACCGTTCTTGAAGGCGATACGGGCGTTGGCGATGTCCTCGGTCTTGGTCACGACGGACACGCCGACGGCGTCGATACGCTCGACGGGGGAGTTGGCGAGCTGGAGGACGATACCGATGTCGTGGATCATCAGATCCAGCACGACGCCGACCTCGGTGCCGCGCGGCGTAAACGGGGCCAGACGCTCGGCGGTGATATAACGTGCGTCGGTGACGGCCTGCTCGAGATAGGACATCACGGGGTTGTAATGCTCGATGTGACCGACCTGGACGATGCGGTCGGCCTTGGCGGCGGCGTCGAGGATCTGGGCGGCCTCCTCGAGGGTGACGCAGATGGGCTTCTCGATGAGGAGGTGGACGCCCTTGGCGAGGAGCGGGAGCGCCACGGCGGCGTGATGGTTCGTCGGGACGACGACGCTGACGGCGTCGCAGTTCGCCGCCATCTCGTCGAGGGTGAGGAAGCGACGGCAGTTATGCTTGGCGCAGATCTCAGCCGCCCGGGCGTCGTTCGGCTCGAAGATGCCGGCGAGCTCGGCGCCGGGCAGGGTCGAATAGATGCGGGCGTGGTGCTGGCCGAGCGAACCCGTGCCGGCCACCCCGCAGCGGATGCGCGTAGCGGTCATGGCCCGAGACTCCCTCGACCAGCGGCTTCCTTCAATCCGAAAACCCGGCTCGCCGCAGAGGGCCAGCCTAGCGACGCCAAGACACACGTGCCACCGTCAACCTCTAAAAGACATCGCCCAGCGGACTCCCTTGTTGCCGAAGCCCTCCCCTCTTCGTTAGAAATCCGTCATGACGCACGACGCGGAGCTGGCGACCTTGGAGCGCCTCCTCGACGACCCTTCGCCGGTCGTCCGCCAAGCCGTGCTCGCGAAGCTCAAGGCCGCCGGCCTGCCGGGCGTGCTCTGGCTCGAAGGCCTGACCAAGGACGAGACCCTGGCCGCCCACGCCCGCCTGCTGCTCACCGACCTCCGCACCCCGGAAGCCGCCGCCCACTCGTTCCTCGCGCACATCCGCGACGCGCATTGCGACCTCGAAGAGGCCTGCCTCCTGCTGGAACGCGCCACCGATCCGTCATTGGCCGATGACGCCTACTCCGCCGAACTCGATCGCCTGGCCGAACGCACCCGTGAGCTCATCGCCGAACCGCTCGACGTCCGCGGGAAGTGCCGCCTGCTCTGCCGCGTGATCTTCGGCGAAGAAGGCTACCGCGGGGCCCAGGAGAGCTTCGCCATCCCGGCCTCATCTCTCCTCTCGCAGGTGATCCGTAGCCGCCGCGGCATCCCGATCTCGCTCTGCCTGATCTTCCTGCTCGTCGCGCGTCGCCTCGGCCTGCCCGTCGAGCCGGTCGGCCTGCCCGGCCGCTTCATGGTCGGCATCTTCCGCGGCCGCGAACCGCTCTACCTCGATTGCTACGAAGGCGGCGCCTTCCGCACGCGCGCGGAGGTCCAGCTCCTCCTGCTCGACAATCAGCTGCCCGCCGACGAGGCGTTCCTCCGTCCGGTGACCACACACCAGACGCTCGCCCGTTGCTGCCGCAACCTCGTCTCGCAGTTCGAAGCACAGGGCGACGACCGCAGCAGCCGCCTCTTCCTCACTTTCGTCCACGCCTTGGAACAGACCGATGAGCGCGCCTGACACCCTCACGCTGGCGTCCCTCCGGACGACCGCCTTCGCGCCCGGCCAGCTCGGCGTGCTCGGCGATCCGATCGCGCATTCGCTCAGCCCGGTGATGCATAACGCCGCGCTGGCGCAACTCGCCCCCGCGCACCCGCGTCTCGCGGGCGTGCGTTACCATCGCCTGCACATCACCGCCGGCGAGCTGCCGGAAGCGCTGAAGCTCCTGCACGCCCAAGGTTTCGCCGGCGTGAACCTGACCGTCCCGCACAAGATCCAGGCGCTCACGCTCGTCGAGACGCTCTCGCCTGAGGCCCGTCGCGCCGAATCCGTGAACACGCTCGTGCGCACGCCCACCGGCTGGGCCGGCCACACCACCGACGGCCAAGGCTTCCTCGAAGCCCTCCGCGAACGGACCGGCGGCACGACCAAGGGCCGCCCGGTGATTCTGCTTGGCTCCGGTGGCGCCGCCCGCGCCGTCGCCGCCGCCTGCCTCGACGACGGCTGCGCTTCGCTCAGCCTGCATAATCGCGACGTCGCCAAGGCCGCCGACCTGGCCGCCACGCTCGCCGACCCGCGCGTACGCGCCGCGGGGCTCGCCGAGATCAAGGCCTCTCCCGACGCGGTGATCGTCAACTGCACCGTCTTGGGACTGAAGCCCGGCGATGCTTCGCCCTTCCCGTCCGAACTCCTCGCCGCCGGTCAGTTCGTCTTCGATACGACCTACGGCGACGTGACTTCCTGCCTGCTGCGCCAAGCCCAAGCCCACGGCGTCGCCGGCTGCGACGGACGCTCGATGCTCCGCTGGCAGGGAGCGCTCGCCTTCCGGCTCTGGAACGGCATGCTACCGCCTGACGCCCCGATGCGCGCTGCGCTCGGTGAATCCGCCCTCTGACCATGACGCTCGCCGACCTCCGGAACTTCGCCCAGCTGCATCCCGGATTCGCCGCGCTGACCGCCGGCGCCTTCGGAGCCTGCGTCGGCAGCTTCCTCAACGTCTGCATCCATCGCCTGCCGAAGGACGAATCGATCGTCACCCCGGGCTCGCATTGCGCATGCGGTCAGCCGATCCCCTTCTGGTATAACATCCCGCTCTTCGGCTGGCTTACGTTGCGGGGTCGCGCGAAGTGCTGCGGCGCGAGCATCTCCGTCCGCTATCCGCTCGTCGAACTGATCACCGCCCTGCTCTTCGTCGCCGCGTGGTCCTTCCTTCCTCCGGCCAAGGCCGCCGTCGCCTGCGTCTATCTCCCGCTGCTCGTCGTCCTCGCCGGTTGCGACCTCGATGACATGATGGTCCCCGACGCGCCCAACTTCGCGCTGGTCGGCACCGGCCTGATCGCCGCGCTGCTCGTGCCCTCGCTCCATGGCGAGACCGCCCACAGCATCGAGGCCGTGAACCGTTTCCGCGCCCTGATGGACGCCCTGCTGGGGATCGCCGCGGGGACCGCCCTGGTCTGGTGGATCCGGACCATCGGAACCGTCCTCGCCGGACGCGAGGCCATGGGCGAAGCGGACATCATCCTTTGCGCCGGGGTCGGCGCCTATTGCGGCTGGCAAGGGGCCGTTTTCTGCCTTTTCGGGGGGTCGGTGGTCGGGGTCGTGACCGCCCTGCCCGGCCTCATCCAGGCCAAATTTAAAGGGGAAGAATACGCTGGAGTGGTGCCTTTCGTGCCCAGCATGGCCGTGGCCGGGGCGGTCTGGTTCTTCCGCGGACCGGAGCTGGTCGCCCTCTGGCAGAACTGGGCGGCATCGTGAATGGTTCTGACTTGTCAGCCCCCTACCCCCCGCCAATCATCGGAACTCACCCCATTATGAAGCAGCTCGCCCTTGCTACCTTGATCGCTTCCGCCGCCATGGTCGGTTGCACGACGTACGACACCCCTTACCACGGCAAGAACGTGTCGATGGAGCCTTCCCACAACTTCCTCGGCCTCGTGAAGGTCGAATCCGGCTCCTACGGCCACTCCGACAAGGCCACCGTCGGCGTCAACATGAGCGAATTCTACGGCCGTCGCATCACCTCTGGCGACCGCATCACGCTCTTCTGGGGCGCGGTTACCCTGACCGACTACTAAGTCGTCAACTATCCCTTGCAGAAGCCCCGATTTCGGGGCTTCTTCATTTACAGGCCATGAACGTCCCCGGAAGCAATGTCGCCCGCCATCTCCGGATCGCGGCTACCGACCGTCCGGAAGGTCTGGCCACGAAGTCGCCGGTCAGCGTCAGCCCGACGGGTGAAGTCCGTCACGAGACCCGCACGTTCCGACAGCTCGACCAAGAGAGCGACGCGGCCGCCGCGCACCTCGCCCACGCCGGCCTCGCCTCCGGGGACCGCGTGCTGCTAGCGGTGCGCCCTGGTCACGACCTGATCGTGGGGATGTTTGCGCTGCTCAAACTCGGTGCCGTGCCGATCGCGATCGACCCCGGCATGGGCTGGTCGGCCTTCCTGGACTGCGTCCGTCGCTCCCGTCCGACCGCGCTTGTCGGCGTTCGTGCGGCCAGCCTGCTCAGCCGCCTGCCCCTTGCGGCCTTCCGCACCCTCCGCACCCGCGTGACCGTCGGCGGGTCCGCTTGGCGCCAAGCCCTCGCTTCTGTCTCGGCCACGCCTCGCCTGCTGGCCACGGTCAGCCCCGACACGCTCGCGGCGATCCTCTTCACCTCCGGCTCCACGGGTGCCCCCAAGGGCGTCTGCTACACCCACGGGATGTTCGACGCGCAGATCGAATTGGTCCGCTCGACCTACGACATCCGCCCGGGCGAGACGGACATGGCGATGCTACCGCTGTTCGCTCTCTTCAACCCAGCCCTCGGCACGACGACGGTCACGCCTCTCCTCGACCCGTCCAAGCCGCTCGCCGCCGACCCCGCCCCGCTCGTGGCGGCGCTGATCGCGGAGAAAGTCACCTGCTCCTTCGGGTCGCCCGCCATCTGGGGCAAGGTCGCCGACCATTGCGAAGCGCGCGGACTGAAGCTGCCCGACCTCCGCCGCTTGCTCATCGCTGGCGCGCCGGTCTCGGGTGAACTGCTCGCCAAGCTCCGCGTCATCGCGCCGCACTGCGTCACCCATACGCCTTACGGCGCGACGGAATGCCTGCCGGTCACGACCATCGTGGCCGACGAACTCCTCGGCGAAGCCCGCCAGCGCGCCCTCCGCGGCCACGGCACCTGCGTCGGCCGACCAGTCAGCGGCGTCGAGATCCGCGTGATCAGCGAGACGGACGGTGCGATCGCGACGTTAACAGAAGCGACCCCTTGCGCCATCGGCGAGATCGGCGAGATCATCGTGACGGGCCCGAGCGTGACGCGCACATACGATAGCCTGCCCGAAGCCACCCGCGCGGCGAAGATCGCCGACGGCGTCCGCATCTGGCATCGCATGGGCGACCTGGGTTCGCTCGACACGGAGGGACGCCTGTCCTTCTTCGGACGGCGCGTGGAAAAGGTGCGCACCGCTGACGGCGACCTACCGACGGAATCCGTCGAACCCGCCTTCCGCCAGCACCCGCAGGTCTTACGTTGCGCGCTCATCGGCCTCGGTGAAGCCCCTTCCCAAGTCCCGGCGCTCGTCGTCGAGCCCCGTGCCGGCGCCTTCCCGGCGGACGACTCCGCCCGCGCCCGCTTCATCGCCGAACTGCGCGACTTCGCGCAGACCTGCCCGCTGGCCGAACGCGTGAAGCACATCGTCTTCCAGCGCGCCCTGCCGGTCGACGTCCGTCACAACGCCAAGATCCACCGCCTTCAGCTCGCCAAAGAGTGGACCCAGCGCCTCGCCCGATGAACACCCCGCTCGTCCTCGTCACCGGCGGCGCCGGCTTCCTCGGTCAGGCGGTCGTCCGCCGCTGCCTCTCCCGCGGCTACCGCGTCCGCATCCTCGGCCGCACCCCGCTGACCGGCGAACTCGCCAGCCAGATCGAATTTGTCCGCGGCGACATCGGCGACCGCGCGACGGTCGACGCCGCGGTCAAGGGCTGCGACTACGTCTTCCACGTGGCGGCCAAGGCCGGCGTCTGGGGCCCTTGGGAAGATTACCTGCGCATCAATATCGACGGCACTTCGCACGTCGTCGACGCCTGCCAAGCCCATGGTGTACGCGCCCTCGTACACACGAGCACCCCGAGCGTCGTCTTCAACGGCGAAGCCTTCCGCGGCGCCGACGAATCCCTGCCTTACGGCGATAACTGGCTCTGCGCCTACGCGGAGACGAAGGCCGTCGCCGAGGAGGTCGCGCTCAAGGCCGCTTCGGAGCAGCTCAAGGTCTGCGCGCTCCGCCCGCACCTGATCTGGGGTCCGGGAGACCCGCATATCTTCCCGCGGATTCTGGCCCGCGCGCGCGCCGGCAAGCTCCGCATCGTCGGCGACGGCCAGAACCAGGTCGACGTCACGCACGTCGACACCGCGGCCGACGCGCACCTCGGCGCGCTGGACGCGCTCCTCGCCGGACGCGCCAACGGCAAGGCCTACTTCCTCTCGCAGGGCGAACCCGTGAAACTCTGGGAGTTCATCAACCGCCTGCTCGTCGGCGCCGGCGAAAAGCCCGTCACGCGTCGGATCAGCCAGCGTGCGGCCTACTGGCTGGGCGCGCTGCTCGAAGGCGTCTGGACGATTGGCCGCCTCAAGGGCGAACCGCCCATGACCCGCTTCGTGGCGGTCGAACTCGCGAAGGATCACTGGTATGACGTCTCCGCCGCCCGGCGCGATCTCGGCCTCAAGCCCGCCGTCGACACCTGGGCCGAACTGGACCGCCTCGCGGCCACCCTGCGCAGGAAGTGATGCGTTCGCTTGCCCCGCCCCGCTTTCACCGCATCCCTCTCAACCATGCCCGCCGACGGACTCCAGCCTGACAAGACTTTCCACGTGACCATCCGGACCTGGTTCGACCAGACCGACGGGCTCGGGATCCTCCATCACTCGCACTACGTGCTCATGATGGAACGCGCGCAGAAGGTGATGTTCATCGCCTTGATGGGCAAGGACACCATCGACCCTGCCGTGGCGCCGGACGTCTACGTGGTGGTCCGAGATATCGACCTGCACTACCTCGTCGCCATCCGCCCGGAATGCGACGTGAAGCTGATCCTCAGCGTCCGTAAAGTCCGCGCGGCCGGCCTGACGGTGGATGTCGAGTTCCGGAGCCCGGACCACTCCGTCCTTTACGCCAAGGCCTCACGCACCATCTGCCGCATGGACGGCACGACCCATCAGCCCTCCGCCTGGAGCGACGAGTTCAGAGGGAAGCATGAAGCGTTGATCAGGGCTTGAGAAGAGAGGACTGAGTTGAGGGCAGCGTGGAGGACTGCATGGAGGGCTGAATGGATGCGATGCAACCGGCCCCATGTCTTTGGTATTTTAATCTATTCAGTCCTCCACTCAGCCCTCCATTCAGTGACCCACGCAGTCCTCTATTTCTTCGCTAGCGCCCCGCATATCCCACACGTCTTCCCCTCACACCCCCGCGCGGTGCAGTGCTCGCGGCCGTAGAAGATGATGCGTAGGTGCAGCTGGTTCCAGCTGTCCTCCGGGAAGAGCCGCTTAAGGTCTTTTTCGACCTGCTCGACGGACTTGCCCGGGCTGAGTTTCCAGCGCTTGGCCAGACGGTGAATATGCGTGTCGACAGGAAAGGCGGGGACGCCGAAGACCTGAGCCATCACGACCGAGGCGGTCTTGTGGCCGACGCCAGGAAGCTCTTCGAGTTCCTCAAAGGTCCGCGGCACGACGCCACCGTGCTTGGCCATGAGCATCTTCCCCAGGCCGACGAGCGCCTTGGACTTCTGCGGCGCCAGGCCGAGCTGCCGGATCAGCGTCAGCACCCGGGCTTCCGTCATCGCGGCCATCTTGGCGGGCGTACCCGCTTCGGCGAAGAGCGCCGGCGTGATCTCGTTGACCTTTTTGTCGGTGCACTGGGCCGAAAGCACCACCGCCACCAGGAGCGTGAAGGCGTCCGTATGGTCCAACGGTATCGGCGTCTCGGGGTAGAGCTTCGCGAGCTCCTTACCCACGTAGTTAGCTCGTTCCTGCTTGGTCATAGGCCGACCATGGGCGGCCCTCCGCGGATGGCAACGCACGTCGGGCGGACGACTTATTCACAAGCCTCGGCAGGGGTTGCCAAACCTTATGCCGAAACCCTGATTCTCTAATACCCCCACCCTCCTTTGGTGGGCGGTTGCGACACCCGTTTCCTCCTTCAAAAACCTTCGTCATCTCCATGGCCCAACTGCCTTACGATCCGTCCAAAATCTCCCGCGAACTCGCCCGCCATTACATCGCGGCGACCGAGGCCGACATCCAGGCGATGTTCGCCGCCGTCGGCTCGAAGGACTTCCCGGACATGTACTCGCACATCGACCGCGCGGTGCAGTTCGCCGGTCCGCAGGACCTGCCCGAGGAACTCGCCTACCAGGCCCTGGCGGACCGCATGGAAGCGCTCTCGCAGAAGAACTCGGTCAAGACCGCCTTCCTCGGCGACGGCCTGCAGGTCTACCGCACGCATGAGATCGTCGGCCACGTCTGCTCGATCCGTAACCTCACGACCTCCTACACGCCTTACCAGCCCGAGCGCTCGCAGGGCACGCTGATCACGCACTGGATCTACCAGTCCACGCTCGCCCAGCTGACCGGTTTCGAAGCCGTCAACTCCTCGCTCTACGAACGCGCCAGCGCGCTCTTCGAAGCCGCCGTCTGCGCCGTGCGCATGGCCGACGCCGAAGCGAACACCGTACTCGTCGCCGGAAACCTGATGCCGTCCGACCTCGAAGTCCTGCGTACGCACGTCGCCGGCACGTCGGTGAGACTGGAATTCCTCGCCCCCGAGGATGCCACGGGCCGCCTGTCCGCCGCCGGCATCGCCGCCGCCGCCGCGCGCCTCGGCAAGCAGCTCGCCGCCGTCATCTTCCCGCAGATCAACGCCCTCGGCCTCCTCGAAGACGTCGACGCCCTGACCGACGCGTGCGCCACCGCCGGCGTGAAATCCATCGCGGTCATCGACCCTATGCTTCTGGCCACCGGTGGCCTCAAGGCTCCCGCACAATACGGCCAGAAAGGCGCCGACATCCTCGTCGGCGAAGGCCAGCACCTCGCCATCGGCGCCAACTTCGGCGGCCCCGGCCTCGGCATCTTCGCCGTCCGCCACCACGCCGACAAGAAGAACGAAGTCCGCGAGACCCCCGGACGCTTCGTCGGCAAGGCCAAGGACAACGCCGGCCGCGATTGCATCGTGATGGTGATGTCCACCCGCGAGCAGCACATCCGCAAGGACAAGGCTACGTCCAACATCTGCTCCAACCAGGCCTTCATCGCCACCATCGCCGGCGCCGCCATCCTCGCCCGCGGCGAAGCCGGCATGGCCGCCTCCTGCGTCGCCGGCCGCGATCAGGCCCGCCGCGCCGCCGCGAAGCTGCACAACATCCCGGGCCTCAAGGTCTGCTACGCCGACCAGGCCTTCTGGAACGAGTTCAGCCTGATGCTCCCCGAGCCCGCCGCCGCGGTGATCGCCAAGGGCCGGGCCGCCGGCCTGCACGTGGGCGTCGACATCACTGGCCGCACGCCCTGCCACTGCTCGCTGCTCAAGGTCTCCTTCAGCGACCTCCAGACCTCCGCCGACACCGACAAGCTCGTCGCCTTCTTCGAAGGCCTCTACGGCAAGTCCGCCGGCACGAAGGCCCTCCCCGAAGTCCCTGCCGCCCTGCTCCGCCAAGGCGCCGTGGGCCTGCCCTCCTTCCCGCTCTCGGAACTGAAGGCTTACTACTCGAAGCTCGGCGAACTCAACGTCTCGCCCGACACCGGCTGCTTCCCGCTCGGTTCGTGCACGATGAAGTATAACCCGCACATCAACGACTGGGCCGCGGGCCTGCCGGGTTTCACCGGCCTGCACCCGCAGGCGCCCGCTGAAGACGCGCAGGGCTCGCTCGAGCTCCTCTGGCAGATCCAGGAATGGCTCCGCAAGATCACCGGCCTCGCCGGCCTGACCACCCAGCCCGTCGCCGGCGCCCAAGGCGAACTCGTCGGCCTCAAGCTCTTCCAGGCCTACCACCGCCACCACGGCCAGCACCGTGACATCATCCTCATCCCGACGACTGCCCACGGCACGAACTTCGCCACCGCCACCACGGCCGGCTACGCCACCAAGCGCAACCCCGACGGCTCGCCTTCGGGCATCGTGCTCCTGAAGTCCGCCCCTGACGGTCGCGTCGACCAGGCCGACTTCGCCGCGAAGATCGCCGAGTTCGGTCCGCGCATCGCAGGCATGATGGTGACCAACCCGAACACCTCGGGCGTCTTCGAGACCGACTTCCAGAAGATGGCCGCGGAAATCCACCGCATCGGCGGCCTCGTCTACATGGACGGCGCCAACATGAACGCCATCGCGGGCTGGGTGAACCTCGGCGCCCTCGGCGTCGACGCCGTCCACAACAACCTGCACAAGACCTGGACCGTCCCGCACGGCGGCGGCGGCCCTGGCGACGGCATCGTGGCCGTGTCCGAGCGCCTCGTGGACTTCCTCCCTGGCTTCCAGATCGAGAAGCACGGCGACACCTACGTGGCCGTGAAGCCGAAGCATAGCATTGGCTCCTTCCACCGCCACTGGGGTAACTTCGCCCACAAGGTGCGCGTCTACACCTACCTGCAGCGCCTCGGCAAGGAAGGCGTCCGCCGCATGGCCGCGATGTCCGTCCTCTCCAGCCGCTACCTGTTCTCGAAGCTCGGCAAACATTTCCCTTCGCTGCCGGCCGCGGCCGACGGCGTGCCGCGCATGCACGAGTTCATCCTCACGCTCACCGAAGAGGACTTCAAGCGCATCGAAGCCGCCGGCATCCCGCGCGCGGGCATCATCGCCCGCGTCGGCAAGCTCTTCCTCGACTTCGGCTTCCACGCCCCGACCGTCGCCTTCCCCGAAGTCTTCGGCCTGATGATCGAGCCGACCGAGTCCTACACGAAGACCGAGCTGGACCGTTTCGCCGAGGTCGTGCTGGCCATCGGCGACCTCATCCGCACGAACCCGGAAGTCCTCAAGTCGACCCCGCGCTTCACGCCGGTCGACCGCGTCGACGAAGTCGCCGCGAACCGTAACCTGGTGCTCAGCGAACACCTCACGGCCCTCCCGCTGATCAACGAGAACCGTCTCTCCCCCGTCCTGCTCAACGCGATGCCCGTCGCCGAGATCAAGCAGCGGGTGCTGGCGACAGTCTGAGCGACCGGCCTACTCGGCCTTGATAAATCGGCCGCGGGAGATCGCCGCATAGGCGCCGCAGATGATCGCCGAGGCCCCGCAGACCCAGAATACCTGGCCGGAGGTGATCTGGAAGGTCTCGCGGGCGACCCATTGCACGCCAGCGGCGAAAAGGATGCCGATGAAGCTAAGGCTGCTCACCGCACCCTGCACAGAGCCTTTGTCCTCAGGCGCGGGACGATGCTGGATGACGGAGACGATCGGGACGATGAACAAGCCGGCGGAGAAGCCTAAGGTGGCCATGCAGATGCCGAACGTGCCGGCCGTGACACCCTCCATACCCATCGGCACGGTGCTCAGGGCCAGACCGAGCGCGCCGATCGGCACGAGACGATATTCGATGTGACCGCGGGAGGCATAACCCGCGACGACGCTGCCGAAGCCGATGCCGAGCGCCAGCCAGACGTTCATCAGGCTGTTATCGGTGTCGCTGAGATTCAAGACGCCCCGCCCGAAGACCACCACGTTCATCATCACCAAGGCCGAGATGAAATAGAAGCCGGTGTTACCCCAGCACGCGCGCCAAAGGTCGCGGTCCTGCTTGATGATCATCAGCTGGCGCCAGAGGTTGGTGACGGGATTGATGCGGACCGGACAGGTCGGGTTGGCGGCAGGGACCGGCGTGATCTGCCGGCTGAGCAACCAGCCGAGGAAAGCGATCACCATCAAGATCGGACCGGCAATCCACTCGAGCCCCTTGGTCTCGTACCCCTTCAAGGTATCTGAGAAGAGCCCGGCGGCCACCGTACCGAGGATGACGCCGAGGAACGTCAGCAGGGCGAGGATGCCGTTACCCCAAGACAGTTTCTCGTGGGGCAGGATTTCGGGCAAGATGCCATATTTGGACGGCGCGAAAATGGCGCTATGACAACCCATCAGGAAGACGGCCGCGAGATTGAGCACTAAGTTTCCAGTCGCCAGGGCGAGGCCAGCGAACGCCATGATGCCTATTTCCGCGACCTTCACATTGACCATCACGCGTTGCTTGCTGTTTCGGTCTGCCAGCCACCCGCCCAGCATCGCGAAGAGGATGAACGGAGCCGAGAAGACGGCCGTCACCAAGGAGACCATCCGATCCTGAGAGCCTCCCCCGGCGGAGGCGGCGGCACTGGTCATGAGGACCAAGATGATCAGCTGCTTGAGCGCATTGTCGCTGAAGGCATTCTGAAATTGCGTCCCCATCAGGCACCAGAAGCCACGTTGCCAGCCGGTTGCCGAGGAAACAGGGGTAGGGGCCATCCCCCATCACAGTCCCAGCGGAGTGCCTTTACAAACCTATTGGAGGCCCGCGCGGCTTAATCGCGCAAGGCCGCGAAGAGCTCTACCGCCGATTCGGCCTTATTGAGGATATAGACGTG
>CANKZO010000028.1 GCA_947488485.1 Opitutia bacterium | reverse complement strand
GCGCCTCGCCGCGCGCGACCATCAACCTCACCCTCGCCGCCAAGGCCTGGGCCTTCCTGCAGGGCCGCGACCACGTGACCCCGCAGGACGTGAAGGACATCGCGCCCGACGTCCTCCGCCACCGCCTGATCCTCACCTACGAAGCCGACGCCGAAGGGGTCGACGCCGACGCCATCGTGCGCCGCGTCCTCGACGCCGTCAGCGTCCCCTAAGCCCGTCCGGCGACCGTGGCCACGCCCGTCCCGACCCACCCGCAGGAGACCCTCCGCCGCGCGCAGCGCGTCGAGATCGTCGCCCTGCGTCAGGTCAACGACGCGATGGTCGGCGCCTACCTCTCGCGCTTCAAGGGCCGCGGCACCGACTTCGAGGAGCTGCGCGAATACGTCCCCGGCGACGACGTGCGCGCCATGGACTGGAACGTGACCGCGCGCACCGGCAAGCCGTTCATCCGCCTCCACCGCGAAGAGCGCGAACTCACGCTGGTGCTCGCCGTCGACGTCTCCGGGTCGGCCGGCTTCGGCTCCGGCGAACAGACCCTGCGCGAACGCGCGGCCGACGTCGCCGCCTGTCTCGCGGTCTCCGCGCTCAAGGCGGGCGACAAGGTCGGGCTGCTGCTCTTCACCGACCGCGAAGAACTCTGGGTCGCGCCGCGCAAAGGCCGGCGCCACGTGCTGCGCATCATCCGCGAGGTCCTCGAGTTCCGGCCCGTCTCGCGCCGCACTTCCTTCGTGCAGCCGATGCGCCGCCTCGGCCGCGCGCTCCGCCGGCGTTCGATGGTCTTCGTGGTCTCCGACTTCCTGGCCGGCCCCGAAGGCGGCGACGCGATGGCCGCGGCCCTCGCCGAACTGAACTCCCGCCACGACACCGCCTGCGTGCAGATCGTCGACGAGCGCGAACGCATCCTCCCCGACGTCGGCGTGGTCGCCCTCGAGGACGCCGAGACCGGCGAGATCCGCGAAGTCGACACGAGTTCGTTCGCCGTACGTCAGGCTTTCGCGGCCCAGGCCGAAGCCCGCCTCACCGAGACGGCCGCCCTCCTCGGCCGCGCCGGGACCGACGTCGCCCGCCTCGATGCCGGCGCCGCCGTGGCGCCGACCATCGCCCGTTTCTTCGAACGCCGTCGGCGCCGCCGCTGATGCCTCCCGCCGAAGAAATCCCGTTCACGCTGCTCGGCCCCAAGGCCGAGGTGCCGCCCGGCTTCTGGTCTTCCTACTGGGGCGCCGTCGTGCTCGGCGTCGCCTTGCTCGCCGTCGTCGCGCTCGTCGGCCTCCGTCTCTTCCGTCGCGGCCCGGCCGCGCGGCCGCCCTTCGCGCAGCTCGAGGCCGAACTCGCGGCCGCCGAGACGCTGCCGACGGCCGAAGCCGTGGTCCGCGTCACGCGGGCTTTCCGCGCTTACCTTTTCGCCGTCGACGCGCGCGCCCTGCCTTCGCTCGCCACCGAGGAACTGCTGACGGTGACGGGTGTCATCCCGGTCTTCCTGCCCGCGCGCCAGCCGCTGGCCGCCGCGCTGCGCAGCGCCGATGCCGCGAAGTTCGCCGGCGCCGGCCTGGAGACCTCGTTGCTGATCGCCGGCGTCCGCGAAGCCGCCCGCCGCGTCGAGGACGCGCGCCGGACCTTCGCCCGACCGACGCCGCCGCCGATCGTGCCCCCGCGTCCGCCGGTCGTCGCGGCGCCCGTCGCACCCACGGCGACGCCTCCGCCGCTGCCCGTTCCGCCGCCTCTCCCGGTCCCGCCGCCCCTGCCCGTACCTCCGCCGCTGCCCCGGCGTGACGAAGCCTGATGGAATTCTTCGGCTACGATTTCCAGTATCCTTGGGCGCTCCTCCTGCTGGCGCTCGTGCCCGTCTACGCCTGGCTGCGCGGCCGCATCGGTCGGGCCGCCGCGGTCCTCTATCCTGACACCACGCTGCTCGGCGCCGTCGGCCGCCCGGTCCGCGAACGCGCCGGCCGCCTGCGCCTCTTCCTCCGCCTGCTCACGGCGATCGTCCTCGTGATCGCCATCGCCGGACCGCGCACCGCGAACAAGGAGACCGAACGCGAGGCCGAGGGCGTGGACATCATGCTCGTCGTCGACCTCTCCTGGTCGATGATGGCCTTGGACATGAGCACCGCCCGCGCCGAAGTGACGCGCTGGCAGGCCAGCCAGAAGGTCATCTACGACTTCCTCGCCAAACGACCGGATGACCGGATCGGCGCCGTCGTGTTCTCGGGCAAGCCCTACCTGCTGAGCCCGCTCACGATCAACAAGATCTGGGTCGAGAAAGGCATCGACCGCATGCACATCGGCAGCATCCAGGAGACCGGCACCGCGATCGGCGAAGGCCTCGCGATGGCCGTCGACCGCATGAAGAACATCAAGGGGCGCCGCTCGAAGGTCATCATCCTGCTCACGGACGGCGATGACAACATGAGCAAGGCCATCCTGCCCGTGCCCGCCGCCGAGCTCGCCGCCGCGCTCGGCATCCGCCTCTACTGCATCGGCCTCGGCAAGGACGAGCCCACCGTCCTGCCGCGCTTCGACACCCGCACCGGCCAGCTCTACCGCGACGCCCTCGGCCGGACGATCCCCATGCAGACCATCAACCCGGCGAACTACGTGATGCTCGAAAAGATGGCCAAGATCGCCGACGGCCGCTTCTACCGCGCGCTCGATCAGGCCCAGCTCGGCCGCGTGTACGAAGAGATCGACCGCCTCGAACGTACCGAGGTGCGCTTCCGCGAATCCGTCGTCTTCGAAAGCCACCGCCTCATCTGGGTCGGCCTCGCCGCCCTCCTCCTCCTCGCCGAGATCGGCTGGGCCGTCCTGCGGCCCCGCGCGCCCTGAGCCATGGACACCACCGACCCGCATTTCGAAGACCCGCGCCTGCTCGTGCTCGCCGCCGCCGCGGGCCTGGTGCTCTTCCTCGCGTTGCGCTGGACGGAATACCGCCGCCGCAAGGGACTCACCGGCTTCGCCTCCGCGACGCTGCTCGGACGACTCGTCTCCGGCTTCTCCGCCGCCCGTCGCCTGACCAAGGACGCCGCCCTCGCGGCCGCGTTCGCCCTCCTCGTGGCCTGTTTCGCCGGCCCGCGCTGGGGCGTCGAGGAGACCAAGCAGAGAGGCGCGACCGAAGACGTCGTCTTCGCGCTCGATGTCTCGAAGTCGATGCTCGTCGCCGACATGAGCCCGACGCGGCTCGCGCGCGCCAAGGTCGCCATCGCCAACTTCGTCCGCCGCAAGGGCACCGGCAATGTCGGCCTCATCGCCTTCGCCGGCCAGGCCTTCCTGCAGTGCCCGCTCACGCGCGACTACGACGCCTTCTTCCGCACGCTGGAAGAGACCGACACGACCAGCATCCAAGTGAGCGGCACCGACCTCGGCCGTGCCGTCGAGGAAGCCGAACTGGCCTTCTATTCCAACCGCAACCGCAAGCTGCTCATCCTCCTGACCGACGGCGAAGACCTCGAGTCCGGCGGCGTCGAGATGGCGAAGAAACTCAAGCGCAAGGGCCTCGTCGTCCATGCCGTGGGCGTAGGCACGCCTTCGGGCGGCCCGATCCGCGTCGTCGGCGAGACGGGTTCGGTCGAGACGCTCAAGGACGCGGCCGGCGAAGAAGTGCTCAGCCGGCTCGACGAGAAGACCCTCGGCGAGGTCGCGGAAGCGACCGGCGGACGGTTCGTCCGGCTCGGCCAGGCGGGCGAAGGCATGGAAGCCCTCCGCCTCGCCATCCAGGCGGGCACCGACGAACGCGGCGCCGGCCGCCAAGGCATCCCGCGCGAAGAATGGTTCCTGGGCCTCGCGCTCCTGCTCCTCGTCGCCGAATCTCTCCTCTCCACCCGCCGCCGCCTGACCACGCCATGAGAAACCTCCTCGCCCTCCTGCTGTTCACGGCCGTCGCGCCCGCCGCCGAGAAGGTCATCGACCCGCTGGCCGGCCTCGACGCGCGCGAACTGCACAACCGCGGCACGCAGCGTCTCGCCGAGGGCGACCTCGCGGGCGCCGAAGAAGCCCTCCGCGCCTCGCTGGGCCGGGACGTCGACGCGCTCCGGCCGCCGGCGCTCCATAACCTCGGGCACGTACGCTTCGGCAAGGGCAAGGAAGGCCTCGGCGGCCGCACCTCCGGCGACGTCACCGAGCTTTCCATCGCCCGGTCCTATCTCGAGGCGGCCGACGCCGACATCTCGGACATGAAGGACCAGATCGAGCTGCTCGACAAGGCCAAGGCCGAAGGCCGCGAGCCGGACTACGTGCCCGCGACGGCCGCGCTCGGCGGCGGCATCAACACTTACCGCACCATCAAGAAGCTCATCCCCAAGGAAGAGGCGATGGTCACCAAGCGCGGCGGCGTCATCGCCCTCTGGACGCGTTCGGTCGGCGACTTCCGCGGCGCGCACGAGCTCGACGCCGCCGACGCCCAGGGCAAGGCCAACGCCGACGCCGTCGAGGAACTCCTCCGCGCCCTGCGCCGCGAGACCACCGCGCTCGAAGAGACCATCGAGGCCCAGCGCAAGAAGCTCGAAGAACTGCGCGACGTCATCCGCGAGCTCGTGAAGCGCATCCCGGACGACAAGCTGCCGCCGGAAGCCGAGAGCGGCGAAGAGGAGGAAGACGAGGATTTCCTCCCGCCCGAACGCCGCAAGCCGAAGCCCCGCTCCGGCAGCGACAAGAAAGGCGAGGAAGGCAAGGAAGAGAAGATGACCGAGCAGGAGGCCCGCGGTTCGCTCGAAGGCCTGAAGAACGAATTCGGCCGCAAGATGCCCACCGGCCAGCAGGACGGCAAGGGCGGCAGCGGCGGCAAGCCCAAGGACAAGAAAGGCAAGGACTACTAAGATGCGTCGTCTCCTCTCCCTCTGCGTCGTGCTTTGCCTCGGGCTCCTCGCCCGCGCGGAGGACCGCGTCAGCTGGGAGATCACCCCGCGCGTGACCGCGCCCGGTCAGCCGTTCCGCCTCCAGATCATGGTCGAGTCCGACATCGTGCTCGGCGGCGCGCAGTTCATCAGCCGCGAGATCAAGCCGCCCCGCGGGATGGCGCTGCGCCTGTCCGGGCAGCTCATCCGGCCTGACTCCAACGAAGCCACCTTCAACTTCTCGGGCGTCGCCCCCGAACAGCTCGGCGAACACGTCATCCCTTCGTTCAACCTGCGCTTCGCCCGCAAGGTCGTGGTCGTGCCGGAGATCCGCCTGCGCGTGAGCGACCAGGTGACCTACCGCCGCGAAGCCCAGGCCCGCGCCGAACTCGTCCTGCCGGACCGCGTCTTCTACGTCGGCGAACTCATCCGCGGCGCCATCCGCATGCGCGGCGGCGAGAACGAGGCGGTCGTCGCGAGCTACGGGCTCGAGTCCCTCGCCGAAGGCTTCTCCATGGCGGTCACCGCCGAACGCCAGCCCTTGCCCGACGACCTCGGCCAGGGATTGCAGACGACGTTCGACCTCACCCCGATCCGCGAAGGCGCGGGCGAATTCTCCCTCAACGGCATCATGCTGGTGCAGAGCGGCGAAACCGGTGTCTTCAACCAAGGCGGGCGCGACCGGCCGTTCGCCTTCCGCCGCCGCCTGACGGTCGCGCACGTGCCGGAACGCGGCCGCCCGCCGGAGTGGAACGGCGCCATCGGCCGCTTCGTCGCCGAAGGACTGCAGATCTCGAAGGACAAGCCGGAGGTCGGCGAACCCATCCGCCTGCGCGCGATCCTGACCGGCGACGGCAACCTCGACCGCATCCTGCCGCCGGAACTGAAAGGCGACGAGACCTGGGACGTGCTGCCGGCGACCGAGCGCCGCCGCCACGCGGAAGACCAGCGCATGTTCGTCTACACGCTCGTGCCGCGTCTGCCGGGCAAGCTGCGCACGCCCGCCGTGCGCCTCGCCGCGTTCGATCCCGCGACCAAGACCTTCAGCCGCCTGGAATTCGCGCCGCTCGAGATCACCGTCACCGGCAACGCGCCGGCGCAGGTCGACCTCGTCACGGCCGACCCGGCCGCCCCCGTCGCCGCCCAGCCGAAACCGGCGACCGGCCTCGCGACGCCCGAGCCGGGCCGCTCCTCGCCCTTCTTCCGCGGTTCGCCCGAAGGTTCGCTCGGCGACGCCGCCGGCTTCTGGTCCGCGAACGCGACCGTGCTCGGACTCGTCGTCGCCGCGACGACCGTGACCGGCATCCTCGGCTACCTCGCCGCGCACCCGGAGATCCGCCGTCGCCGACGCGCCCGCGCCCTCATGCGCGCCGCCCTCGCCGAAGCCGAAGCCTGTCGCCGCCGCGGTGATGCCCGGGGCTTCGCCGTCGCGGTCGTCCGCGGACTGCAGGCCGGCGTGGCCGCCCGCCTCGACGCCGAAGACCAGGCGATGACCCAGAGCGACGTCGAACGCGTGCTTCCCGACGCCGACCGCGCCCGCCTCGACGGACTTTTCTTGCGCGCCCACGCCGACCGCTTCGCGCCGGCCCCGCCCCTCGCCGCCGCGGGGGACGCCGACGCCGACCTCGCGCTCCTGCGCCGCCTGCTCGCCACGCGATGAAGACCTTCGCCCTGCTCCTCCTCTGCTGGCTCGCGCCGCTCGCCGCGGCCGACGCGCCCGGCGCCGCCGAAACGGCCTACGCAAAGGGCGACTACGCGGGAGCCGTCGAACTCTGGAGCAAGGAGATCCGCGCGGAGGGCGTCACCGCCGCCCGGCTCGCCGCGCTCGGGAACGCCGAGTGGCGCCTCGGACGCAAAGGCCGCGCGATGGTCTGCTGGGAGCGCGCGCTGCTGATCGATCCGCGCGACCCGGTCGCGAACGCGGGGATCAAGCACGGCCTCGATGCCGGCGGCGTCGATCGTCCGAAGCCGACCGCCGTCGAGGAATACGCCGCCTTCCTCACCGCCGACCTCTGGCTCCTGTTAGCCGTCGCCTCTTTCTGGACCGCCGTGCTCTGCGTGGCCGTGCCGCGTCTCCGCGGACGCGCCGCGAGCGAAGGCAACCAGTGGACCCGCGTGGTCGCCCTCACCCTTCTCGCCCTCTGCTTCCCCGGACTCTGGGGCAGCCGTTCCCTCGACGCGCGCGCGGTCATCCGGAAACCCGAAGTCTCCCTCCGGCTCACGCCGACCCAGCTCGGCGAAACGATGAGCGGCGTGGCCGAAGGGGACGTCGTGCGGACCGAACGTCCGCTCAACGGCCACATGCGCGTCCGCACCGCCGACGGCAAGACCGGCTGGGTTCGGGCGGGCGAGATCGAAGCCGTCCGCGGCCCCGGACTGCCCGCCGACCTGGACCAGAAGGCGGCGCCCTGAGCCTTTCGCCTTGGAGTGAAGGGCGCGGTCGGCTTGGATGCTGACGTGCGCCTCCTCGACCGCCACGTCCTGACCGAAACCGCCGTCGCCGGCGGGGCCGCCACGGGCGCGTTCGTCTTCGTGATGGTCGCCGGCAACATCCTGAACCAGGTCTCGAGCGCCATCGCCTCCGGCCGCGTGAGCGGCTGGGAAGGCCTCGAACTCATCGCCCTGCTCATCCCCGGCGTGCTGCCCTACGCCTTGCCGCTCGGCCTCCTGACCGGCGTGCTGCTGGCCTTCGGGCGCATGGGCTCGCAGCAGGAACTCACCGCGATGAAGGCCGGCGGGCTCAGCCTCGGGCGCATCGCGCGCCCGGCCCTGCTCCTCGCGGCCGCCCTCGCGCTGCTTTCCGCCTGGCTCAACCTCGAGGTGGCGCCCGACGCCAACACCGAATACCGCCGCCTGCTCGTGGGTTCGGCCAAGGATAATCCCGCCTCGGTGATCGTGCCCGGGCAGCTCAACCGCCAGTTCCCCGGGATGGTCATCCGCGCCAGCGCGCGCGACGGCGAAGTCCTGCGCGACTTCTGGCTCTGGCGCGTCGACGACCGCGGCCGCCTGGTCCAGACCGTCCACGCCCGCGAAGCTCGGCTGGCCCGCGCCGTCTCGAAAGCCGGCGAAGGCGTCCTGCGGATCACGCTCACCGACGCGCGGCTCGACACGCGGCCGGCCGGCGACCAGACCTTCCTGCAGCCGTCGTCGTTCGCGACCGCCGACACGTCGACGCTGGAGTTCCCGGCTTCCGGCATCTTCAAGGACGGCGAGAACTTCCAACGCAAGCTGCGCTGGCTGACGACGCAGGAGCTCCTCGTCGCCATCGAGCGTGGCTGGGACGTGGCCGCCGGCGCCGACGCCGCGACCCTCGAGCGCGGACGCATGGTCGCGAAGACCCAGCTCATGGCGCACCTCGCGAGCGCCTTCTCCGTGTTCTCGCTCGCGTTCCTCGCCGTGCCCCTCGCCGTCCGCGTCGGCCGGGCGGAGACGTTCGTCAACGCCGCCGTCGCCCTCGCGATCGCGCTCACCTACTATCTGCTCACCTCGATGGCCGGTTACGTGAAGGATCCGGCCTACCGGCCCGACCTGCTCGTCTGGCTGCCGAACCTAGTCGTCATCACGCTCGGCTGGTTCCTGCTGCGGCGCGCCTCGCGCCACTGAGCCGGCTCACTTCTCTCGCTGGTACCAGGCGAAGAACGCGTAGCCCATGCAGAGGAGGGCGAAGACCTCGTTGAAACCCTTCATCACGACCGCGCCGAGGATCATGTCCGCGGCGGCGGAGAGTTCGCTCACGCGCGGCGCGAGCCGGTAGGTCTCGTAGATCGGATGGTCGCCGAAGATGAGGACCGCCCAGAGCGGCAGGTCCGCGATCATCAGGCCGAAGGAATAGAAGATCGCCATCCCGTAGCCGATGCGGGGCAGGCGGGCCGACAGCGAG
Source organism: Opitutia bacterium (assembly GCA_947488485.1). Next base: position 10,920 of record CANKZO010000028.1, on the reverse strand, counting down.
AACAGCGGCCAGACCATCAGGATCGCCGGCAGGAACATCGACCAGTGCTCGAGCACATGGAGCGGCCGGCTGCGCAGCGCCGCCTCGTAGAGTTCCGGGAAGTGCCACATCGAGAAGCACAGCGTGAAGATCAGCCCGCCGGTGACCGGGTGAGTCAGGAAGGCGAGCACGCGCGTGAGCCGGGGACGGTCTTTCAGGAAACCGTCGACGAGCTCGGGCGGCAGGCCCGTGACGATCAGCGGCGCGGAGACATAGATGAGCAGCATGTGCTGCAGCATGTGGGCCCAGAACAGGAAGCCTTCGCCGAGCTGGTCCAAGGGCGACCCGACCGCGACGTAGCCGACCAGGACGCCGAGATGGAAGCGGATGGCATGCCCGACGGGATACTCCGCCCGGCCCGGCAGCCAGCGGGCGCGGTAAGGCCCGCAGGCCAGGGCGTGCGCCCAGGACGCGCCGACGACCAGGAGCAGCAGGAGCGGCTCCGTGTGCCAGTGCAGGGGGATGTTCATCACGGATGATATGAAGCGCGGGCCGCCTAACCCGCAAGCGTGGGCACGAAAAAGGCCTCCGTTCGCACGGAGGCCTTCGACGGTCGGCGGGGGGACCCGCTCAGCTGAACCAGCGCGTGTCGATCCGCTCGACGCTGAACAGGCAGAGCAGCGCGGCGTAGGTCGCGAAGGCGAGTACCAGGCCGGCGAGGAAGCACCAGAAGAGCAGGCGCTTGTCGTAGATCAGGTGCATGAACCACAGGATGACCGCGAAGAACTTGCCGGCGGACATCAGGGTCAGGATCGTGAAGATGACGGCGGTCGGCAGCGGCAGGTAGATCAGGACGATCTCGGCGCCGGTGACGACGGCCAGCCAGAGGGCCAGCACGATGAAGTGGTGGTAGCGACGGACTTCCTCGGCGAGGAAGGCCTTGCTCGGAGCGGCTTCGTGAGAAGAGGACATGGACGTTAAGGCAGGTTATTTGACGACGGCGGGCAGGCCCGAACCCCAGATGCCGTAGGGCCCGAGGTATTCGACGAGGTAGACGGCCGTGAAGATGATGATCCACACGATGTCGACGAAGTGCCAGTAAAGGCCCGCGACTTCGACGTCGAGGGCGCCCATGTGGCCGCCGAGCTTGCCGGTGAAGCTGTAGAAGTAGAGCAGGATGAGCCAGAGGACGCCGATGGCGACGTGCGTGCCGTGCGTGCCGGTGAGCACGTAGAACGTCGAGCCGAGGACGCTGTTCTGGATGGTCAGGCCCTTGTGGTAGAAGTGCGTGAACTCGAACACCTGGCAGCCGAGGAAGATCAGGCCGAAGATGATCACGCCGAGGACGTTGCGGCGGAAGGACTTCAGCTGGCCCTTGTGCATCGCGGAGACGGCGAGCGCCATCAGGAACGACGACATCAGCAGGATGAACGTCGAGAACGACGTCAGCTCGATGGAGAACAGGTCCTGGATGAAACGCTGGTGGCCTTCCGCGTCGGTGAAGCCGGCGGGGAAGAGCTTGCGGTACAGCAGGTGGGTCGAGATCAGCGTGCCGAAGAACATGCAGTCCGAAGCCAGGAAGAGCCACATGATGAGCTTCTTGTGGTCGATCCCGGTGGAGGTGGGCGCTTCGTGCGCGGCGGCGGTGTCAGACATGGAGGTCAGAGTTTAAGGTGAGGAGGTGAGGCGGCTCAGTGGGCGACGGTCTCGGCCGGAGCCGGGGCGCCGGACGGGGCCGGGGTCTTGAGCATGTAACCGCCCGGACCTTCGAGGGCCCAGAGCCAGATGCCGATGAAGAGGACGCCGAGGCCGGAGATGACGAGCCAGCCGGCGTGCGGGATGCCCATCGCCATCATCGGCATGCCGAAGCCGATGAAGAGGAAACCCGCGGAGGCCAGCATCGGCATCCAGGACTGGCTCGGCATGTGGACGCCGGCTTCGCCGCCGTCGTTCTCGAGGCCGATCTTCTTGGCGCCGTGCTTGTGCTCGAAGAAGGCGTCGCGCGTGGCGACCACCGGAGCCTGGGCGAAGTTGTATTCCGGCACCGGGGAGGGCAGCGACCACTCGAGGGTGCGGCCGTCCCACGGATCGTTGCCGCACTTCTTGCCGCGGAACGCGGTCCAGACGAGGTTGCCGAAGACGAGCACGACGCCGATGCCGAGGATGTAGGCGCCGATGGTGGCGACGTAGTTCCACGTCTCCCAGCCGTTGCCGGCGTGGTAGGTGTGCGTGCGGCGCGGCTGACCGGCGAGGCCGAGGTAGTGCATCGGGCCGAAGGCGAGGTTGAAGCCGAGGATGACGAGCGCCGAGCCGAGGTAGGCGACGGGCGCGTTGGGCATGCGGCCGAAGATCTTCGGGAACCAGAAGTAGAGGCCGGCCATGAGGCCGAGGAGCACGCCGCCGAGGAGCACGTAGTGGAAGTGCGCGATGACGAAGTAGCTGTCCTGCTGCTGGGAGTCGGCGGGGGCCGAGGAGTGCATGACGCCGGAGAAGCCGCCGCACATGAACATCCAGATGAAGCCGAGGGCGAGGACCATGGGCGGGGTGAAGCGGATGCGTCCGCCCCAGATCGTGCCCAGCCAGTTAAAGATCTTCACGCCCGTCGGGACGGCGATGGCCATCGTGAGGAGCGAGAACGCGGCGGTCGGCACGGGGCCGAGGCCGGTGGTGAACATGTGGTGGCTCCAGACGGCGAAGCCGAGGAAGCCGATGACGGCGCCGGAGAAGACGATGATCGGGTAGCCGAAGAGGGATTTGCCGGAGAACGTCGGGAGGACTTCCGAGACGATGCCCATCGCCGGGAGGACGAGGATGTACACCTCGGGGTGGCCGAAGATCCAGAAGAGGTGCTGCCAGAGCACGGGCTGGCCGCCGGCCGACGGGTTGAAGAAGTTGGCGCCGAAGGCGCGGTCGAACATCAGCTCGATCAGCGCGACGGTGATCGCCGGGAAGGCCAGGATGATCAGCACCGAGGTGACGAGGGCCATCCAGGTGAAGACCGGCAGGCGCATCATGGTCATGCCCTTGGCGCGCATGTTGATGATCGTGCAGATGAAGTTGAAGGAGGCCGCGAGCGAGGCGATGCCGAGGACCTGGATGCCGATGATCCAGAAGTCGGTGCCGACGCCGGTGAAGCGGAGGGCCTGGCCGTTGGCGCCGAAGGTGCCGGAGAGCGGCGCGTAGCTGAACCAACCGTTGGCCGGGGCGAAGTCGGTGTAGACGAGCGCCTTGTGCCAGGCGAAGGAGTCGAACCAGCCGGCGAGGTGGCCGAACTCGAAGAGCCAGGAGGCGTTGAGCACGAACGCGCCGAAGACGAACGTCCAGAGCGAGAACGCGTTGAGGCGCGGGAAGGCGACGTCGCGGGCGCCGACCTGCAGCGGCACGAGGAAGTTGAAGAACGCGGCGGAGAGCGGCATGACCCCGAGGAAGATCATCGTGGTGCCGTGCATGGTGAACAGCTGATTGTACATGCGCGCCGTGACGAAGTCGTTGTCCGGGCGGGCCAGCTGCGTGCGGATGGCGAGGGCCTCTACGCCGCCGATGAGGAAGTACAGCATCGCGAACGCGCCGTACAGGATGCCGATCTTCTTGTGGTCGACGGTGGTCAGCCAGTCGATCAGGCCGGTCGCCCGGTCCGGGCGATAGAGGCCGAGGTCGCTGCGCTCAGGGGCCAGCTCCGTCTTGCAGGCGACGGGAGCGTGATGGGAGTCGTGGGACATGGTCGGGAAATTTCGGGGTTAAGACTTACTTGAGGGTGAGAAGGTATTCGGCGAGGTGGTCGAGTTCCTCGGCGGTGAACTGCTGGTTGGTCTCGCGGAGACCGGCGACGTTGAACATCTTGTAATAGTGCATGCGGTTGCCGGGCTTGACGTCCTTGGACAGCTTGCCGTCGGCGCCGTGCGCGACGCCGGACGAACCGATCCACTTGATGAGGTTGGCCTTGAGCTTGGCTTCGTCGACGGGGACGGAGTTCTCGGTGTTGCCGGTCGACTGCTCGAGCGCGCGCTGCTTCGCGACGTCGCGGTTGTCGAGCCAGGCGCCGGCGAGGGATTTGCGCGAAGCGACGTGCGTGAGGTCGGGGCCGAAGGCGCCGGCACCGAAATGGCCGCCGACGTTGTGGCACATGACGCAGCTCTTGGCGGCGAAGAGGGCCTTGCCCTTCTCGGCCGCGGAACCGGCGGCCACCGGAGCGGCGTCGGCCTTCTGCTTCTGCACCCACTTGGCGAAATCGGCGGGCTCGAGGACTTCGACACGGAAGAGCATGTAGGCATGCGAGTCGCCGCAGAACTCGGCGCACTGGCCGTAGTAGTGGCCGGTCTGGTCGGCCTGGATCCACATGTGGTTCTTACGGCCGGGCATGAGGTCGACCTTGCCGGCGATCTTGGGGACCCAGAAGGAATGGATGACGTCCTCGGAGCGCAGGTTGATGCGGACGGCCTTGCCCTTCGGGATGACGAGCTCGTTCGGGACGGAGTGCTTGGCGTCGTTGGTCATGCCGAGCTGCGGGTATTCGAAACGGAACCACCACTGCTTGCCGATGACGTCGACTTCGAGCACCTGCTCTTCGACGGTCTGGGCGTAGTTCTCGCGGGTGCCTTCGACGCGCGGATACCAAGCGGAGAGCTTGGAGGTCGGGACGGCTTCGGCCGGGACGTCGTCCGTATACCAGATCGCGCTCAGCGTCGGGATCGCGATGATCACGAGCGCGCCGATGGAAGCGGTGATGAGGCCGATCTCGATGAGGGGATTGCCGTGGCCGTCTTCGACGATGGCGGGCTTGTTCTCGTCGCCCGGACGGGAGCGGAACTTGATGACCGCGTAGACCATCAGGCCGCCGACCAAGGCGAAGAGCACCACGACGAGCCAGACGGTGTCCATGAAGACATCGAACTGGACCTGCGCGACCGGGCCCTTGGGGTCCATGGTCGACTGACGGACGGTCAATTCTTCCTTGGAGCAACCGGCCATGATGAAGGCCAGGGAGAGGGCGGCGAGCAGACCGACCCGACTGAGGATACGAGAAAACATAAAGGTGGTGTTTCGGACGCGGAAAAGTCCGTAAAAGTGTGCTAATTTGCAAGCCCCAGCAGGCTAAATCGGTCATAAATAGCCCCTGTTAAGGCCGATACCGAAGCATTAATCCATAAACTGTTGTCAGTAAAGTGTTTATGGATAATTATGCCTCATCATTCCCGCTAATAGATGGTGGGAAGGTCGAAACACCCCCCTCCCCCTCTAGGGTTGCTCCCGCCGAAGCCGCCCCCTAACCCCCTCGTGATGTCCTGGTCCAGCCCTCATGGCACCGCCCTGCCCGACTGGCGTCGGCGCACGCTGATCATGGCTATCATGAACCTGACGCCGGACTCGTTTTCCGATGGCGGCGCGCTGCCGGGCGTCGATGACGCGCTGCGCCGGGCCGAGGCCTTGTTGAACGAAGGCGCCGACGTGCTCGACCTCGGCGCGGAGTCCACGCGCCCGGGCGCCGCACCGGTCACGGCCGCCGATGAGCTCGTCCGCCTGCTGCCCGTCGTCCGAGCCTTGCGCCGCCGCTTCCCGCAGGCCGTGCTCTCGGTCGACACTTATAAGGCGGACGTCGCCGCAGCGGCCATCGCCGCCGGCGCGGATCTCGTCAACGACGTGGAGGGAGGACGATTCGGAGCCCATGGAGACGAGTCGCCGATGGGCGCGGTCTGCGCGGCCGCCCGCTGCCCGCTCATCCTCATGCATCGCCGGCGCGAAGCGAATTACCGCGAGTTCTGGCCCGAAATGCTGGGCGACCTGCGGGCCTCCTTGCATGCGGCGAGGTCCGCCGGCATGGCGCCGGAACAGCTCTGGACCGATCCCGGCTTTGGCTTCGGCAAGACGCCGGCGCAGAACCTGATGCTTGTCCGCGACCTGGCCAAGGTCGCCGCCCTCGGCTACCCGGTCCTGCTCGGCACGAGCCGGAAATCGACGCTCGGGCTCGTGCTTGACGAACCGGATCCGCTCCGTCGCGGACCGGGTAACGACGTGACCGCCGCCTGGGGCATCGCCCAAGGTTGTTCGATGCTCCGGGTGCACGACGTGGCCGCGATCCGCCCGGTGGTCCGCATGGCCGACGCGCTTCGGCAGGCTCCGCGCCCGGCTTGAAAAACCGCTGATAAGCCCTTTTAAGAGGCAATCGGCAGGGGAATGGAGCCAGCAGTCGGACTTGAACCGACGACCTGCCGCTTACAAGGCGGCTGCTCTACCAACTGAGCTATGCTGGCCATCTTCCTTGTTCACAGGGTTGTTCACAGCGGCCCGGTGTCAATCCCGCCCTCGGTACAGGTGATTAGGGGTTGAAACTGCCTTCGATTTGGACGCAATTCTCAGACCCCAAGCCCCGCCCATGCGTATCCACGTTTCCCTCCTCGCCTTTTGCGTCGCACTCGCCGGCTGCAAGTCCTCGGTCGACTCGGCCAACATCGACACGGTCGTGGTGTCCTCGAATCCGACCGCCGCGGCTGTCCGCGTCAACGGCGACGCCGTCGGTCGCACGCCGACCACCATCAAGCTCGACCGCACCAAGAACTACGAGCTGCAGATCGGCAAGGGCGGCTACATCACCGAGACGACCGACCTCAAGCCTCGCCTCATCACGACCAGCGAAGGCATCGAGTTCGGCTTCCCCGCCGCCGTGAAGGTCAACCTCACCAAGGTGCCCGCCGCCGGTGAAGCCGGCGTGCCCGCCGCCGACAACCCGGAATTCAAGAAGCTTTCCAAGAAGGCCCTCGGCGAAGAAGCCGCCGCCAAGGAAGAACTGAACTCCGACCTCGCCGCGACCAAGGAAGCCGCCGCGAAGATCCAGGCCGCCCTCGTCGCCCGCGAAGCCGCCGCGCAGGCTCGCCTCGCCGAGATCGCCAAGAGCATCGAAGCCGCCAAGGCCGCCAAGGGTAAGGATGCGGCCGCCAAGGCGAAACTCGCCGAAGCCGAACTCGCCCTCGCCCAGGCCACCGCCGACGCCGAAGCCGCCCGCGCTTCCGCCGAGAAGAACATGAAGACGGTCGAAGCCCGCCGCGCCGCCCTCGCCGCGCCGGAAGCCAAGGTCTCCCAGGCCAAGGCCGTCGTGACCCAGGCCAAGGCCGCCGCCAACTCCGGTGAAGACCGCCTCGGCAAGCTCGAGCAGAACTACGCCGCCGAGATGAAGTCGCTCAAGGCTTCTCAGGACAACGCCTCCATCGCCATCAAGGCCCTGACCGCCCGCGCCGACGAACTCGCCCGCCGCTCGACGTCGAACGTCAAGGAAGCCACCGCCGACAGCGAGAAGGACCTCGCCAAGGCCCGCCTCGATCTCGCCGCCAACAAGGCCGCCGCCGCCAAGGCCAAGCAGGATGCCGACGCCAAGCTCGCCGCCGCCAACAAGGCCGCCGAGAAGGCCGTCGCTGACGCCCGCCTCGACGCCGAAGCCAAGCTCGCCGAGGCCAACAAAGCCGCCGCCGCCGCCAACAAGGCCGCCGAGAAGGCCGTCGCTGACGCCCGCCTCGACGCCGAAGCCAAGCTCGCCGAGGCCAACAAAGCCGCCGCCACCGCCCGCGCCGAGGCCGCCGCCCTCAAGTATTCCGAATTCAGCTCCCGCTACGCCCTCCTTGAGAGCAAGCGCCGCGCGAAGGCCATCTCGGAAGAAGACTTCAAGGCCGCCCTCTCGGGCCTCCGCAAGGAACTCGGCCTCTGAGCCGGACTTCGCTCCGCCTCGAAAAGCCCGGCCGCTCGGCCGGGCTTTTTTGTTGGAAGAAAAAGCCGGGGACCGCACCTTAGCCTGACCATGTCGGAAACGCTCTCCCGCACGCCTCTCTTCGCCCTGCACGTCGAACTCGGCGGCCGCATCGTCCCCTTCGCCGGCTGGGAGATGCCGGTGCAATACACGGGCATCATCGAAGAACACATGGCGGTCCGCCAGACGGCCGGCCTCTTCGACGTCTCGCACATGGGCGAGGCCCGCGTCCGCGGCCGCGACGCCGCGAAGTTCCTCGACGGCGTCATGACCAACGAGATGTCCACGATCAAGGTCGGCATGGCCCGCTACACGGTGATGTGCCAGCCCGACGGCGGCTGCGTCGACGACCTGATCGTCTACCGCCTCGCCGACGACGAATTCCTGATCTGCCTCAATGCTTCCAACGCGCCGAAGGACATCGCCTGGATGCGCGCCCACATCGGCGCCCATCAGGTCGAGGTGCTCGACGAATGCGCCGCCTGGGCCCAGCTCGCGCTCCAAGGCCCGCGCGCCGAAGCCATCCTCGCGCTGACGACCGCGACGCCGCTCGCGGCGATCAAGCGCTTCGGCTTCGTGTTCGGCGAAGTGGCCGGCGTCGCCGGCTGCCTCATCTCCCGCACGGGCTACACGGGTTCGCCCGGCTTCGAAATCTACCTGCCCGCGGCCTCCGCCGAGAAGGTCGCCCGCGCGCTCCTCGCCGCCGGCAAGCCTCACGGCCTCGTGCCCGCCGGCCTCGGCGCCCGTGATTCGCTCCGCCTCGAAGCGAATTACCCGCTCTACGGACACGAGATCTCCGAGAAGATCTCGCCCATCCAGGCCGGCCTCGGCTGGACGGTGAAGTTCACGAAGCCGGAGTTCATCGGCCGCGAGGCGCTCCATCGTCAGGCCCAAGGCGGCCCGGTCTCCTCGGTGGTGCTCTTCTCCCTCGATGACCGCCGTATCGCCCGCCAGGGCGCGATCGTCTACTCGGGCGAGACGCCCGTCGGCGAAGTGCTCTCGGGCACGCAGTCCCCGGTCCTGGGCAAGCCGATCGGCACGGCCCTCGTCGCCGCCGGCCACGCGGCTTCGGCCACGCTGACGGTCGACATCCGCGGCAACCGTATCCCGCTGCGCCTCTCGGCCGAGCCTTTCGTGAAGTGAAGGGTTGAAATAATCCCCACCCGCTTTACCCAGAACCCATGAGCAACGTCCCTGCCGACCTCCATTACACCAAGGACCACGAGTGGATCAAGGTCGCCGCCGACGGCACCGCCGTCATCGGCATCACCGACCACGCGCAGGCCGCCCTCGGCGACGTGACGTTCGTCGACCTCCCGAAGGTCGGCGCGTCGTTCAACCATGGCGACGTCTTCGGCACGGTGGAATCCGTCAAGGCCGCCTCCGACCTCTACAGCCCGGTCTCCTGCGAGATCCTCGAGGCCAACGCCGACCTGAATAATTCTCCCGACCTGGTGAACCGCGAACCGTATGGCGGCGCCTGGATGATCAAGGTGAAGGTGAAGAATCCGGCTGAGCTGGGCGCCCTCCTCGACGCCGCCGGTTACGCCGCGACGCTCTGAGCGCGCGCCCGCCCTTGCCCTGCGCGATTTTTGGCCCACAGTGACGGGCCTGATGTCGTTCGCCGAAGTCCATGCCGCCCATCCCTGGGACGAGGTCCTCGCCTCGGTCCAGCGGAAGACGGAAGCCGACGTGCTCCGCGCGCTCGCCCGCGCCGAGGCTGACTCGGCGGACCTCGAAGACTTCAAGGCGCTGATCTCACCGGCGGCCGCACCGCACCTGGAGCGGATGGCCCGCCTGAGCCATGAGCGTACGCTGCGCCGCTACGGCCGCACGATGCAGCTCTTCGCGCCGGCCTACCTTTCCAACGAGTGCCAGAACGTCTGCACCTACTGCGGCTTCTCCGCCGGCAACAAGGTCCCGCGTCGCACGCTCAATCCGGGCGAGATCCTCCGCGAGGCCGGCGCGCTCAAGAAACTGAGCTTCGATCACCTGCTCATCCTGACGGGCGAATCCAACAAGGTCGAAGTGCCCTACTTCGTCCAGGCCCTCGACCTGCTCCGTCCGCACTTCTCGTCGCTCTCGATGGAAGTCCAGCCGATGGAGACCGCGGAATACGCCGAGCTCCGCAAGCACGGGCTCAACGCGGTGCTGGTCTATCAGGAGACGTATCACCGCGAGACCTACAACGTCCACCACCCGAAGGGACGTAAGTCCGACTTCCTCTACCGCCTCGACGCCCCGGACCGCGTCGGCGCCGCGGGCGTGCACAAGATCGGCCTCGGTGCGCTCTTCGGCCTCGAGGACTGGCGTGCGGAATGTTTCTTCACGGCCCTCCATCTCCGCTGGCTTGAACGCAAGCACTGGCAGAGCCGCTACAGCGTCTCGTTCCCGCGCATCCGTCCCCACGAGGGCGAACTGCAGCCGAAGGTGGAGATGACCGACCGCGACCTGGTCCAAGCGATCTGCGCCTTCCGCCTGCTGAGCTCCGAGGTCGAGCTGACGCTGAGCACCCGCGAGAGCCGGAAGTTCCGCGACCACGCCTGCCGCGTGGGCGTGACGGCGATGAGCGCAGGCTCGCACACGAATCCCGGCGGTTACGCCGAAGGCCGCGATGCTTCGCTCGAGCAATTCGCGATCGAGGACGATCGCTCGCCCGACGAAGTGGCCGCGATGCTCCGCGCCCACGGCTACGAGCCGGTCTGGAAAGACTGGGATCCTTCTTACGACCGCCCGGTCGCCCTCGCCTGATGAGCCCGCTTCGCGTCTGGATCGACCACGAACAAGCCCCGGCCTGCAAGCCCGGCGCCCACGTGAAGCTTTCGGCCGACGAATCCGCCCACGTGGTCCGCAGCCTCCGCGCCCGCCGCGGCGACGCGGTCGTGCTCCTCGATGGCGAAGGCCTGGTGGTCGAAGGCAAGCTCGCCTCGGCCGACGGCGACGGCGCGATGGTCGAAGTCATCCGCGCGCGCACGGCCGATCCGCTCTCACCTGCGATCACTGTCGCCCAAGGCATGCCCAAGGGCGGCACGATGGACGACTTGGTGCGCATCTGCTGCGAAGCCGGCGCGGCCGGCGTCATCCCGCTCGAGACCGCCCGTTGCGAAGTGAAGCTCGACGCCGACCGCGCCCGCACCCGCCGCGAACGCTGGCAGCAGCAGGCGGTCGAAGCCTGCAAGCAGTCCGGCCACCCGTGGCGCGCGGAGATC
>CANKZO010000027.1 GCA_947488485.1 Opitutia bacterium | reverse complement strand
TCTCCTCCAGGGTGAGTTCGCTCATGCGAAGATGGGCGCCAACGTCATCTCGCTCGGCAAGGGCGAGTATCGCCTCGTGCTCTTCAAAGGCGGCCTGCCCGGCGCCGGCTGGGACGGCACCCCGAAGATCGAAGTCGAAGGCAAGCGCGACGGCGATGGACTCCTCTTCAAGGACAGCATCGATTCCGCGACGCTCATCGACGGCACGCTGAAGATCAAGAGCACCGGCCTAGCCCTCAAGCGCATCATCCGCCATAGCCCGACCGAAGGCCTCGCCGCCCCCAAGGACGCGACCATCCTCTTCGACGGCAAGAACGCCGACGCCTTCGTCGACGGCAAGATCGACCCGCGCGGCTTCCTCGAAGCCAACACGAAGACCAAGCAGGCCTTCACCGATTTCAAACTGCACCTCGAATTCTTCCTGCCCTTCAAGCCGCTCGGCCGCGGCCAAGGTCGCGCCAACAGCGGCCTCTACCTGCAGCACCGCTACGAAGTCCAGGTCCTCGACAGCTTCGGCCTCAAAGGCCTCGATAACGAGTGCGGTGGCATCTACAAGAACGCCGCGCCCAAGGTGAACATGTGCTTCCCGCCCCTCCAGTGGCAGACCTACGACGTCGAGTTCACCGACCGAAGTCCCCGCCCCCGGCCCCTTCTACCTGCAAGGCCACGGCAACCCCGTCGTCTACCGCAACGTCTGGGTGGTGGCTAAGTAATCCTTAGGGGTAGGTACTTTAGCTAGCAGCCACCTACCGGCTCTCCCTTTTTCCGCTCAAAGATTATCCATTATCGGCGGAGGTAATCCATGGGTCTTGCTAGCCCTAGCCCCAGCCCTATCTCTAGCCCTAAATGCGCCTCTTACTGCTGCTTCTCGCGACCTCCCTCTTCGCGGCCGAACATAAGATCAAGCCGGGCGACGACCCGCAGGCCGTGATGGATGCGGCCGCACCCGGCGATAAACTCACCTTCCTGCCGGGCCTGCACCAGCACGGCCTCAAGAAGCACCGCTCGATCCTGTACGTCGACAAGTCCGTCGAGATCGAACTGATGGCCGGTGCGACGCTCAAGCTGGCCGATGGCGTCTGTCACAAGGAAGGCGTCGGCGAGATCACGACCGACCAGGATTCGGGCAAGAAGATCGATGACCTCGAGATCGGTGGCGCCTACGATATGAAGAAAGGCAAGGTCGACGGCTCCGAGCTCTTCGGCAGTACGGTCTACACGGTCATCGTCACCGGCGGTAAGAACGGCGCCCCCGACACCATCGCCTGGGGCGACGGCAAACTCTTCGAGACGCCCCACAAGGGCATCCCCATCACGGGCGACTGGCAGGAACTCAGCCACGGGGTGAAGGTCCGCTTCGCGAACAAGACCGGCCACGGCGCCCGCAGCGTGTGGTTCGTGTCCTACGACGCCCCGGAGGCCTACGGCATCCGCATCGGCCACGGTCGTCAGGCGGAGACCATCTCCGGCGTCCGCATCACCGGCAAGGGCACCATCGACCTCAACGCCTCCCATAACGACCTGCCCAGCGGGCTGGTGAAGAATATCAACGCCTGCGTGCTCATCCATGGCCGCGTCCGTAACGTGCTCGTCGAGGGCATCACGATGACCGACACCATGCGCGCGGTGATGATGTACGGCGAACACACGGGTAAGTTCATGCCCGGCGGCAAGGTCGGCCCGGGCGAATCGTTCGACGCCGAGAACATCACGGTGCAGTTCACCCGCACGCTCAATCCGAAGGGCAGCGGCACCCTGCTCGGCCATCCGTCCTTCCGCGGCCAACTTCGCAATGTCCGTTGTAACTACAATTACTTCGAGACCAAGCTCACCGCCATCGAGCCGAACTTCAACCTGGACGGCTACGAAGTCATCGGGAACCACATCAAGAGCGACGGCGAAGCCATCCACTGCTGGCGCCATTCGAAGAACGGCATCATTGCCGACAACCTGCGCCTCGGCGACGTGACCTTCCGCAAGGTGATCAGCGTCAACGCGCCCGCCGGATGGGAAGCCCCGATGCCCCCGGTGATGAAGAACAACCGCAACGCCCTCGGCGACCGAGCCCAAGGCCCGCAGTCGAGCCTCGATCCGAAGCCCTTCGGCCGCCGCCTGGTCGTCAGCGATTACGTCGGCAACAAGGTCGCCATCGTCGCCGCCGACGGGCGTGTCGAGTGGTCCACCCCGGCCGAACGCCCGCAGGACTCCTGGCTGCTGCCCAACGGCAACGTGCTCTTCAGCCACGTCAAAGGCGCCAAGGAAGTGAAGCCCGACCAGTCCGTGGCCTGGGAATACGTCGCCGATCCCAAGACCGAGATCCAGGGCTGCCAGCCGCTGGCCGACGGACGCGTGCTCGTGGTCGAGTGCGGTCCGGGTCGACTCCTTGAGATCGGGCGCGACGGCAAGATGGCCAAGGAAATCAAAGTCCCGCTGACGCCGACCATCAAGACGCACGAGCAGATGCGCGGTTGTCGCAAGACGGCCGATGGCCGCTACCTCGTGAGCGCCAAGGGCGACCGCGCGGTCCTCGAACTCTCCGGTGATGGTAAGCTCCTCCGCAAGCAGCCGGTCAACGGCGACATTCATGACGTCCGTGAACTCGCCAACGGCAACTGGCTCGTCGCCCTCGGCGAAGGCGACGGCGTCGTGGAATACGACAAGTCCGGCAAGATCGTCTGGAACATCGGCCGCGACGAAGTCACCGACAACCACATCTACCTTGCGAGTTCCGTCGAACGCCTTGCCAACGGTAATACCCTCGTCATGAACTGGCTCGGCCACGGCCACCTCGGCGCCACCGCCCAGATCTTCGAGGTCGACGCCCAGAAGAAGCTTATCCGTCAGTTCACCGACCACCGTCAGTTCACCAGCATCAATCATATACAGGTGTTGGAGTAAGCGGTTAGCGGATAGCGGTTAGCGGTTGGTAAAATCATGCCCCTGCATCGAGGTAGGGGCAGCACCGCGTGCTGCCCTAGGCGTATCGGGTAGGGCTGACCACCCTTGGTCAGCCGCGGTTGAGCGAGGGCGCTCAACCCTACCCAAGGCACAGGTACCGACTCTTAGGAACCCGCCAACCTGAGGGATTGTCCTTAAAGCCATCCCCCACCCGACTGCTTGACTCGGGCCAATCCCGCTATTCCATACTTGGAATAGTTTCCGCATATGAAAACCCCTGCCGCGAAGCGCCCCTCTCCCCCTTCGACCGAAACCGGCGCCTCGAGCGTGCCTGCCCTCGAACGCGGCCTCGCTATGATCGAGACGCTGGCGCATCGCCCCGAAGGCCTGACGCTCTCCGAGCTGACTGCCTCCCTGGACCTCTCCCCGGCTTCCGCCCACCGCATCACGGGCACGCTCGAAGAAGCCGGCTACCTGCGCCGCGATGAAATCACCCGCCGCTACACCCTCACCCGTAAGCTGCTCCTGCTCAGCCAACCGCGCGGCGAATCCCGAAGCCTCGTCGCGGCCGCTGCCGAAGCGATGCGTGCCATCCAACAGCAGACCGGCGAGACGACCCAGCTCTGCTGCCTCGCCGACGACCACTGCGTGATGCTCGATCAGCTGGCCTCCACTCACCCGTTCAAATACATCGTCGATCTGGGCTGCCTCGCCCCGCTCCACTGCACGGCTCCGGGCAAGGCCATGGTGGCCTTCCTGCCCGACACCGAACAAGATGCCCTTCTCGCCCGCCTGAAGCTTGAGAAACATACAGAGAAGACGATCGTCACGAAGCGCGAACTCGCCGCGGAGATCGAACGCATCCGCACCCACGGCTATGCCTTCGATAAAGGCGAACACTTCGACGGGATCAGCTGCGTCGCCGCGCCCATCCTCGACCAACACGGCCATGCCATCGGCGCCGTGACCATCGCGGGCCCCACCAGCCGCTTCCCGGCGGCCACCATGGTCGAGCGCGGCCAATTCATCCGCGAGCAGGCCGACCGCATCGCCCGCGCCTTCCTTTCCTGATGCGCCGCGCTCTCGCCATCCTCGCGCTGGGGACCTCGTCCCTGGCGGCCGCCGACCTCAAGCCGGCGGACGTCGAGTTCTTCGAATCGAAGATCCGCCCGGTGCTGGTCGCGGAGTGCTATGAATGCCACGACGCCAAGAAGCAGAAAGGCGACCTGCGCCTCGATTATCGCGACGGCCTGCTCAAGGGCGGCGAAGAAGGGCCGGCCATCGTCCCCGGCGATGCGAAGAAGAGCATCCTGCTCCAGTCCATGGATCACAGCCATGAGACGCTGGTGATGCCGAAGAAGCGCCCGAAACTGGATAAGCAGATCATCGCTGACTTCGTGGAATGGGTGAACCGCGGCGCCCCCGACCCGCGCACCAAAGCCCCCGAGGACTCCATCACCCCCGCGTGGTCCGATCTCCTGCAGGTCCGTAAGAACTGGTGGAGCTTCCAGCCGATCACCTCACCCGCCGTTCCGGCCGGCAAGGCCGCCAGCCCGATCGACCGCTTCCTCGACGCGAAGATCACCGCCGCCGGCATCGTCCCCTCTGCACCGGCCGACAAGGCCACGCTCCTCCGTCGCGCGACCTATGTGCTCACGGGCCTGCCCCCCTCGCCCGCGGAGATCGCCGCCTTCGAAGCCGACGTCTCGCCGGAGGCTTTCGCCAAAGTCGTCGACCGCCTGCTGGCCTCGCCGCGCTACGGCGAACACTTCGCCCGTCACTGGATGGATCTCGTCCGCTACGCTGACACGCATGGCAGCGAAGGCGATCCATCCATCCCGCAGGCTTGGCGCTACCGCGATTACCTCATCCGCGCCTTCAATACCGACGTCCCCTACGACCAGTTCGTCCGCGAACAGCTCGCCGGTGATCTGCTGAAGACCCCGCGCCTCAATGCAGCGGAAAAGCTCAATGAGTCGGCCCTCGGCACCGGCCACTTCCGCATGATCGAACACGGCTACCAGCCGGTCGACACGGTCGATGAGCAGGTCCGCAACGTCGACAACCAGATCGACGTCGTCTCGAAGACCTTCCTCGGACTCACGGTCTCCTGCGCCCGCTGCCACGACCATAAGTTCGACGCCATCAGCCAGGCCGACTTCACCGCCTTCTACGGGATCTTCGCCTCCGCCCGTCCGGGACAGGTGACCGTAGACTCCCCCGCCCTGCTCGATCAGCACCGCGATCGCCTGACCGAACTCAAGCAGGCCATCCGTGCCGAACTCTCGGCCAAGTGGGTCCAACAGGCCAAGGACCTCCCCGCGGCCCTCGAACGTATCCGTGCCAGTTCCCAAGAACGCGTCCGCTTGCAGGACGAGTTGGCGAAGGTCGAACGCGAACTCACCGCCGATGATTTCCGTCGTCGCCTCAAGGCGGATAAGAACGCCGGCCCGGCGCCCAGCCACTGGTGGACCTTCGAACAGGACGGACGTGACCTCGTCGGCAAGCTCGACGCCAAACTCAACGGCAGTGCCATCATCAAGAACGGCCGGCTGATGCTCGATGGCGAAGACTCCTTCGCCGAGACCGGCCCGACCCCCGAAACCCTCAAGGCCAAGACCCTCGAAGCCTGGGTCGCCCTATCCACCCTCGACCAGCGCGGCGGCGGCGTGGTCACGACGGAATCCATCGGCGGTGGCGTCTTCGACGCGCTCGTCTTCGGCGAGAGGCAGAAGTCGAAATGGATGGCTGGCAGCAATAACTCCGTACGCACCCAGAACGTGAACGGCCCGGCCGAGACCGCGAAGCCCGGCGAACTCATACACCTCGCGATAGTTTATCAAACCGACGGACGCATCGAACTCTACCGCAACGGCCAGCCCTATGGCGCCGGCTATGCTCCGGCCAACGAGAAGGCCGCCCTGCATACGTTCGTGGCCGGTAAGACACGCCTGCTCTTCGGACGTCGCCACACCGGCGGAGGCAACGCCTTCCTTAGGGGAGAGCTCGAAGAGGCCCGCCTTTACGGCTTCGCCCTCACCGCCGCGCAGATCGCCGACTCCTTCCGCGCCGGCACGCTCCGCGGCGAACTCACGCCGGTCGCGACGAAGGATGCGAAGCTCGACACCCTCCGCGGCCAGGCCGCCCGGTTAAGCGCCAAACTAGCCGAGATCAATCGATCCAACGGCAAACTCGCCGAGAGTTTCAAACACGAGGGAGATCCCACTTATCCGCTACATGCGGCCACCTTCCTGCGGGTCGGACTGAAGCCCAAGCAAGCTCCGGCTCCTCGGAGCGAAAAACCCGACTGGACCTTGAGTGACAAGAGTGCCGTCGCTTGGCGTCGTCATGGTAACGGCCTCGATGGCCGCTTCGCTCCGGGAGATTTTCGTGTCGAGACCGACGGCAGTGACGTGCTCAAGCACGTGCTCCCGTCCGGCCTGCACTCTCACGCGCTCTCGACCAAGCACAGCGCCGTCCTGACCTCGCCCCGCTTCAAGGTCACGACGGACTTCATCAGCGTCCAAGCCATGGGTAAGGGCGCGACGCTGCGACTCATCCCGGATAACTATCCGCTTTCCCCCGGCGGCTCCCGCTTCCCCAAGGCGGCCATCAACACGGAAAAGCCGACCTGGATCACCCTCGACACCGCTTACCGCAAGGGCTCCTACGCTTATCTCGAACTGACCCTGCCTGAGGACTCGACCAATCCGGACAAGAAAGCCGAAGCACGAGAAGGCTTCTTTAGCATCCGCGAGGTCATCTTCCATACCACCCGCGAAGCTGGCCCTTCCGGCGAAGCCGTGATCACGCAGGCACCGACGCTCCCCACCGTGGAAGCTGTCACCAACGCCCTCTCCGAAGCCGCCACAGCCTGGGGACGTGACGAAGCTACCGAGGCCCAAGCCGCGCTGCTCGACGCCGGGGTCCGCCACGGGATGCTCGACGCTTCTACGACCGCGTCGACCAAGCTCGCCGCACTCATCGGCGAATACCGCAGACTGGAAGCAGAACTCGCCGAACCGCGCCGCGCTCCCGGCTTCCTCGAGGCCGAAGGGTTCGACATGCCACTCTTCGTACGCGGCGAATACAAGCAACCGGCCGCCATCGTCCCCCGTCGCTATCTGGAAGTCTTCGACACCAAGGCCTTCGTGACCACTGGGAGCGGACGCCTGGAACTCGCCGCGAAGATCGCCGCTCCCGACAATCCGCTGACGGCCCGCGTGATGAGCAATCGCCTCTGGCACCATGTCTTCGGGCGTGGTCTCGTCGGCACGGTCGATAACTTCGGACGCCTCGGTGACCAGCCGACGCACCCTGAGCTGCTCGACTATCTGGCGAAGCGCCTCACCAGCCAGCAGTGGTCGTTGAAGACCCAGCTCCGGGAACTCCTCCTGACGGACGCCTTCCAGCGTTCCAGCCTGCCCACGGCTTCAGCCTTGGCCAAGGACGCCGACAACGCCCTGCTTTCGCACGTACGCGTGCGTCGCCTCGGAGGCGAAGCCCTGCGCGATTCGCTCATCACCCTCTCCGGTCGGATGGAGCACCGGATGTATGGCCCGGGCGACAACGCCATGGGCCCGCCGCACCAGCAGGTCCGCCGCAGCGTCTACCTCAACATCCGCCGCAACTCTCTCAATCCGCTGATCACCACCTTCGATGGACCGAAGCCGTTCACGACCGTCGGTCGCCGCGACGCCACGAACGTCCCGGCGCAGTCGCTGACGCTCCTGAACAGTCCCTTCGTCATCGATACCGCGAAGCAGTGGGCCAGGACCCTCAACCTCAAGAAGCAGTCCGACTCCGACAAGGTCGATACCCTCTTTATTCAGGCCCTCGCCCGCAAAGCGACGTCCGCCGAACAGGCCGCCGCGGCCCGTTATCTCGCGGACCTCAAGGTCACGCACGCCGACAATCCCGCGATGGTCTGGGCGGACTTCGCCCAGTCGGTCCTCAACCTCAAGGAGTTCCTTTATCTCAAATAACATGCACCCGCTCACCCGCCGCGAACTGCTCCGCCGCTGCTCCCTAGGCTTCGGTGGCATCGCCCTGTCCGGCCTGCTCTCCTCGCCCGCCTTCGGCGCCGAATCCGCCGGCAAGCGCCCGCTCAAGGCCAAGGCCAAGAACGTCATCTTCTGCTACATGTCCGGCGGCGTCTCGCACGTCGACTCCTTCGACCCCAAGGCCGCCCTCGCCAAGCTGAACGGCAAGCCGATGCCCGTGCCGGTCCAGCGCACGGTCTTCAACAATAACGGTAATATCATGGGCAGCGCCTGGGAAGCCAAGCGCTACGGCCAGTCGGGCATCGAGATGACCAACCTCTTCCCGCAAATCGCGGAATGCGCCGACGACCTCACGGTGATCCGCTCTATGACCAGCAAGGTCAGCGAACACGCCCAAGGGAACTACTTCTTCCATACCGGCTTCCCGTTCATGGGACACCCCAGCGCCGGCGCGTGGCTCAACTACGGCCTCGGCAGCGAGAACCAGAACCTCCCGGGCTTCGTGGTCCTGCAGAGCGGCAACGCCGGCATCCCGCACGGTGGCGTCGGTCTATTCAACAATGGCTATCTCCCCGGTCAGCATCAGGCCTCGGTCATCAAGGCCGATGGCGCGCTGCCCCTCGCCAATATCAAACCCGGCGAAGCCGACGCCGCCCAGCGCCGACGACTCGGCTTCATCAACGAGGTCGACCAGGCCTTCGCCGAAGCTTCCCGTGAACCGCAGGTCGAAGCGGCCATCCGTAATTACGAGACCGCCTACCGTATGCAGGCCGCCGTCCCCGAGATCTGCGACCTCAGCGGAGAGTCCGCCGCGACCAAGGCCATGTATGGCGTGGATTCGCCCGACCCGCTGACTGCCGGCTACGCCCGTCAGGCCTTGCTCGCGCGCCGTCTGATCGAGAAAGGTGTCCGCTTCGTCGAGCTCAGCTGTCTCTCCGGCAACCTTGGCGGCGGCAACGCAGCCAACCCTTGGGATCACCACGGCTCGATCGTCAAAGGCCACGGCATGATGGCGCATCAGGTCGACCAGCCCATCGCGGCGCTCCTCAAGGACCTCAAGCAGCGCGGGCTCCTCGACAGCACCATCGTCATCTTCTCCGGTGAGTTCGGCCGCACGCCTTTCTCACAGGGCAGTGACGGACGTGACCATAACCCCTACGGCTTCAGCCTCTGGGTCGCTGGCGGCGGGTTCAAGCCAGGCACGGTCTTCGGCGCCACCGACGAGCTCGGCTACTACGCCGTCGATAAGCCGCTCACCGTCTATGATTTCTGGGCCACTATCCTCCACCAGCTCGGCATCGATCACGAGAAGCTGACTTATCGTTTCGGCGGCCGTGATTTCCGCCTGACTGATGTGCATGGGAGTGTCGTACGCGACATTGTTGCGTGACGACGCAGGGGACACGTGGGCAAGGTGACACGGGGACAAGGGAGAACATAAATCAAAGGGAGACCGGAAACCGGAAAGTTGGCTGGGGCTCTGCTTTGGGTAGGGATGACCGGCCCGGTCATCCTCGGGTGCGCGGGCCGCACACCCCTACCAATCATCCGGTCTCCGGTTCCCCCTTGAGCGACAATACTCCCCAGCCACCTGCCACCCGGGGCCGCCACCCGCCACCTGAAAATGAGCATCTCACCCTAACGCCACTTTTGCACCTTTGCACTTTTGCACCTTTGCACTTACTCATCCGTCATCAGCCATCTTCCATCTGTCATCTTAGTTTCACCCATGCGCCTCCTCCTCGCCCTCCTCCCCTTCTTCGCTCTCGCGGCTGAGCCTAAGCCGATCCGTGTGCTGGTCTGGGACGAACAGCAGCCGCAGCAGTCGCAGGGTTACGGGGACAAGTTCCTCGGCGAGACCCTGGCGGCGGAGCTCGCCAAGAACAAAGACCTGCAGATAAAGACCGCCCGCCTGGCCGACGCCGATCAAGGCCTCAGCGACGACGCCCTCGATCAGGCCGACGTCCTCGTCTTCTGGTGTCACCGCAAGGTGAAGGAACAGGACGACGCCCGCGTCGAAGCCATCGTGAAGCGCGTGCAGGCCGGCAAGCTCGGCTTCATCGCCCTGCACTCCGCCCACTGGGCCAAACCGTTCGTGCGCCTGATGCAGGAGCGTTCCAAGGACGATGCCATGAAACAGCTCACCCCCGAAGAACGCTCCGCCGCCAAGTGGGTCTTCGTCAATGAAGCCCCTTACTATAAGGGCGTGAAAGCGGGCGCTCCGATGACCCCCAGCGTCAAGCGTGACGGCAGCACCTACACGCTCACCCTTCCGCAGTGCGTCTTCCCGGCCTACCGTAACGACGGCGCCCCCGGACACGTCACCACGGTCAAGTCCGCCCACCCGATCGCCGCCGGACTGCCGGCCAAGTGGGACATCCCGCAGACCGAGATGTATGGCGAACCCTTCCACATCCCCGCACCTGATGAAGTCATCTTCGAAGAACGCTGGGACAAAGGAGAATATTTCCGTAGCGGCCTGACCTGGCAGGTCGGTCAGGGCAAAGTCTTCTACTACCGCCCCGGCCACGAAACCTACCCCATCTTTAAACAGACGGAAAATATCAAGGTCGTGGAGAATGCGGTGCGCTGGGCGGCGGCGAAGTAGGGCTGACCACCCTTGGTCAGCCGTAAGCAGCACGCGTCCCTGCGATACAGCTTCGGTCTAGGAGGTTTTTCGGTTTGCTATCCAATCACTCCGTATGAACATCATGTCAGGTGTGTAGGCTGACTCGTACAGCTGAGATATCTCCATCAGGAGGGCGCGAAAGCGCCCTCTTTTCGTTTACGATTCTCCTGCCGACCGGAACAACCGCTCGCATCGCTCCAAGAGGCGGATTTCTACGCCGGTGACGAACAAGCCTGATGGCGCTACGGTCTGCTTTGAAAGATAGGCTAATAGGTCGGCCATTTGCAGCATGTGACTATCCTGCGAGGCTAGCCCGAACGGCAGATCGACCAGCAAGTCGTCAAGCCGGGACAACGGGTCGACGAGCCGCATCATCTTAGGGCGAGGCGCCGTTCGATGGTCGTCACAGACGATGACCAGACCGGGAGAAGAACAATGGCCATGCCGGAATAATCCTACTTCGGCGGTAACCTCTGAAAGCAGGCCCATCCATGCCTTCAAGTAGCAGTCTTCGCCTGACTTATCCTTGTCGATGACCGTGCGAAATCGCCGAATGGCAGGTCTTGCCTCGATGAAGCCGAGAACATGGGCGGCACACCGGAGCCGCATGCGTCTGCTGAGGTTGAAATGTCTGTCCGTCCGGCTCAGCAGTTCCGATGCATGCAGTTCGGCGGCTTCAGGGAAGCCAAAGTTAGCGCACAAGCGGGAACGCATATGCCTGGTTTCCTTTCGTACCCGATGCCAATCCGCATGATGCACCAATACTCCACAAAGAATAAAGTGGCTGCTAGACCCCTGCTTAGACCCCACATCCCCGCTCTCATCGACGTATAGGAAATGCATGCTTAAATTGCAGAGGTGCGCGCGGTGGGTTCAAGTCTACCGACCTGAGGACCTAGCCTCAGCGACATCCCCCAGGGTGTACCGACTGGGCCGATCTAACATACCCATAAATGGTTACAGCGGTTAGCGGATAGCGGCTGGGAAAGGCATGCTTGATGTATCGAAGTAGGGGCGAGGCTACGCCGCGCCCGGTCACGACGTAGTCGTGACCCTACCTAAGGCCACCCTGCGGCGGCCATTGAACCCTAGGTCGGCACGCAGTGCCGACCCTACCCCCATCTTTCCTCTTTATCCCCCATCCTTCATCTTCCATCTTACGTCACCCCCACCCCATGCGCTCCCTCCTCCTGACCGCCGCCTTGTTCTCCGCCTCGTTCGCTTCCGCCGCCGAGGTCTTCACCGAAGGTCCCGCCCAGAAAGTCGGCGAGGGCTACAAGTTCACCGAAGGCCCGGCCTGGCACCCGCAGGAGAAGGCTTTCTATTTCTCGGATATCCCTAGCAATAACATGCAGCGCTGGACCGCCGAAGGCGGCAGCAAGCTCTTCCTCGACCGCAAGTCGCGCTCCAACGGCATCGTCGTCGACCCGCAGGGCCGCCTGATCTTCTGCGAAATCGACAAGCGCGCCATCGTGCGACGCGACAAGGACGGCACGGAGACCATCCTCGCCGAGAGCTGCGACGGCCAGAAGCTCACCGCGCCGAACGACCTCTGGCTCGCCCCGAACGGCGACATCTACTTCACGCTCCCGAAGCTCCGCCCGTCCAAGGCCAAGAAGGACGCCATCCCGGAGAACGTCCTCAACGGCACGCTCTGCCGCATCTCCGCCGACGGCAAGTCGGTAACGAACGTCGGCAAGGCCGTGGGCGTCGAAGCCCCCAACGGCGTGGTCGGCACTTCCGGCGGCAAGCAGATCTGGTGGACTGACGGTACGGTATGCAAGACCGCCAAGATCAACGCGGACGGAACCCTCTCCGACCCCAAGGTCGCCGCCAAGGTCGGCAGCGACGGTCTCGCCGTCGACGCGCGTGGCCGCCTCTACACCACCGCCAAGGAAGGCCTCGCCGTGCATGACGCCGATGCCAACCAGATCGGCCTCATCCCCTTCCCCGAAAGCCCTTCCAACATGAAGTTCGGCGGCGTCGACGGCACGACCCTCTTCGTCACCGCCCGCACCGGCGCCTATCTGGTCAAGTCCAAGACCCCCGGCGAAGGATTTGGGAAGTGAGGACGTAGCAGGGCTAGGGCTAGGGCTAGGGCTAGAAGCACAAGGCTCAAAGGGAGACCGGAAACCGGAAAGTTTGCTGCGGGCATAATGTACCCCAGCTAATCATCCGGTCTCTGGTTACCCTTGAGCGCTGTCTCTCCCCGTGTCCCCTTGTCACCATGCCCACGTGTCCCCTAGCGTGCTCCGCACGCGTTCACCTTTGCACTCTCTGCCCTTTAAACCTAATTCCTGCCTACCCCTACCCCGACCCCTACCCCTCTCCCTAATCAAGCCCATGCTCCTCCGCCTCCTTCCTCTCCTGGCCGCGGCTTCGCTTTCCGCCGCGTCCGTCTCGACCTTCGCCGGCACCGGTGAGAAGGGCTACTCCGGCGACGGCGGTCCCGCCACGTCGGCGACGATGGACAACCCCTTCGGCGTGGTCCGCGGTCCGGACGGCGCCATCTGGTATTGCGAATATACCGGTCAGCGCATCCGCCGCGTCGACAAGGACGGTAAGATCACGCTGATCGCGGGCACGGGCAAGGCGGGCTACACGGGCGACGGCGGCCCCGCCACGGCGGCCACCTTCAATCTCCCCCACGAACTCCGTTTCGGCCCGAAGCGCGGCAACCTCTTCATCGTGGATATGCAGAACCATGCGGTCCGTAAGATCGACGCGAAGACCGGCGTCATCACCACGGTCGTCGGCACGGGCAAGCCCGGCTACTCGGGCGACGGCGGACCCGCCGACCAGGCCCAGCTGCGTCAGCCGCACAGCATCCAGTTCGACGCGAAGGGCGACCTCTTCATCTGCGACATCGGCAACAACGTCATCCGCAAGGTCGACATGAAGACCAAGCGTATCAGCACTATCGCCGGCACGGGCAAGTCCGGCGTCACCCCCGACGGCGCCCCGGTCAAGGGCACGCCGCTGAAGGGCCCGCGCTCGATCGACTTCGATGCGTCCGGCAACCTCTGGGTCTGCACCCGTGAAGGCAACCAGGTCTTCAAGCTCGACCTCAAGAACGACAAGATCACGCACATCGCGGGCACGGGCAAGAAGGGCTTCACCGGCAATGGCGGCCCCGCCAAGCTTGCCACCCTTAGCGGACCGAAAGGCGTCGCGATCGACGCCCAGGGTAACGCCTGGCTGGTCGACACCGAATCACACTCGATCCGCATGGTCGACGCCAAGACCGGTAACCTCGAACTCATGATCGGCACCGGCGCCAAGCACGACGGCCCCGACGGCGACCCGCTCAAGTGCGGCCTCGCCCGTCCGCATGGCATCTGGGTCGACGCCGACGGCAGCGTCTTCGTCGGTGATTCGGAGAACCACCGCCTCCGCGTCCTGAAGAAGTAAGCCCGTGACCCTCAGCCGCCGCTCACTCCTCAAGCACGCGCTCCTCGCCG
Source organism: Opitutia bacterium (assembly GCA_947488485.1). The sequence continues at coordinate 5,902 of CANKZO010000027.1, read as the reverse complement.
GTGCCTGGTATGGGGCGGTCGGCCGCTCCTTCGCGCAGGCTTCGTCGCCCGAAGTCCTCGGCCAAGGCGACTTCAAGTATCGCGTCGTTCCCGGCTGGGGCGTGCTCGACGAAAAAACGCCGGTCAATGATTGCCACGGCCTCGCCCGCACGGCCGACGGACACATCGTCCTGCTGACCAATCACGTCGCCAACAACGTCATCTTCTACGACGAAGCCGGCAAACTGGCCCAGAAGTGGACGGGGCCGAAGTTCCCTGGCGCGCATGGTCTCTCGCTCGCGCGTCATCGCAATAAGGACACATTCTTCATCACCGACCTCAATCTGCACACGGTGACCCGGTTCGCCCTCTCGGGCGAACAGCTCGGCGAATGGCGCCTGCCCGCCAATACCGGCAAATACGTCAAGGAGGCCGACTACCGTCCTTCCTGGACGCTGCATCGGGCCGACGGCGAGTTCTACGTCCTCGATGGCTACGGCAAGGACTACATCCTGCACTACGCCGCGGATGGCTCGTTTAAGCGCCTCCTCGGCGGACCCGAGGGCGGCATCGTCCACTGGGGTCCGCACGGCGGCATGATCGATCCGGCGGCCGACCAGTCCGAGACCATGCTCATCGCGATGAGCGATCAGCAATACCTGCTGCGCCTAGACCTCGACGGCAAGAAGCTCGCCCAGACCGACCTCCCCGGCGGCAACCCTCGGCAGATCCGCCGCTTCGGCCAGCACTACGTCGTGGCCCACCTCGCCGACAACTGGCCCAAGGACCGCAGCAGCCGCGGCTTCCTCTCCATCCTCGACGCGAACCTCCGCGTCGTCTCGAACATCGCCGGCTCCGCGCCCGTCTACGACTCTGCTGGTAAGCTTCTGCCGATGAAGCATACCGCCGACGTGTTCATGCACCCGCACGACGTCCTGGCGAACCCCGATGGTTCGCTGGTCGTCGCGCAGTTCGCGTCCGGCAAGACCTACCCGCTCAAGCTCGAGCGGATCTGAGTCCGCTCAGTGCTTCCAGTTGAGGCTCAGGCCGAAGGAGTCCTGATCCATCTGGAGAGACGCCGGTCCGCCGATATTGCCGGAGACCGTTTCATTGAACGCGCGGGCGTAGAAGAAGGAGACTTCGGTCGAAGCGTTCGCCTGCCAGGTCGCGCCGAGGGTGGCGTGATGACGAACGACGCCGGGAGCGAGCTGATTGAAGAAGATCTCCGAGGAGCCGATCGGCTGGGTGGTGTGGTTGTAACCGAGACGCACGACGAGGGTCGGCGAGACTTCGTAGGCGAGGCCGGTCTTGATGACCGTGACATCCTTCCAGCCGAAGCCGGGGCCGTTGGACGTGCCGAAGCCACCCGGCGAAGAACCCGGATTGCCGACGGAGTTCACTTCGCTGTAATGGATGCGCTCGACGTCGAAGGCCCAGGTCAGGGACGAATCGATCTTATAGGCGAAGCCCAAGGCGTAATTGGAAGGGATGTCGAAATCGCCCTGCTCGGCGAAGAGGCCGGCATATTTGTCGAACTTGGCCATCCACAGGCGAGACTGGTAGGTCGCGCCGACCTTCAGGTTGTGGCTGGCCTGCCAAGTCCAACCCAGGCGGGCGCCGCCGCCGAAGGACGAGTCGTAACCGGCGTTGGCGATGCCGAAGTCTTCGAGGCCGGTGGCCTTGAAACGCTGTCCCGCGAGGATCACGGAAACACCGAAAGCATGGCCGCCTTCGTTGCGCCAGGACCAGGTCGGCGCGATGAAGAGCTGCGACATGTCCATGGAAGTATTTGAACTGGCGACACCAGGATTGACGTCGAAGAGGGCCGTCTGGTAACCCGTGTTCATCCCGCCGTTGCCGAAGATGGCGAGGCCGAAAGCGACCCCACTGGAGAGAGTGGTCTTATAGGAGAAATCAGGAATGTAGAAGCTGCCGTCTTCGTTGCCATCAAAGGTGTTGCCGCCGACCGTGACGCTGCGATCTGGAGCGAACCAGGTCAGACCGACCTGATGGCTATCAGCGACGTCGACCAAGCCAGCAGGATTGGTCGCCACGACCATCGAGTCTTGGGCGAAGGCCACGCCCGCGCCGCCAAGGCCCTTGGCCTTCACGCCGTAACCATGATCGAAATAGCCGTCGGTGGCCAAAGCAGCCGAGGCGGTGAGCAACAGGGAGAGTGAGAGCTGGATGCGCGCATGAGGTGTAGGATTGAGAACTAAACATTATATCTTTGGTTATGATGTAAAGAATAAAAATGGGCATCGTTTTATTGGTCGTTTGACCACGATCTCTCAGCATACCTCATTGCAGCCCCCCCGCCCCCCCCCGCCCCCCCCCCACCCCTACCCCTAACGCCATGCTCCGCCCCCTGCTCTGCTGGCTCAGCCTATCGGTCTGCCTGGCCTTCGCCGACCCGGCCCGCCCCAACATCGTCCTGATCCTGGTCGATGACCTGGGCACCGGCGACGTGGGTTGTTTCGGCGCCAAGGACATCCGCACGCCGCACCTCGACGCTCTGGCCAAACAAGGGACGCGCTTCACGGATTTCTATGTCGCCCAAGCGGTCTGCACGGCCAGCCGCGCCGCGCTCCTGACCGGATGCTATCCCAACCGCGTGGGGATGCAGGGCGCGCTCAATCACACGAGCCGCTTCGGTCTCAATCCCTCCGAGTGGACGCTCCCGAAGATGCTCAAAGACTGCGGCTATGCGACGGCCTGCTTCGGCAAGTGGCACCTCGGGACGGTCCCGGAGCTTTCGGCGCCGCGCCAGGGCTTCGACGAATTCTTCGGCCTGCCCTACTCCAACGATAACTCGAAATACCATCCGACGCTGGCGCCGGAGATGCCGCCGCTCCCGCTGCTCGACGGCGAGAAGGTCGCCGAACTCGACCCGGACCAATCGGCGTTCACGGCCCGCTTCACGGCCAGAAGCGTCGATTTCATCGAACGAAACAAGGACCGCCCGTTCTTCCTCTACCTGCCCCACGTGATGCCGCATGTGCCGATCTTCGCTTCGGATAAGTTCAAGGGCCGCTCGAAGCGCGGCCTTTACGGAGACGTGGTCGAAGAGCTGGACGACGCGATTGGTACGCTGCTCGCCAAACTGCAGGCGACCGGGCTGGACCGGAATACGCTGGTGATCTTCTTTTCCGACAACGGCGCGTGGACGAGCTACGGCGAGCACGCCGGCTCCAACGGCGCTTTCCGCGAAGGTAAGCTGACCTGCTTCGAAGGCGGCATGCGCTCGCCTCTCATCGTGCGCTGGCCCGGCCAGGTGCCGGCCGGTCGCGTCAATGCGACGCCTTTCATGTCCATCGACCTCCTGCCCACGCTGACCGAAGTCGTCGGAGGCAAATCCCCGACGCTCAAGATCGACGGCCGCTCCGCCTTGCCCCTCCTCCGCGGGAACGACGACACCGCCCCGCATGAGGCTTTGTTCTACTTCGCCGGCGAAGAATTCCACGCCGTCCGCGCGGGCAAATGGAAACTGCACTTCCCCCACCCTTACCTGACGAACCGCGGCGCGCCCGGCAAAGGCGGCAAGCCGTCCGGCTTCGGCACCTACGCGCCCCTGCCGATCAAGGATTCGTCCATGGACGCCATCGCCAGCCGCCACGGCCAGAAGGTGGCCCGCCAGGCGCTCGCGCTTTACGACCTGACCGCCGACCCCGGCGAGACCAGCGACCTGGCCGCCGAACATCCGGAAATCGTCCGACGGCTCTCCGCCTTGGCTGACCCTGCCCGTCAGGCGCTGGGGGATAAGCTGACGGGGGTCCCCGGCGACGAACGCCGCCCCGCCGGCTTCGTTCCCGCGAAGTAAGCGCGGATTGGGATGGAAAGCCTTCGGAGGTGGTTTTCATTAAGTCCATGCTCACCCCTGGCATGACCTCCGGCCTCTTGGCCGCACTCCTCGTCACGGCACTGCCGGCCGCCGAACCCCTTCGCGTCGAAGTCTCCCGCGACGCCTGGATCTCCTCCTTCCCGACCGAGCAGGAAGGCAACAACGGCGGCTCGCCGAAGCTGAAGCTCAAGGGCACGCAGGAGTTCTTTCTCATCGACTTCGACGCGACGAAGTTCCGCGGCAAGCGCGTCGTCCGCGCGACGCTCCACCTCCATCTGGAGTCTTCCTACGCGCTCGGTCGCACGACCGTCTCGACGATCGCGCAAGAATGGGTCGAAGGCAAAGGGACTGGCTACGCCAAGGAACCCGGCGCCACCAGTTTCCGCTGGGCACGTAACGGCGAACAGCGCTGGAACGGCGACGGCAAGGACGTCACGGCGGTGACCCTCGGTCTCGGCGGCTCGCTCTGGGGCTTCGGCGACCCCACCCCGCCTGACGCCAATCGCTGGCAAGTCATCCCGATCGAACCTGCGGTGGTCCAGGCCCGCATCGACGGACGCAGCCACGGCTTCTTCGTGATGGACGACGTCGGTAGCGAATACCAGCGCGACGGCGACCAATTCACGTACGCATCCTTCCCGAACCGCTACGTTGCGAGCCGCGAAGGCAAGAAAGGCACCGCACCCTACTTCACGCTCTGGCTCGAAGACGGCTCCGCCCCGACGGCAGCCTTTCCGCTCGATCCGACGCTCAAGCCAGCGAAAGCCGCGGAACTGCCTCCCCTGCCTAAACTCGCCACCGAAGCCTCGATACTGAAAGCCACCGATGCGGCCGGCCTGCCGATTCCCGGCCTGCGCCTCTTCGCCGCCAAGGGCGAAGCCGTCACGATGCTGCTCGAGGAAGCCCCGCAGAACGTCTCCCTCGACCTCCCGGTGCGCCGCTTCGACGTCCTGAAGGTCGGCCCCCACCAAGACCCGCTGGTGGCCTCGCCGAACGGCCGACTGCTGGAATTCCAGATCCCCAAGGGCGCCAAGCCCGGCGAACACCGCGGCACCCTGCGCCTCGGCGGCAAGGACGTGCCGTTCTCGGTCACGGTCTGGAACTTCACCCTGCCTGACCGTCTCTCTTTCATCGCCCAGATGAACGGCTACGGGATGATGGACCAGGAGCGCCCGTGGTTCCGCCTCGCCCATGAGCATCGCCTGACGCTCAACATCCTCACTTACGGCTGGAGCGGCCGTGTCACCGCCGCCCCGAAGCTCCGTCCGGACGGCTCTTTCGAATGGTCCGCGTGGGACGCCCGTTTCGGACCGCTCGCCGACGGCTCGGCCTTCGCCGACCTACCTCGCGGCAAGGTGCCGACGGAGGCTCTGTATCTACCGCTCAACGAGAACTGGCCGATGGATCACGAGAAGCACTTCAAGGGCGGCTACTGGATCGAGCACGCCTTCGGTCCTGAGTATTGGAGCGAGTTCTCCGCCGCGGCCGCCGGCTTCGCCCGCCACTTCTCCGAAAAGGGATGGGATGAGACGATGTTCGAGTTCTACCTGAACAACAAAGTCTACTTCAAGAACGGCAAGAACGGGAAACCCGGCAGTTGGAAGACAACGTCAGCGACGTGGATCTACGACGAACCCCAGCACACGCAGGACTTCTGGGCCATCCGTCGCTTCGGCGAAGAATTCTGGAAAGCCACGGCGGCCTATGGCGACGTCCGCAAGGCCTTCCGCATCGATGTCTCGCGTCCTGAATGGCAACGCGACCTCCTCGACGGCATCACGAACGTCGACGTCGTATCCGGCACCCTCCGCGAATACCCGCAGCGCGTGATCGGCCGGAATCGCCGCGACGGCAAGCTCACCTACATGTATGGCGGCACGAGCAAGCTCAGCCAACCTCTCGTCATCAACGCCGCCTGGTGCGCCGAGACCTGGGCGCTGGGCGCCGACGGGGTGGTACCCTGGCAGACGATCGGCAAGAAGGATTCGCTGACGAATCCGGACGACCTTGCGGTCTTCTACCCCGGACCCGATGGCCCGCTGCCAAGCCTGCGTCTCAAGGCCTTCCGCGCCGGCCAGCAGC
>CANKZO010000026.1 GCA_947488485.1 Opitutia bacterium | reverse complement strand
AATGAACCTCACATTTTATTACAATAAGAATACACCATTGATTTTCATGTGGACATTAACTATGAGCCTCCAATGGATGATATGAACTTCTGGAAAGATTATGAGATTGTTGCATTCCACAGGAGTATTGGTCATGATTTTGAGAGGGCTAAGAATCTTATACTCACATTAAACAAAATGGGAATTATCACAATTTGTGATATTGATGATTACTGGATGCCAACAAAGGATCACCCAATACATGAGATTATAAAAATCCATAAGATAAATGAAAAGATTATTGAAAATTTAAAGGCAGCAAGTTATGTGACTACAACAACAAAGATATATGCAGATTTGATAAGGAAGTATAATAAGAATGTGTTTGTGTTTCCAAATGCAATTAATCCAAAAGAACCCCAATTTAACGAACCAACCCTTGAATCTGATAGGGTTAGAGTGGGATGGTTAGGCGGGAGTTCGCATATGAGCGACCTTTTATTATTGGATAAATCATTTGGGTCATTGACAAAATATTCGGATAAATTGCAATTTGTTTTATGTGGTTTTGATACAAGAGGTTCAGTTACAGAAATAAATGCTGAAACAAAAGAACAAAAGAAGAGAAACATAAAACCTGATGAAACTGTATGGGCAAGGTATGAGGAAATATTTACCCAAAAATATTCCACAATAAGTTATGATTATAAAAAATATTTGCTTAAATTTGTGCAGGAACCTTATGATAAGGAAAATGAGGAGGCTTATGTGAGAGCCTGGACAAAACCTGTTACAAGTTATGCAAAGAATTATGCAAAATTTGATATATCTTTGGCTCCAATAAAGAATCACATTTTTAATGAGATGAAGTCACAGTTAAAAGTAATTGAGGCTGGGTTTTATAAAAAAGCATTGATAGCGACCAATTTTGGTCCATACACCATAGACTTGAAACATGGTTTGGATAAAGGTACGTTTGTAAGTGGTGGGAATGCCTTATTGGTTGATGCGGATAGGAATGGTGTTGATTGGGCAAAGTATATTGAGAAGTTGATGAAGAATCCAAATTTGGTTAAAGACTTGGGTGAGAATTTGTATGAAACAGTAAAGGATACATATTCTTTAATTACTGTAACAAAAAACAGAGCAGAATTTTATAAATCACTTATTAAATAGTTTTAACATGATTAATGTACCTTTAAACAAGATTTTATTTCTGGACATTGAAACGGTTGGATGTCAGCCAAATTTTGAAACGTTGGTTGAAAAAAATGAGGCATTGGCATTCCAGTTTCAAAATTACTTTGATTGGTTTCAAAAAAGGTTTGCGGAAGATGGTGCAAAGGATTTTGCTGAAATGTTTGTGAATAGATCAGCATTGGTTCCAGAGTTTGCCAAAATTGCTTGTATCTCAATGGCGTTTGTGAATGAGGATGGTTCAATCAAAATGCAATCATTTTCTGGAAAAGATGAGGTTGACATTTTAAAGAAAACCCAAGCTGTTTTGAGGAAAATAGGTTCATTGAATTATTTCATATGTGGCCATAATGTGAAAGGGTTTGATATTCCCATGTTGGCAAAACGCATGATGATTAATGGTATTCTGCCCCCCAAAATGTTACCATCTTATGATACAAAACCTTGGGAGGTTAAGGCAATTGATACAAAAGATGTTTGGCAATATGGTTCATTTGGATCAATTGCTTCATTGGAATTAATGTGTGTATCTCCTGGTACTGAATCTTCCAAAAATATGGATGTTACCGGAAATAAGGTTCATCAGGCTTATTGGGTTGATGATAATATTGATGGTATTACCAAGTATTGCGAAAGAGACGTTGAGGTCTTAATTGATGTTATTAAAAAATTGATTGAATTATCATGAGAATTTGGGTGAATGGTTGCTTTGATGTTTTGCATATCGGGCATATATCGTTATTGGAATATGCAAAAACACTTGGACATGTCTTGGTTGGAGTTGACTCTGATGAAAGGGTCAAACAATTGAAAGGTAACGATAGACCAGTGAACCCAGTTGAATATAGGGTTAAGATGTTGGAATCTTTGAAATTTGTTGATGATGTTATTGTTTTTGATACAGATACAGATTTAACTGACATCTTATACCTATATCAACCAGATGTTCTTGTTATTGGTGATGAATATAAATCAAAGAATATAATTGGTTCAGAACATGCAAAAAGGATTGATTTTTTTGAAAAAAAGTATGATATTAGTACAACTACAATTTTAAATAATAAAAACAAATAAAATGGAAATTAGAGAAGATTATAGCCAGGAAGAGCTTGAGAACCTAAAAAAATATCTTGATAATACAGATGAAGATGAAACTATGAATGATGCTGATATTGAAGCGTTTATGCAAAATATGTTTGGTATATCCATGGATGAATATTCTGGTGCCCTTGAAAATGCAATGAAATCAAAAACACTTGGTTATAAGAAATTGTCACCTGATGCGGTTGATCCTTCTTTTAATTTTGAGAAAGATTCTGGATTTGATTTATATTCCATTGAAGATGTTGCATTGGGTGGTATGTCAAGGGCTATGGTTAGCACAGGACTGGCTTTTAATATCCCTGATGGGTATGAGATACAAATTAGACCTAAAAGTGGATTAGCAATCAATTATGGGCTTACAGTATTGAATACGCCTTCAACAATTGATGGTGGATATGTTGGTGAGGTTAAGGTGATATTATTTAACACATCAAGAGAAACTTACCAGGTTAAAAAGGGGATGAAGATTGCCCAAGCAGTATTATGTCCGGTTCAGCAAGGCAAATATGTAAATCTTGAAAACATAGATGAATTACCTGATACTGATAGAGGTAGTGATGGATTTGGGTCAACTGGATTAAATTAATAATATGATAACAATAGGATTTTCAACAAGAAAAAGTAACCCCTCATATATTGAACATATAAGAAAGACAGTGGGTTTTAAGAATGCAGAAATAATTGAGGTTGTTAATGATGGAGAGAAATCCTTAACCAAAGTTTATAATGAGATATTGAATCAGGCAAAGAATGACATTGTTGTTCTTTGTCATGATGATCTCATATTTGAAACTAAAAGTTGGGGAAATGAAATTCAAAAGAACTTCAAAAAAACTGATTATGGTATTATTGGATTGGCTGGTAGCACATATATGCCTGAAAGTGGTGTATGGTGGGAGAAGTCAATGACAATGAGGGGGATTGTTAACCACAAGAATGAGGAAAAGAGTTGGCAATCAAAATATTCAAAGGATTATGGAAAGATAGCAAATGTTGCTTTGGTTGATGGTTTATTTATTGCTATTGATAGAAATAGAATAAAACATAAATTTGATGAGGAGTTTGGTGGATTCCACTTCTATGACCTTTCATTCACCACGCCAAATTATTTGGATGGAGTGAAAATTGGTGTTACATATGATGTTAGAGTTACCCATTTATCCGTTGGCGTTACAACACCATCCTGGGAGGAGAATAAGAAATTATATGTGGAAAAATATAAGGATAAACTTCCTTATACATTAGATGAGAATTGTGATATTACAACATTCATAACTTGCCACGACCAAGACATCATAAAATCAAATATTACATCAGGTAAATTTGATTCATTGGGGAAAGTTGTGTTTATGTTTGTTGGCAATGGCGAATTCACAGATATTGAAAATTATGAAAATGTTATTATTGTTAGAGATTTGCCAGATAATATTGAGAAATATCCAAATTTTACAGCATTTACCGCTTGGTATGCCATAATGAAAAATAAGTTATGCAATACAAAATACATAAACCTATTGGAATATGATGTTAATCTAAAAGATAATTATGGGTTCTTCTTGAAGAATATGTTAAAAGCAAGTGATCCAAAGATTGTTGGTTATTTCCCTTTGCAGATGTCAAATTATCATTATGTTGCAAATCAAGATTGGGTTTCATCCATATTCAAGGGTTTGTTGGATGCCTATAATCTTGATATGAAAGCATATATCAATAGCATTATGGGTGATGCCGAAGCAAGGAATATTCAATTATATTGGCCAACAACAAATAATGTTTGTTTATTAACATCATATTTTGAGAAATATATGAATTGGCTTGAACCAATCATTCCATATATGATGGGGGACCAATATGCTGGGCATAACCAGGAGAGAGCGTTATCATTCTTCTCATTATTGACAAATGTTCCGGTATATTTTTATGTCGGGGATATTGAACATGTTCAAGCAGATTCCCATAAAACGCAAGGCCATGAGGTAGTTAAAGAAGTTCAATTATAGTATGAAATATTTAAGTTTTAGTTTGTGGGGGGATAGACCAATTTACAATGTTGGTGCAATAAAAAATGCACAGTTATGGAAAGATGTTTATCCAGACTGGCAAATGGTTGTTTTTTTTGATAATAGTGTCCCCAAGTCAACCATTGAAGAATTGGTAGGCTTGGGGGTTAACTGTATATATTTTGAAGATGCTAATGTTTATGGTATGTTTTGGAGATTTTTCGCATTAGATTTACCTGATTGTGAATATGCCATTTTTAGGGATGCAGATTCAAGAATATCTATAAGAGAAAGTTTAGCAGTTAAAGAATGGATTGATAGTGATAAATCTTTACATGCTATGAGAGATCATCCAGCACATAGAATACCAGCAGGGAATGATGGATTAGGGTTGTTAGGTGGGATGTGGGGTATTAAGAACAATGTTCTACCTATTATTGATATGATTAATAAATTTCCAAAATCAAAAGAGCATAACTATGGGAATGACCAAACATTTTTGAAAATGGTATATTCTGCTTTGGAGAATGATAGATATACACATGATGAGTTTTTTGAAAATAAACCATTCCCGATAAAAAGAGAACCTGGAAGATTTGTTGGGGAAAGACTTGATGAATTTGATAAATTTGTTGGGGAAGATTATAAATTAGTTTTATGAAAAAAGGTTTTGTTACATTTTGTACAGAAGATTATTTATGTACATTAAATAATCTTTTAGATTCTATTTTATTACATTCTAAATATGGTGTAATTGGTTATGCAATAAATTTTGAATTTGATTTCAAATCAAGCAGAATAAAAACAAAAAAAATTCATTAAATTAATATGACATTAACTATTTTGATATGTGTACACAGTACTAATGACTTTTATGACAATTTATTAAATAAATCAATACAATCGTTAGTTAATCAAACATATAAAGATTTTAAGACTTTAATTGTTTTAGATGAATGTTGGTCTAAAACCTTGGAGATGATTACTTCTTCAAATTATGAATTGGACTTAACTATATTAACCAAAGATAAGAAACAAGGTTTATCGTATGCTAAAAATTATGGATTACGGCATATTAACACAGAATGGGTTGGGTTCTTAGATGCGGATGATTTATATGTACCCACTAAACTTGAGGAGCAAGTTAATTATATTTCCAATAACAAAGTTGACTTTTTAGGAACTAAATCTTGGTACATTGATGGTTTAAATGAAAAAAATTTATACCCTAGTTGGTATTTGACTAATGAGGATACTCCATTCTGTGAAAGCCACGAAGACATTAAAAGTAAGATATTTCAATCAAATGTTTTAACTCACGGTTCAATGGTAGTTAAAAAAGAATGTTTAGATATATTAAACGGATATCAAGATGTAAGGGGGATGGAAGACTGGGATTTATGGAAAAGAGGAATTACAAATAATTTTGTATTCCACCAATTACAAAATAAACTTTACATTTATCGAAAAGGGACTAGTATTTCCTTATATTAAATTAATCAAATGAAATATATTTACCACCATTTAGGTCTTGGAGATCACATAATTTGTAATGGAATTGTTAGGCATTATAAAGAAATTTATGAAACCGTGATTGTTTTTTGTAAACCACATTACTTTAAGAATGTGGAGTATATGTATCGAGATGATGATAATATTAAGGTTTTACCGATTGGTGAAGACTATGATATTATTAACCACATTAATAAAAATAATCTACATTCAGATTTAATTACGGTTGGATTTGGTAAACCAGGCAGTGAAAAGGGAAAAACATTTGATGAGGGATTTTACCACACTGTAAATTTACCATTTTTTTATAGGTTTTCTAAGTTCAAGTTTGAACGAAATTTTGAAAAAGAATTAGAAGTATATAATGAATTAAACCCAAAAAATGAACCGTACATTTATGTTCACGACGATAAAGATAGAGGGTTTGCTATTGATAAAAATAAAATAAATAATAATTTAAAAGTTATTGAAAATAATAAAAAATTTTTAATGTTTGATATGTTAAAAATTATTGAAAATGCTACTGAGGTTCATTGTATGCAAACAGGTATGAAAGATTTAATTAATTCATATAATTTTAATAACCCTAAATTTTACCTCCATTGGTACGTTAGATTATATAACGAGGAGTATGATACAGTCGGACTAAATAATTTTACTAAAATATATTGATATGAATATTGGAGAATACATAGATGAATTAATTCGGTTAAAAATAACCGAATCATTAAACAATGATAAAAATATTGAATTACCAGATGACTTGATTGAAACTGACAACATAGGTGAGGTTATTGAAAAATTATCAATACTACATTGTAGGATGTGGTATTTAGAAGACGCAATTAGTATGTCTAATAATGATTCAGAAATCAGCGATTTAAAAAGAAAAATTGACATTTGTTTTAAAGTTAAAAGACCTAAATATGTTCAGGCTGTCAATAGAATGTTGGAATCCTCAATTATTAATGGTAAATCATTAATTGAAGATTCTGTTAAACTTTATAAAGGGGTTAACAATGCTTAGTTACGTATCGAGTCATTTAAAAGGAGGATTGGGTAATTATTTATTTCAAATAGTTGCCGCTTACAGCATATCAAGAAGAGACAATAAAGAATTAAAAATAGATATTTCAGATATAGAAATAATTCATAGTCCTTTAGAGTTATATCTTAACAATATTTTTAAAAATATTCCATTTGGTGTTGTTAATAACTTTGAATTTACACATGATTCAAATCATTCACCAATTGGTTTTACTAATATTCCAGTAATTAATGGGAATCTAAAATTAGATGGCTATTATCAGAACGAGAAATATTTTAAAAAATACAGAGAAGAAATTCTTAATTTATTTAAAATAGATGAAGATACAAAAAATTATTTATTAGAAAAGTATTCAACAGTAACATTTGAAAATACTTGTTCAATACATGTTAGAAGAGGAAATTATGTTGACAGACAACATTTTCATCCACTACAAACTATTGATTATTATAAAAAGTCAATATCTATTATTGGTGAAGAAACGTTATTTTTAATTTTTTCAGATGACATAGACTGGTGTGTTGATAATTTAGATTTTATCAAAAATAAAAAATTTATTAATGGAAATTTAGATTTTCAAGATTTATATTTAATGTCTATGTGTAAAGATAATATAATAGCAAACTCAACATTTAGTTGGTGGGGTGCTTGGTTAAATAACAATAATTATAAAAAAATAATATACCCATCTTTTTGGTTTAATAATGGACCAGATAGTAGTGAAATAGGAGGAGAAAATTGGATTAAAATTTAAAAAATTATGAGAAAATATTTAATAACCGGGTCTAATGGATTGGTTGGGTCATCTTTAAAAAAGATATTAGGAGATAACCATGTGTACCACACAAAAGATGAGGTTGATTTAACAGATTCTAAAAAAACTTTAGATTATATAACTTATCATGTTAAGAATAATGGTGTTGACTCAATAATTAATTGTTCTGCAAAAGTTGGGGGTGTACAAGCAAATATGAAAAACAACAAAGGTTTCTTTATTGAGAATTTTAGTATAAATAATAATGTAATAGAATCTTCATTTAAAAATGAAATCCCAAATTTTGTTAATTTACTCTCTACTTGTATTTTTCCTGATAAAAATATAACATTTCCATTAACCCCAAATCAAATTGATAATGAAGCCCCTCATTTTTCAAACCACGGATACGCATATGCAAAAAGAATTGCTGGTTATCAAACAAATGCAATTAAAAAAGTTTTAAATGCTAATTGGATATCAGTGATACCAACAAATGTTTACGGAATCAATGATAATTTTCACTTAGAAGAAGGTCATATGATTCCAGGAATGATACATAGGGCATATCTATCAAAACAAAATTCGGAAAAAATGGTTGTTTGGGGAAATGGAAGCCCATTAAGACAAGTTATTTATTCTGACGATTTAGCAAAATTAATATTGTGGTCATTAGATAATTGGAATTACAATGAGCCATTCATGGCAATAAATCCTAATGAACATTCAATTTTAGAGATTGCAAATATTATTTGTAATATATTGGAAATATCAAATGATGATATTATTTTTGATTCAGAAAAACCTATGGGACAATATCGAAAAACAGCAATTTCAAATGCCCCCAAAGATTTTAAATTTATATCATTGGAAGATGGGATTAAAGAAACAATAAACTGGTTTAAATTAAACTATAACAATATAAGAAAATGAAAAAAATTGGATTGATTTTAATATCTACTAATAAATACAAAGTCTTTGTAAGACCTTTAATTGAATCTGCAAGAAATTTTTTATTAAAAAATCATAAAGTAACCTATTACTTATTTACAGATTCTGATGAATTTAATGATTTAGGTGACGATGTTGTAATCAATAAGATTGAACATCTTCCTTGGCCTATGATTACATTACACAGGTATAAAACCTTTGTTAAACATAGAGACATATTAAGTGTTGAGGATTATCTATTCTATTGTGATATTGATATGAGATTTGTTGCTGATGTAGGTGATGAAATTTTAGGGGGTACGGTTGCAACCATACATCCGGGATTTTTAGGTGGAAGAGGTACTCCTGAAACTAGGCCAGAAAGTACTGCATATATTCACCCTAATGATGAATTAGTTTATTATGCAGGAGGATTTAATGGGGGTAATTCAAGTAATTTTTTAGAAATGTCGGAGCAGATTGATAAAAATATTGATATTGACTCAAGTAATGGAATAATTGCAATATGGCACGATGAAAGTCATTTAAATAAATTTTTCACAATAAATAAACCAACAACAATTTTAAGCCCATCATACTGTTATCCAGAAAGTTGGAATTTAAATTATGATAAAAAACTTTTAGCTTTAGATAAAAATCACGACGAAATAAGAAGTTAAATTTATGAAAAAAGGAGTTATATTATTTCACTCAAATATAAAAAATATTTACTACGATAGGTGGATTTCAAAATCTATTCAATCAATGATAAATCAAAGCGATAATAATTTTACTTTTTATGAGATAAATTATAGTGGTGATGATTATTCGGTAATACCAAATGACTGTAAAATAGAAAAAAAATTTTGGTCTGAAAAGTTAGATAATTACGCTAACGCTATGAATTTTATTTTAAATAAAGCGTTTGAAGATAATTGTGATTATGTTTTTAATATGAATTTAGATGATTTTTATCACGAAGATAGAGTGTTAATACAAACTAAAATTATGTTAGAAAAAAAATATGATATATTAAGTTCTAATTTTTACTATATTGAAGAGGTGATTAAAAACAACGAATACGAAGATACAATAACAAATGTTTTTAATATGACAGAATTTAATAGTATAGATTCTGAATTTAAAAGGGGTAATAATATAATTGCACATCCATCAGTTTGTTTTAGTAGAAAATTTTGGGATGACGATAAAAATAGGTATGATAAAAACGAAATACCTGAAGAAGATTTTAAACTTTGGAAACAATCTATTAACAACGGTTATTCGTTCGGTATAACACAAGAATTTCTATTATTTTATAGAATTCATAATAAACAAATTAGTAAAAGGAGATCAGAAGATGTGTATTAATTATTTTGATGAAAAGTCACTAAAAAGATGGTTTGGGGATAACGGTGATATCACCCACAGAGTTAACTACAACTTAAATCAAGATTCAATTGTATTTGATTTAGGTGGATATATTGGGGAATGGTCAGATACAATACAACAAAAATACAACAGTAAAATATATATTTTTGAACCGGTATTTAAACATTTTTCAGAGTTAGAAAAAAAATTCGGACATAAAGAAAATATTAAAATTTATAATTTTGGTTTATCTAATGAAACATACGATACCGAAATAATTCATGATGGTGCATCTTCATCTTTATATTTACAGGAAGGTGAAAAAGAAAAAATTAAATTAATAAATTTTGAAGAATTTATTAAATCAGAAAATATTGAAAATATTGATTTAATTAAAATTAATATAGAGGGTGGTGAATATGAACTATTGGATTCTATATTAGAAAGTAATTTACAAACACAAATAAATAATTTTCAAATACAATTTCATAAAATGTTTGATGATTGTGAAATGAGAAGAAATAATATACGTGAAAAATTGAGTAAAACTCATAGGATAACGTATGACTATACTTTTGTTTGGGAAAATTGGGAAAAAAATTAACATAACTATGGATAAAAAAATAACACTTGTAAAAGACACCATTGATATCAATGATGTAAATAAACTAATTGATTGGTTGAAAACTAACCCTAGATTAACTAAAGGCGATTTAACTATTGAATTTGAAAAAAAATGGTCAGAATGGTTAGGTTGTAAATATTCAGTTTTTGTAAATTCTGGTTCATCTGCAAATTTAGCAGGAGTTTATTCTCTTATGTTGTCTGGTAAATTAAAAAATAATAAAATTATTGTCCCTGCTGTTTCTTGGGTCACAACAGTAACACCAGCAATACAGTTGGGTTTAAATCCTATTATGTGTGATTCTGATGTGGATAATTTAGGTTTAGATATTACACATTTAAAAGAAATTATAAAAAATGAAAACCCTTCTGCAATTATTTTAGTCCACGTTTTAGGATTTCCAAATCATATGGATGAGATAGTTGAATTATGTGTTGAAAATAATATATTGTTAATAGAAGATACTTGTGAATCTATAGGTTCAAAATATAAAAATAAATTACTAGGTACATTTGGAGATTTATCTACATTTTCTTTTTATTTTGGGCATCATATGTCAACAATTGAAGGGGGTATGATTTCAACAAATAATGAAGAATTGTATCACATATTATTATCAATTAGATCACATGGCTGGGATAGAGATTTACCATATGAAAAACAAAAAACATTAAGAAATAAATATGGTGTTGATGATTTTAAATCTTTATATACCTTTTATTACCCTGGATTTAATTTAAGAGCCACTGATTTACAAGCGTTTATTGGGTTAGGTCAAATGGATAAATTAGAAACAATTATAACTAATAGAAATATAAATTATATAAAATATAAAAATGAGATTAAAAATGAATTTTGGAATATAACACCACCTAATAACTCATTTATATCTAATTTTTCGTTTCCCATAATAACTAAGAACATAAAAAAAATATCATTAGCTTTAACAAATAATAATATTGAATGTCGCCCATTAATTTGTGGTTCAATAAATGAACATCCATTTTGGTATGAAAGATATGGTAAAACCCCATTACCTAATTCAAAATTAGTGCATGATTTTGGTTTATATATACCAAATAATCATCAGATGTCTAATGACGAAACAGATAAAGTAATAAGTAATGTTAATGAAAATTTAAAAATATGAAAGAAAATAAAATAATAAAATTATGTTTAATGAAAATTTGAAAACATTTATTACTTGTCATAACCAAGACATTATAAAAGAACACATTGAATCTGGTAAATTTAATTCATTGGGCGATGTTGTTTATATGTTTGTTGGGATGGGTGAAGTTGATAAAATCAAAGACCTACAAAATGTTGTGATTGTAAGAGAATTACCTCACAATATTGAACAATATCCAAACTTTACAGCATTCACAGCTTGGTATGCAATATGGAAGAATGATTTATGTAAATCAAAATATATTAATTTATTGGAATATGATGTTAATATAAATGAACACTTTGCGCCAGCACTATTAGATATAATTAAAAACAATGAACCCAAAATTATAAGTTATTCCTTTTTAGATTTACCAAATTATCATTATATAACTAATTTAGATTTGGTTTCTTCCATATTTAAAGGGTTGTTATTAGTATATAATATTGATATGGCAAAATATATTAAGGACGTTATTGATGAGGCAAATGGTATGGTTGAATTATGGTGGCCTACAACAAATAATGTTTGTTTTTCAATACCTTTTTTTGATAAATATATGAACTGGATTGACCCATTAATTCCATATATGATGGAAGATAAATATGCTGGACATGCACAAGAAAGAGCATTATCTTTTATCCATCTATTAGAAAAAATACCTATATATTATTATAAAGGAAATATTGAGCATCTTCATTCTAATTCACATAGAACATATTAATTCAATAAAATATATATAATTAATAACCAATATGGATTCTACTTATATGAATTATTAAAAACTATAAATGACGTAAATAAAAAAATACTATGCAAGAAAATAAAATAGCATTAATAACTGGAATTAATGGACAAGATGGATCCTACTTGGCTGAATTACTCTTTAACAAAGGATATGAGGTTCATGGGACATTGAAAAGAAATTCTGTTGCAGAGAATCAAACATCAAGATTGGATAATGTATATGATAAATTAAAGTTACATTATGCTGATTTGACTGATTTATCATCATTGATTAGAGTTATACAAGAAGTTAAACCAATTGAGATATATAATTTGGCAGCACAATCCCATGTAAGAATATCCTTTGACCAACCAATTTACACAGCAAATGCAACAGGTCTTGGGGTGTTAAATTTACTTGAAGCAGTTAAACTTGTTGATAAATCAATTAAAATATATCAAGCATCATCTTCTGAAATGTTTGGTAATTCAATTGATTCTGATGGTTATCAAAGGGAAACAACCCCTTTAAATCCAGTGTCTCCTTATGGATGTGCAAAGGTGTTTGCTTATAATATTGCAAGGAATTATAGAAATTCTTATGGGATGTTTATATCAAATGGAATTTTGTTTAACCATGAAAGTCCAAGGAGGGGGACAAATTTTGTAACAAACAAGGTGGTTAAAGAAGCGGTTAAGATAAAATTGGGGTTAGCCAATTCATTAAGTTTGGGTAATTTGGACGCTACAAGGGACTGGGGACACGCAAAAGATTATGTTGAGGCAATGTGGTCAATGTTGCAATTAGACAATCCTGACGACTTTGTGTGCGCCACAGGGGTATCACATTCTGTAAGAGATTTATGTGAATATGTTTTTAGCTATTTGGATTTGAATTATTTGGATTATGTTATACAAGATGAGAAATTTTATAGACCAGAAGAATTGCGTGATTTGAAAGGGGATTCCACAAAATTAAGGAAAACAATTAACTGGCAGCCAAAATATACATTTGAAACAATGTTAGATGAAATGATTGAATATTGGTTACACAAATTTAATGATGAAAATTTGACTATTAAATTTTAGTACCTATTATTTATTATTAAATAAAAACAACTTAATGACGAGAAGAAGATTTGTGAAAAAAGAAGATGAGGTTGAGTTAGCTCCCCAATCAAGAAAAAGCCAAATTTGCAGTTTGCTTAAAAAGAAAAAAAAAGAGAAATTCTTAAATGAGAACCAAGAAATTTATTATGACAAATTGCTAAATCACCAAATAACAATTTGCGTTGGTCCGGCTGGAACTGGCAAGAGTTATATGTCAATGAAGGCAGCTGTGGACTTACTTGCAGACCCTAGCAATACATATGACAAATTGGTGATTGTTAAACCAGCTGTTGAGGCAGAAGAAAAACTAGGTGCATTACCAGGAACAGTTAATGAAAAGATGGATCCATATATTTATCCATCTTTTTATCTTTTAAACAAAATCATTGGCAAGAATATCCGTGAAAAACTAATGGAGATGGAGGTTATTGAAGTTATGGCTCTTGCTTATATGAGGGGTTTAAATATTGATAACACTATATTGGTTTTGGAGGAAGCACAGAATACGACACCAAATCAAATGAAATTAGTATTGACAAGGATTGGATTTAACACTAAATTTTTTATATCTGGGGATTTGGAACAAACTGACAGATATAAAGACAAAAGGGGGACTGGATTATATGATGCTATGTTAAGGTTGCAAGATGTTGATGATATTGCGCATCATGAATTTGGTACTCAGGATATTGTAAGAAATCCCCTAATATCAAAAATATTAAAAAAATATGAGAATTGGGATTGATTTGAATGGTGTTTTAAGAGATACGCTGGGTAAAATAGAGCAAGTGTATGATAAGTTCTATTTATCAAATAAAGATGATGAATCTGATTTTAAATATGAAATAACTGAACCAATTGATTCATTAAATCTTTTAAAACATTTTAAATTCCCATCTGACAATGATTTGTATGAGTTTTTATATATTGAGCATCCAATGGAGATATTTGGTCATGCGCCATCTGTTGAATATACTGGCATGAATGATTTAAATGATTTCTATGTTGATATGAGAGATAATCATGAAATAATTATTGTTTCAGATGAAATTGGTAAATCAAAACCAGCTACATTATTTTTCTTATCTAAATTCTCTTGTTTGGTTGAAAACATCAAGTTTTATAGCGAGCAAACAAAAAATAATATGCTTGATTCAATAGATGTTTTACTTACAGCAAATCCAGACTTATTATTAAATGAAGATAAAATTGTTATAAAATATGAACAAATATATAATCAAAATATTATTTCAAAGTATAACATAAATAAAATTAAAGACTTAAAAAATAAAATCACAGAAATATGCTAAAAATTTTAGGCGAACATTATTTTATTGATTTAGATAATGTTGAAAAATACCTTGACATGACCATTGAAACTCCCGAGATAACATCAGGTAGCACTGAAACCAAAATAAATGTTGTTAAATATGAAATGGTAAAATTAATGTTAGATGTTATTTTAACCGAAAATGATGACATTGATGAAAAACTTGGGTTAAATTCTGCAAACAATTTGACGCTTCCATTTAAATTAGCATTTAATACTCTGCTAAATAAAAAGTTAATAAACCACTATTAATATGAATGATATTAAAACAAAAATAGAAACCTCTTTAACTAACTTAAAAGAAAAAACGTCTAGGATTTATTTTGTTGTCCAAGACACAAAAGGCAATGCGAGAGCATCTGTAAAATTTATTTACGATATTGCAATAGCCTTAAAAGATGATGGGTTTAATTCAATAATTCTTCATGAGAAGAAAGATTACACTGGTGTTGAATCTTGGTTGGATGAATCATATATGACTAAATTACCCCATCAAGCGATTGAGGGTGAAAATTTAAACATTAGTCCAGAAGATTTTATTGTTCTTCCAGAAATTTATGGGTTCATTATGGAACAAATCAAGGATTTACCTTGTGGTAAAATTGTGTTAACGCAATCTTATTCATATATACTGGACACATTACAACCAGGGCAAACTTGGTCAAGTTTTGGTTTTTTCAAATGTATCACAACAAGTGAGAAACAAAAAGAATATGTTGAAACATTTATGAAGAAAATATCTTATGATATTATTACCCCAGTCATTTCAGCTGCTTTTACAAAACCAAAATTACCCCCAATGCCAATTATTGCTATGCATACTAGGGATCAAGCAGACACCATTAATATTGTTAAGCAATTTTATTTAAAATACCCCCAATTTAGATGGTTCACATTTAGGGATATGAGGGGTTTAAGTGAGAATGAATTTGCTAATTCATTAAAGAATTGTTTTTTAAGCGTCTGGATTGATGATGCAAGTGGGTTTGGTACATATCCATTGGAATCTATGTCTTGTGGTGTTCCTGTTATTGGTAAGATACCTGATTTAATTCCAGAGTGGATGGATGAGAAGAATGGTATATGGGTTCAGGATAAATTAAAGATTGTGGATTATATTGCGGAGTTTGTTCAAAATTGGCTTGAAGATAGCGTTAAGCCTGAATTGTATGAAGATATTGAGGTTACTGCACAAAAATATAACAACTTTGAAAACTTTAAAACTAATGTTATTGAAAAATTTTCAGGTTATCTAAACAATAGAATAAACGCATTTGAAGACCAATTAAAAAAAATATAAAATGAGCAAAAACATATCCTTATCAGTTATCTTACCTATAAAATCTTCAAAGGCGAAAGATTTTTCGGTTTTCTTTGAGAAAGCCATTACTTCATTACAAAACCAACAAGAGCAATGTGATGAATTGGTTATTGTTCATACAAACGAAGAAAGCCTTGTTTCATTTTTGGACACATATGATTTTAAATCATTAAATGTTGTAAAAAAAGTTTGGGTTGAAGAACCTAATTATTGTGCCCAAATAAATTATGGCGTTGAGCAATCAACATCTGAATGGGTTTCGTTTTTTGAATTTGATGATGAGTATTCAAATATTTGGTTTAAGAATTTTAAAAAATATTTAGAAGTTTATCCGGAGGTTTCTACATTTTTACCTGTTGTGGTTGATGTTGATAATAAAGAAGTGTTTGCTGGGTTTACCAATGAGGCTACGTTTGCTGCTAATTTTGCGCAAGAAATGGGGTATTTGACCAATGAAGTTTTACAAGATTATCAAAATTTTCAAACTTCTGGTATTATTTTGAAGAAAGATGTATTTATCTTAACTGGCGGATTTAAACCTTCAATCAAATTAACTTTTGGTTATGAATTTTTATTAAGACTTTCTTATAATTCACCCTCAATTATGACTATACCTAAACTTGGGTATAAGCATACAAATTTAAGAGAGGGATCTATTTTTTGGAATTATAAGTTTGGTGATAATAAAATAACCGAAGATGAAGTTAAGTTTTGGTTACAAACAGCAAAGAAAGAATATTTCTTCACAACAGACAGGAAAATAAAATATGAAATTCAAACGTCCTAATGTCAATTATTATTCAAGAAGTTTCAGATGATGTAAATAAGAAAGTAAAACGAAAGTCAAAAGAAAACTATTTTGACACACCTGAAGAAAATGCTGTTGTTGAGTTCTTAAACGCAAAAACTTTTGATGAAAAGAATAAGATATATAACAAATCTTTAAGGAAACCATTAGATAAAATGATATCTTCTATTATCAGAAGGTATAGGTTATATAGAAAAGATATGGACTTCAATGATATACATACTGATGTCCATTCTTTTCTTATGACAAAAGTCGATAAGTTTAAACCGGCAAAGAACAAAAAAGCGTATTCTTATTTTGGTACAATCTGTAAAAATTATCTAATGGGTCAGATAATGAGAGATCAGAAAGAAACTAATCGTAAGGTGTCTTATGAGGATATTTCAGCTTCTCTTGAAGAAAGACCTGATATGATGTATATCATTGATGAAGATGTCATTGATATTGATTATATCATTATAGAATACACAAACAAATTAAAAGATTTTATTGAGACCCAATCATTAAGTGATAATGAAAAGAAATTAGGCTTTGCACTGGTTGATATTTTTGAAAAATATGAAACAATCTTTACTGCCACCGATAATTCAAAATTTAATAAAAATTTAATTTTATTGTCTTTAAGAGAAATGACAAATTTAACAACAAAGGAAATTAGAATATCTCTTAAAAAATTTAAATCATTATACATATTTATAGTTAATAAAATAGTTTAATTATGCCAAGACCAGCAAAAAAAGAAATTAATTTTAATAAAGAATCTATATTAAATTTAATGCAAGAAATCTACAATGAGCTAGTTGAGCAAAGAACGACAGCCATTAGAATCCAAAATAAGATGTTAGCCATGTTAAAGGATCCAGAAGATATGACAATGATTGGCCCTGTTATTGAAAAGCAACAAAGAATCATCAATGAATGTGTTGAGAAAAAACTATCATTATCAAAATTACAATCAGGTATTTGGGGAAAAATGAATAAAGAAGAAACCTCGTTTTCATTTACAGATTTAGATGAAGATATTCTACAAAATCTTATTGATAAAGATGCAAATCTTGACATGGGGACTTACACTATAAAGTAAATTTAGATGCCTAATATAGTTAATGATTATAAAAATATTAGTAAAAAAATTGATGCATATACAACATATTTAGATAGTAAAAATGCATCAAAAACAGCTAGACAACAAAGTGAGATATTCTTTAATAAAAGCGTGTCTAATGTTGAAAACACTATTGATTCTTTTAAATCCAAACTCAATTTAAAAAATAATAAAACACCATCTGTATTTAATCAGTTAATTAACTTTATTAAAAAAATAGATGGTGAAGGAGATGATAGCAATAATAAGTTGTTAAAAACATTTTCAGATGTTTTAGTTAAAAGCCTGCCTGAAATAAAAAAGATATTAATAGATGAGGCTATTAATTTATTAGGTTGTAGAACTGACCAAACGTTTCCAGTTATTTCTTTTGATGCTTATAAAACATTAACCAGCCCCCCTAACAAGGTATTTGTTCCTGTTAAAAATTTAGATTTATGGAACAATTTAAAAAAAACACCTCAATCCCAACCTGGGGAATTCTTCTATGAAGATTTAAGTGGTACAACCATATTATCAAATATAACAGGCAAAAAATATAAGGGATATGGCGGAGATGTTAATTTCCCATTCAATAGAGAGTTATATGAAAGAATAATCAAGCCTAAAGAAAGTTTTTTTAACGCTTATGGTGAGGTTTATAATGGGGGATTTAAATCAAAATTATTTGACTTTTCTTATGAACCAATAAATGATTTAAATGATCCTGGTGATTTTATTGCGGTAACTCTAATAGGTGAAGGGGGGTTCAATTATTACAGCAAATTTATATTTGAATACTATGATACGTTATCTATTATTGATTTTAAAAATGTAATTAAAAATATATTTAATTATATTATTGATGGTGCTGATATAACTGAAAGTAGCACTGAAACTGATATTAAAGATAAGAGTAAATTTATGTTACTCATCGAGAGATTGTGTGGTAAGTGTTTTGATAATACAGAGGAGATAGATGTTAGTGGTATTGCTAAAATTTCTGAACTTGATGATGAAACTGATAACTTTTTTACATTTTCAGAAATAGAATTAAAAAAAATTGATACCAATATCAATAATTACTTAAATAAAATAATTGATTTTGATAGTTGTGGGGTTGTCAACCAGCCTATTGATTATGAAATTATAAGAGATTTTGCCAAAGATATTTCTGCAACATTCAATGGGTTAAATGAACAAGAAAAAAGCAACGTTATTACTGATGCTATTCTAAACATTTTGAAAAAGAATAACTTAACAAACAATAATGAAACGTTATTTTCGTTTGTTAAAGGAATTATTGAATCTATATTGTCACCTAAATTATTATTCCCAATAATGGTTTTAGGTCAAGTAATTGAAGGAACGGCAACTAGTAATTATAATGACATTAAAGATAAGTGGAAATTAACACAAGATGATGCCACCAAAGTATTATCCTTTGCCAAAGAAAAGATTGATAGTGCTGAAATATTTGCTAAAAAGTATAAAGTTTATGTTCAAAATGTTACCAGAAAAATTCTTGAACTCTTTCTAAAAGAATTGTTTAATGTTCTGAAAGGTAAATTAAAGAAAATGGTTTCAAATGTTATTGGGGGTGTTTTTGAGAAATATACAAAGAAACAAAAGCAGATAATTATAGCTTTAACAACCTCTTTATTTGGGCTGGTGTCAATAAAGACTGATTTTAAAAAATGCAAAAGTGTTATAGATTCCATAAGTAAAATATTGGATTCTATTAATCTTTTGAGCAAAAGAGCGATTATACCAATACCCCCACCATTATTAATTGGTGCGCAATTTCTACCAGGGTTTTCAAGTGAAAGAGCCAAAATAAATGTTATTTCTGAAATGCAAAATTTGGGTTTAAAAACTGAGAATTTATTAGATGGTTC
>CANKZO010000025.1 GCA_947488485.1 Opitutia bacterium | reverse complement strand
CTGAGGACTTCGCTGGCGAGACGTTCGGAGACGGGCACGCTGTCGAAGCCGCGATACTTCTGGTCCACGAAGCACTGCTGGCGGTGGAGCGGGATCGGGTAATAGATCTCACAGCCGATCTTGCGCGCGGTGAGGAAGGCCTTGAGCGCATCGCGGCGACCACCGAGCACGCGGAGCGTGAACTGATTCCAGATGCCTTGGCCGGAGAAGTCGACCGGGAGCAGGATCTTCGCGGCCTTGTCGGCGCCGGGACGGTTCTCGGCGATACCGGCGACGCCCTTGAGCGCACCGTGGTAGAAATTGGCATTACCCGCGCGCGCGCAGTTATATTCCGGCAGGTGCGGGAGCTTGAGGTGCAGCAGGGCCGCCTGGAGCGGATCCATGCGGAAGTTGGCGCCGACCTCGCGGTGGAAATACTTCGGCTGCATGCCGTGGACGCGGAGGATGCGGGCGCGCTCGGCGAGGGCGTCGTCCTGCGTGGTGACCAGGCCGGAATCGCCCATGCCGCCGAGGTTCTTCGACGGGAAGAAGCTCGTCGCACCGAAGTCGCCGGACGACATCGTCGAACGACCCTTCCAGCGAGCGCCCATCGACTGGGCGGCGTCTTCGATCACCCGGAGGCGATACTTGGTGGCGAAAGCCTGCAGGGCGTCGAGGTCGCCGGACTGGCCGAAGAGGTGCACCGGCATGATCGCGCGCGTGCGCGGGCCGACCTTCCGGGCGGCGTCGTCCAGATCGATGTTGAAGTGGTGCGGGTTGACGTCGACCCAGATCGGGGTGGCGCCGAGGCGGGCGACGGAACCGGCGGTCGCGAAGAAGGTGAACGAGGGGAGCAGGACTTCGTCGCCCTCGCCGATATCGAGCGCCATGAGCGCGAGCAGGAGCGCGTCGGTGCCGGAGGAGACCCCAAGGGCGTGCTTCACGCCGAGGAACGCGGCGCAATCCTTCTCGAAGGCCTCGAGCCGCGGGCCCATGATGAACATGTTCGAGCGAAGGACGTCGCGGAAAGCGGCTTCGAACTGCGCTTCGAGGGCGCGGTTCTGCGGGCCGAGGTCAAGGAGCGGGACGTTCGTCATGGCGCAGATGGCTTCTCCCACCGTCGGCCCGCACGGGCAACATCATTCAGTCCGACGACGGGCGCGGTAGACGAGCCAGGCGCCGAAGGCGGCGAGCGGGAGCGTCCAGAACTGACCGGCCGTGAGGCCGAGGACGTAGCCGTCTTCCGGCGAGCGGAAGGCCTCGCAGACGATGCGGCCGACGGAATACAGGAGGAGGAACTCGCCCGCGAGACGGCCGGGCGGCAGGCGGAGCGGATAGCGACGGAGCACCCAGAGCAACGGCAGCAAGCCTTCGGCGAAGGCCTCGTAGAGCTGCGACGGGTGGCGCGGCTCGGCGCCTTCGCGCGGGAAGATCACCGCCCATGGCAAATAGGAGGGATCGCCGACGAGCTCGCCGTTGATGAAGTTCGCGAGACGGCCGAAGAGGAGGCCGGCCGGGGCGAGGGCGCAGAGCAGGTCGCCCACGGCGAAGAAGTCGGCCTTGACGCGGCGGGCGAACCAGACGCCGGCGAGGAGTACGCCAAGGAAGCCGCCGTGGCTGGCCATGCCGCCTTCCCAGACCCGGAAGAGCATCATCGGATCGGCGGCGAACTCGGCGCGGGCGTAAAGGAAGACGTGGCCGCAACGGCCACCGGCGATGACGCCGACCATCACCGCGGTGATGAGCGCCGATTCGTCGAGCGCCGTGCGCAGCGGCGTGAGGCCCGCGCGACGCCAGCGGCCGAGGAGCCAGGCGGCGACGAGGAAGCCCCCGGCGTAGGCGAGGCCATACCAATGCACGCCGCGCAGTCCCCAACTCTCCGGGAAGCGGAACGCGACCGGGTCGAGGTCGTGCGTCCAGTAGGCGAGCAAGGCCGCGTTCATGCGCCGGGCTTGGGGGTCTCCGGACCCGCGCGACGGCCGACGCGGTGGCCGCGCTGGCGGGCGAGCTCGCGCATGTCGGGGTGCGGGTCGTCCTTCTCGTAGATCTCGACGCCGAGGAGGGACTCGAAGACGTCTTCGAGGGTGACGACGCCGGCGAAGGCGCCGAACTCATCGACCACGACGGCCAGGTGCTGATGCGCGCGGACGAGGTCGTGAAGGGCGTCGGACAGGGTGGCGTTCTCGGGCACGATGTGCGGCTTGCCCATGAGCTCGCGCACGGTGACGTCGCGGCGGCCCTCGCCGGCGGCCTTCAGCAGGTCGCGGCGACGCACGACGCCGACGATGCGGTCCGGGTTCTGCTCCCAGACCGGCATGCGGCCGTGCGGCACGCTCGGGTAGAGGCGGAGCACATCGGCGACCGTCAGGTCCGCCTCGATCGAAGTGACGACCGGGCGCGGCGTGAGCACCTGCGAGACCGGGATGTCGTCGAGCCGGACGGCGTTGGCGACGAGGTTGCTCTCGGCCTGCGTGATCTTGCCTTCGCGCGCGGCGGCCTGGGCGAGGCTGCCGATGTCGGCGTCGGCGCGGTCCACGCCGGGCTCCTCGGGCGGAGCGAGCGAGTCATGCAGCTTGCCGAGCATGCGAAGCATCTTGGCGGCGCCGCGCACGAGCGGGAGGGCGGTCGCGATGCGGGGGGCCAGCGCCACGCGGAAATGCATGCCGAGCTTGCGCGGGAGCATGATCGTCAGCCAGGCCATGAAGAACGAGACCGCGATGACGCCGAGCACCGTGACGAGGGCGATGCCCCAGCTCTCGCCGACGCGCGGCAGGAAGCGGACGCCGACGAGCACGCCGCCGAGCAAGGCGCTCATGCCGACGAAGGCGGCGGACAGGACTTCGAAGGCGGCGAGGGTGTTGCCCTGGTCGCCGCGGCAGCGCTCGAGCGCGACGGCGGCGGTGGCCTGACGGCGGCGGAGGTCCTCGAGTTCGGTGTGCGAAAGGGCGGAGACGACGCCGGCGACGAGGGAAATCCCCGCCGCGCTCCCGTTGAGGAGGACGAAGACCAGCCAGAGATACCAGACGGATTCCATGTCATGCTGGGATAGGCGACGCCCGCCGACTTGGCGAGGGAGAATCCCGGCGTTGACCCTACGGAGAGAGGGGAGATACTCCGCGCATGACCCCTCGCGAGCTCCGGATCATCTCCGCCCTGGCTGTCTTCCTGACCGCCGGACTCCCCGCGGCCGCCGGCGCGATCGCCTTCCGCGCGCAACCGGTGCTCGTCGCCACCATCGTCGGCGAACCCGGCCAGCTGCCCGGTCTCACCGGTCTTTTCTTCAATCACTTCAGCGGCGCTTTGCTGGGCCTGCTCGCCGTCGGCCTCGGCGTCACGCTCTACGCCGCCCGCGCGCACCTGCGCGAGACGGACGACGTCGTGCGCATGTCGAAGCTCCTCGCCTCGACTTGCTTCTCCGCGCTGCTCAGCGTCGCCTTCCTCGCGCTCTTCGTGCTCGCGGCGGCCTTGCCGGCCTACGCGAAGCTGATGCAGCGCTGAGCGCGCCAAGCGGCCAGCGCCGCAAGGAGCGGACGAGCGGCGGCGGGATCTCCCGACCAGAGCGGGCGGCCGTCGACGTCATCCCAATGCGAGACAGCGGACGCGCCGCCTGGCAGGGTCGAGCGTAGCAGCAGAACGACTTCGGCGCGGACCGGGACCGCCGACTCGACCGCGCGTACCGGCAAACCCGCGCAGTGGATCAGCTGACCGAGCGCCGTGCCTGGCAGGCGACCCGTGGACTCGGCCGGGACATGGAGCACGCCGCCTTCGACCCAGGCCAGGCTCGAGCGGGAACCTTCGCTGACGAAACCTCGCGCGTCGAACTGCACGCCTTCGACGCCGGCGCCGACGCCGAGCGAACGCAGCTCGATGGTGGCGGCCATGGAGTTAGCCCACGGGGCGGATTTCGGACGCGGGAGCCATTCGGCGGCGTCGCGCGCGGTGCGGAGCGAACGCAGGCGAAAGACTTCGGGCGAAGGGAGCAAAGCGCGGAGGCCGAGCTCCTCGAAGTCGGAGCCGACGACGAGACGCAGCACGCCATCCTGTCCGCCAAGCAGACCGAGCGCCGCGCGCCAGGCCGGCAAGTCGCCGGCAGCCAGCGGTCCAGGGGCGAAGCCGGCGCGGGACATACCCGCGCGCAGGCGCGCCAGATGATCGTCGAGACACTCCACCGCACCGGTGCGGAGGGCGACCGTCTCAAAGAAGCCCGCGCCAGCCGGGAAGCTGCCGGGCGTGGCGTCGCCCTCGGCGAGGACGCCATTACGACAGACGCGGCTCATGGGAGGACCGCGCGGGCGGCGGCAAGGAGCGGTGCTTGGGCCTTACGCAGGCTCTCGGCGTATTCACGGGCGGGCACCGAGTCGGCGACGACACCCGCGCCCGCTTGGACGAAGGCACGACCCTCGGCGGACCAGAGCGAGCGGATGATGATGTTGAGGCAGAGCTCGCCCGAAGCGCCGATCCAACCCAGCGAGCCTGTGTAGAAAGCGCGGGCGACCGGTTCGAGTTCGGCGATGACCTGCATCGTGCGCACTTTCGGCGCGCCCGTGATCGTGCCTCCCGGGAAGAGCGCGCGGACCACGTCCGCCGGGCCGGCGACCGCGGCGAGGTCGCCTTCGACCTGCGAGACGAGGTGCATCACATGGGAGTAGCGTTCGACCGCCATGAACTCCGGGACGCGCACGGTGCCGGGACGCGAGACGCGGCCGACATCATTACGCAGCAAGTCGACGAGCATCAGGTGCTCCGCCTTCTCCTTCGTATCGCCCGAGAGTTCGCGGGCCCAAGCGAGATCCGCCGCTTCGTCGGCGCCGCGCGGACGCGTGCCGGCGATCGGCCGCGAGGCGACGCGGCCGCCCGCGACTTCGACGAGCAGTTCGGGCGAACCGCAGGCGAGGGAAACGCCGGGCAGGCGCACGAAGCCCATGTAAGGCGAAGGATTGGCAGAGCGTAACGCTTCGTAGGCGCGGAGCGTATCGACCGGCGGGACCTCGAGCCGCGTGGAGAGATTGACCTGATACGTATCGCCCGCGGCGATGTATTCCTGACAACGCGCGACCGCGCGGACGAAGCCGGCTTCGTCGAACGACGTCGCGAGCGGCTGGGCCGGCGTGGCGGAAGGAGGCAGCGTCGGCGACGACACGGCGCAGGCGGAGGACCAGCGCGCCGCGAGGGCGAGGGCGCGCGCACGGGCCTCGCGGAGCGCGGTATTGGGCGAACCGAACGGACAGAGCACGACGACCGTAAGTTCCTGCTTCACGGCGTCGAAGACGCAGGCCTCGTGGGCCTCGAGGAAGGCGGCGAGCGGGACGCGGACATCGGCCGGCGCGGAGCGCACCGGTTCGATCTGTGTCGCAAGTTCGTAGCCCAGCAGCGCGATCAGGCCGCCTTGGAAGGCGGGCCAGCCGGCGAGACGCGGCGCGCGGACCTCGCGCGACCAGCGACGCAGATAAGCCAGCGGCTTTTCGGTCGTCTCCTCGTGGGCGCCATCCTCGGCATGGAGCACCACGCGTCCGTCCGCGAAGAAGAGCGTCGCGCGCGGGGCGGCCGGGACCGCGATCGTGAGGCTCCCCGTGCGTCCGCTCTCGAGCACCGCATGATGGCGACCCGTGAAGAAGGCGTCCCAAGAGGCCGGCAGGCGATCGGCGCGGAAGCGCGCGAGGTAAGGCAGGTGCGTCCACCCCGGACCCGCGGCGGTCCAATCGGCGGCCGTGACCTCGGCCACGATGACGGGGGCGTCACTCATCGGCGAAGTTCAGCTTGTAGCCGGAGAAGTCCGGACCCGAGAGGATCTCGCCGGCGCGTTCGGCCGTGATCCCGTAGACATGCAACTCCTGGCGCGAGCCCTTCGAGACGACCGTCAGTCGCAGGCCGCCACCGAGCTTCATGATCTTGATCGAGAGCGTGCTCGCGCGGACGCGGGCGCTGATCACGCCGCGGGAGACGCGGCCATGACGCTCGAGGGCTTCGGCCACGGGACGGGCGGCGTCGGTCAGCGACGTGTGCGTGCCCGCCCTGCCCCGCCCCTTGGCCATCCTCAGGCGATCTCCCAGTTATAGGGATGGGCGGACAGGAATTCGCAGCCCTGCTTCGTGACCACCACGCAGTCTTCGAAACGGCAGCCGCCGAGGCCCGGATAGTAGAGACCCGGCTCGACCGTGACCGCATTGCCCGCGACGAGCGGGAGCGGATTGCGCGTGGAGAGCGCCGGGTCTTCGTGGATATCATAGCCCAGGCCATGGCCCGTGCCGTGGAAAAAGCCGACGTAGACGCCCTTCTTCAGGCCGGTCTCGAAGCCGAGGGACTTGAAATATTCCTGCACCACCGTGTGGACCTTGGCGCCGGTCACGCCGGCGCGGATCGCCTTGATGGCGCGACGCTGGGCTTCGAGCACCGCGAGCACCATCTTGCGCTGCTTCGCGCTGGCCTTCCCCTTCAGGTACGTGCGGGTCATGTCGCCGTAGTGGTGCGAAGCGATGTGGCGGGGATAGATATCGCAGACGATCAGCTCGTTGGCGCGGACGGGGCCGGAGCCGGAACAATGGCAGTCCACCGCCTGGTCGCCGGGAGCGATGATCAGGCCGATGTCGCAGAGCGCGCCCTGACGGAGGATCGCGACCTGCGCCTCCTCCTTGAGGATCTCCGCCGTGAGGGTCCTGCCCTTCCACTGCAGCACGCCTTTCTTGTCCGCCTTGGACTCCGCGAGGACCTGCTCGACGGCCTTGAAGCCGGCGGCCGCCGCGACATTGCCCGCGCGGATGCCGGCGAGTTCGGCCTTCGACTTCACCTGACGTTCCGGGAAGAGCTCGGGCGCGCCGCGTTCGTTCTGCTGGGCGCCGACCGCGTGGAGCTCGAGGCCGAGCTCGCGGAGACGCTGGAAGAGGCCCACCGGGAAGTCGGCCGGCACACGGAAGCGCTGGACGCCGCGCTCGAGGGCGGCGAAGACGATCGCGTCGGCCACGCCCGCCTTCGGGTTGGTCTTACGGAGGTCGGCGATGATCGCCGTGAGATTGAGCACTTCGTCGAAGGCGGATTCGTCCTTCGCGCGGCCGACCTCCATGCCCGGGAGCAGGCCGATACGGCGGCGGCCGACCGAGAAGGCCGGGAACGGGTCGGAAGCGTGGAGGCCGCCGAACCAACGCAGGTCGGCGTTCTTGGAAGGAGTCGCCATCATCAGGACGTCACGGACGGCGGAAGCGGAGGAACGAGCCATGGGCGCAGGATGACGGAAGTCGGCTCCCCGTGAAGCGCAAACGGATGCGCCGCTCGCCCGCAATCATGTGGCCATGACGGACCGGACGTCGCCGGCATGACCCCCACTTTCCCATAGTGGTGACGCCCGTTTGAGCCTGGTTGCCCGCTCCAGGACCGCTGGCCGAGGCTTGACCCCGGCGGGCAGGCTCGGGATAGTGGGCGTCCTTGGCCACGCGGGTATCGTTCAGTGGTAGGACACCACTCTTCCAAAGTGGATACACCAGTTCGAATCTGGTTACCCGCACCAAGGACCACGACGCTCAGTTCCGCCAAGGCAGCTGACCCGCGGGCGTGACCTCGAGGAATTCCTTCCAGGCCTCGACTTCGTCCGCCGACAGCGATGACGCCACCACCAGGCGCCACTTCGGCTTGGCCGGGGCGCGGCGCAGGGTCATGCCGGCCTGCTCCGGCAGGCGGTTGGCCTTGCGGGAATTGCAGCGCACGCACGCCGTGACGATGTTCTCCCAGTTGGTCTTGCCGCCGACATCGCGCGGGACGACGTGGTCGAGGTTGAGTTCCTCGTCGCGGAAGGTCCGGCCGCAATACTGGCAGGTGTTGGCGTCGCGCAGGTAGACGTTGCGACGGGAGAAGCGGATCTCGCGACGCGGGACGCGGTCGTATTCGCCGAGCAGGAGGACGCGCGGGACACGCAGGACGATGCAAGGAGAGCGGACGGACTCGGCCGCGGGCGGCGGGGTCTCGACCGAGAACTTCAGCCACTCCGCGGAGCTGAGGACGCGGTGACCGGCGGTAGGATCGGAGTAGATGGCCGACGCGCGTCCGCGGAAGAGCAGGCTCATCGCGCGGAGCACGCCGACGATGTTCACCGGCTGCCAGAGACGGTTGAGGACGAGGACACGTTGTTCGAGGCGCGGAGGCACTGCGCCCCAGAGATAAGCCAGGAAGTCGGAAGGGTCAACCCCCTCGGCTCAACGGGCAGCCTTCGTCTTCGGCGCAGCCGACTTCGGGGCGGGCGCCGCGACGGGGGCGGGCGCCGGCGGGGTCGTGAAGGTATCGGGCAAGGCCACGTACATCGCTCCGGTCACGTTGGCAGGAATCGGGAACGGGATGCCGTCGATCTGGACGCGCAGGCTCTCGACCGCCGAGGAGCGGAGTTCGCTGGGGCCCTTGACATTGATGACCACCGGCTTGTCGCGGGGCGACAGCACGCCGCGTCCCGGGGCTTCACCCGTGTTCTGTTCGATGACCTGATACTGGACGCCGGCCTTGGTGGAACGGAGCGTGATCTGATGGGGACGGCTCGTCGGCGCGACCGGCGAGACGACCGAAGGAGCCGGAGGCTCGGGTCGCCGGGCCGGCGACGGCGAGCTTAGGGAAAAAACAGCGCGATGAGGATCGCGATGACCGCGATACCGATGATCCCGTAGATCAGCGTGTCGCGGCTGATCGTCAGCGGCGCGCCGCCGGTCTCCGGCTCGAAAGCCGCGTCTTCTTCGGCGCCGGCTTCGAGCGGACGGCGGGAAGCCTTGGCGGAATGATGCGTGTTGAAATCGGCGCCGGCCTTCTCGTCGTCGAGGCGGAGATACTTCGCGTAGACCTTCACGAAGCCGCGCTTGTAGACGTCGGCGAGCGGGATGGACTCGAACTGGTTGGCCTCCATCGACTGGAGGTAGTCGGTGCGGATCTTGGTGAACTCCGCGGCTTCGCGGAGGGTCACGCCCAGTCGCTGACGGGCTTCTTGAAGACGTTCGCCGAGGGTTTGCATGGCCCGACTTTCGCCCGCGGGCGGGAAATAGGCAAGCCTCTCGTGGCCGGCCGGCTCAGGCGAGTGAGCCCCAGAGCCAGAACCAGGGCGTGGCGACCAGCCCGATCGCCGTATGCATGAACTCCCGGAAGAACGGCAGGTTCACCGCGACGAGCAGGATGATGAAGCCCCAGCGGAGGAGCATCAGGAAAGTCTCCTCGGAATAGAGGCCCAGGCGGACGGCGACGCGCGAGCCGTCAAGCGGAGGGATCGGGATGAGGTTGAAGACCACCAGGCCGGCGTTGAGGAAGATGCCCATCTTCAGGAAGTCGATGATCACCTCCTGGGAGCGGGGGTCGAAGTCTCCCAGGCCGCCGATGACGGCGAAGACGAAGCAGAGCACCAGGTTCATCGCCGGGCCGGCCAGGGTGATATAGATATCATCCATCCGGCGGGTCTTAGGGTTAGGCAGGGAGATCTGCACGGGCTTACCCCAGCCGATGAGGCCGAAGCCCGGGCTGAGGAAGATCATGACCGCCGGGAGGATGATCGTCCCGATCGTATCGGTATGGGCGAAGGGATTGAGCGTCACGCGGCCCTGCAGGCGCGGGAGCGGGTCGCCCCGGAGGTCCGCCACCCAGGCATGGCCGAACTCATGGAGCCCGATCGAGATGATCAGGAGGATGAGCTGGAGGGCGCCCCAGCGGAAGTGCTCGAGGTCCATCTCAGTTACCGCAGCCTCCGCGGGGCTGGCCGCAACCGCAGCTGTTCGTGTGGACGTGGTCGGACTTCAGGCCCTTGACCGCGACGATCGGGAGCTGCTTCGCGAGCTTGTCCGAACCGCAGTGCGGGCAGGCCGGGGTCTCGCGGGAGCTCCGGACAAGCAACTCGCTCGTCTTGCCGCAATCGGCGCAGGTATAATCGAAGATCGGCATGGCGGACGTCGATGAGCAAACGCCGGAGCGGAAGTTAGCCAATCCGAAAGCACCGCCGCACTCGCTCCTTGAGCAATCCCTCCGGGCGGATAGACCTGCAACCATGTCGTACGCCGCCCGCACCCGACTCGCCCAGCAGAGAGGCCTCAGCCTGACCGCGGCGCGCACGCTGGCCCGGCTCGCCACCCCGCAGGCGATCCAGGACTTCCTCGTCGATTTCCCGCAGAACTTCGAACCCGAGGGCGACACCGCCCGCTCGGTGGAGCAGACCCTGAAGCATCACCGGGCCCATTGCATCGAGGGCGCCATGGTGGCCGCCTTCGCGCTGTGGCTGCAGGGCCACCCTCCCCTGCTCCTGGACTTCAGCGCCCACCAGGACATGGACCACGTCATCGCGCCCTTCCGCGTGAACGGCAAGTGGGGTGCCATCTCCAAGACCAACTACGTCTGCCTGCGCTGGCGCGATCCGGTCTACCGCAGCGTACGCGAACTCGCGATGTCCTACTTCCACGAATACGCCAAGGGTCCGCGCAAGACCCTGCGGAGCTATTCCAAGCCGTATGACCTCAGCCGCCTGCCGCCGGAGAAGTGGGTCAATAATCCGAAGGACTGCTGGGAGATCGCCGACCTCATCACCGCCGCGCCGCATTACGAGATCGTCACCGCCGCCGAGGCCAAGCGCCTGCGGCACCGCGACGACGTCGAAGTGCGCTCCGACAAGGTGACCGCGTTCCCGATCCCGAAGTGGAAGCGTCAGCGGCTCTGAGCCTCAGCGCCGGCCGTCATACCAGATCTCGCAGTTCTCCGGCCGTTTCGCCGCGCGACCCGCGGTGAACAGCATGCGGAAGAAGAAGCGGCCTCCCTCCGTGAGCGTGTAAAGCTTCAGCTTGCGCGAAGACGTCCGCAGCGGGTGGTCCGCCAGGATGACGAAGCGGCGGCCGGAGCGACGGGCCAGGGACTTCAATCGGCGGCTGAGGAAGACCTCTTCGCCCGCATAATATTCGGTCCCGAAGCCGCCCACCGTGCGGAACGCGGCCGCCTCGACCCAGACGCATGAGCCCGCGGCCCAGCCCGCGAGGCGGCTCCAGAGATTCCAGAGCCCGCAGACGAAGCGGGCGAAGCGCGGCGTGCCTGGCTCGAGCTCGACCGTGCTGCCGCCGCCGAGCGCGCGCCCTTCGGCGATGCGGGTCGCGATGGACGCAAAGAGCTCCGCCGAAGGCGTGGAATCCGCGTCGATGAACACCAGCCATTCACCGGTCGCGACCCGCGCCCCGGCATCGCGGGCCCGGCCGATCTGGTTCACCGGTTCGAAGACCACCGTCGCGCCCGCTGCGCAGGCGACCGCGGACGTGCCGTCGGTCGAGTTATTATCGCAGACCACGCATTCCCATTCCCAGCCGCGCGCCGTGAACGCCGACGCCGCGGCCTTCACCGCCGCAAGAGCGGCCGGAAGGAGCTTCTCTTCGTTGAACGCCGGGAGGACGACGGAGACGCGCATCGCCGGCGGGGCGCGTCAGCTGACGTGCTCGAAGGCGCAGGCCGCGGCGCCGACGACGCCGACATTGCCGCCGAGGCCGGCGGGGACGATCGAACAGACCGCCGACAGGCGCGGGAAGGCGTAGTTGTTGGCGCTCTTGCGCATCGGGACGAAGAGCGCGTCGCCGGCCGCGGTGACGCCGCCGCCGACCACGATCACGTCGGGATTGAAAGTGTTGATCACGGCGCCGAGGCCGCGACCGAGGTAGTTGATCGACTCCGCCCAGATCTCATTGGCGAGCGCGTCGCCTTCGGCCATCGCCTGGAAGAGGTGATGCGTCGTCACCTGGTCGATGCTGCCGGCGAACTTGACGATGCTCGACGGACGACCGGCCGCGAGGGCCTCGCGGGTACGGCGCGCGATGGCGGTGCCGGAGGCGTAGACTTCCCAGCAGCCCGGGTTGCCGCAACCACAGCGGGGGCCGTCCATCGTGAGCGGGATGTGGCCGAGCTCGGCCGCGTTGCCGTTGGAGCCGCGCATCAGGCGACCGTCGATGACCGCGCCGCCGCCGATGCCGGTGGAGACCGTGATGTAGACGACGTTCTTCTTGCCCTTGCCGGCGCCGAAGCGGTATTCGCCGAGCGCGGCGGCGTTGCAGTCGTTGTCGATGCGGGCGGGCAGGCCGCCGAAGGAATTGCTCAGAAACTCCGTGATCGAGAAACCGGTCCAGCCCGGGAGATTCGGGGAGCCGTCGACGCAGCCGCGGGCGATGTCGAGGGGGCCGGGCGAGGCCACGCCGATGGCGACGAAGTCGACCGGCTTGAGCTTGAGTTCGGCGAGGAGCTGGTGAGCGGCTTCGGCGACGCGTTCGCAGGCCTGCTGCGGACCCTTTTCGGCGAACGTCTCGACGCGGCCGGAGCCGAGCACGGTGCCGTCCTGGTTGACGACGCCGAAAGCGAACTTCGTGCCGCCGAGATCAAAGGCCAATACTTTGCGCATGTGGGAAGGGATGGGTCAGTCGCGCGCCGGCCGGGAGAAGTCGTCCTGCAGGCGGACGATGTCGGTCAGGTCGGGCGTGGAGACTTCGAGCAGGACGCTGTCTTCAAGGGCTTCGAAGCGGTGGATCGTACGGGCCGGGATATGGACGGACTGTCCGGGCAGCCAGAGGCTCTGGTCGGCGGAAGTGACGAGCGCGGCCGCGGGCGTCTCGCCCAGGGCGATCGGCCGGAGCGTCAGGAGGACCTTGCCGGAAAGAAGATGCAGTGTCTCCGTCTTGCGTTCGTGGTATTGGAGGCTGAGGCGGCGGCCCTTCTTCACTTCGAGCACCTTGCCGGCATAGGCGGCCTGGTCGGCATACCAGATCTCACGCCCCCACGGCTTCTCCACGATCTTCGGGGTATGCGTGGGCTCGGCCATGGCTCTGGTCTGTCGAAAAACGCCCCGTTAGCCAAGCAAATCCCCGAAGAAGTCCGGCTGATCCATCGCGCCGACCAAGGGGCGGACGAGATGCTCGGCGTCGACGGCGACGCGGTTGACGTCGGGCGTGACGCGATGAAGCGAAAGCGTGCGATCGGGCGCGGTGACGGCGAGGACGGCGAAATCGTCCGGCGTCATCGCCCGCTCGGAAAGCCAGGCCTGCCGGGCGACGCCGGTGAGCACGACCGGCATGCGCGAGTGGACCTCGCCCGCTTCGCGGTTCGGCGCTACCGTGACGAGGCAGAGCGTGCGGCGCGATGTGCCGTCGGCGGCGAGGTGGAGTGACCAGAGGCCGCCGACCGCGAGCGGGCCGCCGTCCGTCGCGCGGAAATAATACGGCACCTTCAGCTTACCTTCGGTCTTCCATTCGTAGTAGCCGTCGAGCGGAACGACGCAGCGGCGCAGCCGGGCGGCATCGCGGAAGGTCGGCCGCTCGAAGATCCCCTCGACGCGGGCGTTGGCGTGGCCGGCCGGCTCGTCGGCCGCGGCCCACGCGGGGACGAAGCCCCACGGCAGCGCCTCGGTGCGGAGGACGCCCTGTTCCCGACGGACGCTGAGGAGCGGCGTGCCGGGCGAGATATTATAGCGGGGAGCAACGTCGGCCGACGGGGCACCCAGGCTTTTCACGATTTCGGCCCAGCGAGAAAACTGGGTGACGCGTCCGCACATATCCGGGATTTACCAGTGAGGCGGACGTTCGTCGGCGGGCGCAGCCTGGTCGCCGGCGTCGGCGGACTGGGTCAGCTTCGCCTCGGCTCGGACGAGCCGGTCCGCCAGCTTCGAGACCTCGCGGGAGAGCTCGAGGATGATGCGGTCCTGCTGTTCGACGTGGCGTTGCAAGAAAGTGAGGCGTTCCTCGAGGGCGCGCTGGTGATCATCCATGTCGGCAAGATGGAGGCGGACCCCGGCAGGGCAAGACGCTATGATAATTCCGACAGTGGGCGGCCGGAGTCTAGGTTTGGGGGTTGAACCACTGGGACAGACCTAGTGGAATACTCCTATGTCCGAACCCCAGGACAAACCCCCCGTGGAAACCGGTGCGGAGCCTTTGGCCCGTCCCCGTCGCACCCTTTGGCAACGCCTCGGGGG
Source organism: Opitutia bacterium (assembly GCA_947488485.1). The sequence continues at coordinate 6,327 of CANKZO010000025.1, read as the reverse complement.
CGAGGGCCTCGCGCTGTCCGTGCTCGTGCACATCGTCCTCGTGCTGATCGCAATCGTCTGGGTGGTCTCCACCGTCACCGACGGCGCGGGCAAGAAGGACCCGAACGCCTTCGCCACCGGCGCGGGCGGCGGCGCGGGCGGCCCGAAGGCCAAGGAGTTCAAGACCAAGCTTCAGCCCAAGAACATCAAGTCGCTGGCCAAGACGAACACGCGCATCACCAGCAAGAACGCCAACGCCTCGCTGGCGGTCGCCAGCCTGCCGAGCATGTCCAATCCCCTGCTCTCCGCGGGCGCAATCGGCGGCGGCGCTTCGAAAGGTTTCGGCGGCGGCTCCGGCGGCGGCATCGGCGGCGGCAAAGGCGTCGGCGCGGGCGGCGGCCGCAACTTCGTCTCCTTGTTCGGCATGAAGGGCTCCAGCCTCGGCGCAAGCGGACTCATCGGCACGCTCTACGACCTCAAGCAGACCGCCGACCGCAAGCCGACTTCGGCGGCGCCCGCGAACACCGGCATCGCGCCCTACCGTACGTCGGTCCGCGAGTTCCTGGAAAGCGGGTGGAGCGCAGGGCGTCTGCAGAGATTCTTCAAGTCGCCGGACAAGCTCGTCTCCGGCCAGCTCTTCATCACCGGACGATCGGCGGACGACGCGCCCAAGGCCTTCGAGGTCGAAAAGCTGATGAAACCCTCCCGCTGGGTCGTGCATTACCGCTGCTACGTGGAAATGCCGAGCTCGATGCCCTTCCGTTTCGTCGGCTCGGGCGATGACTTCCTCATCGTGCGCTGGAACCGGAAGATCGCCCTCGACGACGGCTACGAGACCTACCTCGCCGGCGGCGGCAACTACAAGGACTTCGGGGTCAAGGTCACTCAGGAGTTCAAGGTCGACCGCCGGCCCGGTGGCCTGCATCGCCTCAAAGCCGGACCGTGGATCCAGGTGACCAAGGGCACGAAAGTGCCGGTCGAAGTGCTCATCGGGGAGACCCCGGGCGGCGTCTTCGACTGCTACCTCGCGATCGAGGTCGCGAAGTCCTCGACCAAGGTGAACGGCCAATACGAAGGCGAAGGCAAGCTGAAGCTCTTCCGCTGCAACTCGGACCCGTTGCCCGCCGGCGTCGGCCGGGATAAGCGCGACCTCGACATCGACATGGAGGCGAAGGGCTGGATCTTCAAGGTGACGCCGGACTCCAACACGCTCCTGCGCTAACGCTTCCCGGCGAAGTAGAACCGCGCGCAGTTGCCGCCGAAAAGGCCGGCGCGCTCGGCATCGGTCAGCCCGCGGGCATGATCATCGACGAGACGGAAAGCCTGCTCGTAACTGCCAGCGAAGAGACAGACCGGCCAGTCCGAGCCATACATCAGGCGCGACGGGCCGAAGGCCTCGAAGACCGTGTCGAGATACGGACGGAACTGCGCAGCCTGCCATTGCTGATGGTCGGCTTCGGTGAGCAGGCCCGAGACCTTGCAATGAACGTTCGGGAGTTTCGCCAACCGCCGGAGCTGGGACTTCCAGGGCTCGAGGGTGCCGTCCTTGATGGGCGGCTTCGCGCTATGATCGAGGACGAAGGGCTGGAGCGGGAAGTTCTCCGCGAGCCGAATCGCGGCCTCGAGCTGCTTCGGGTAGATCAGGATATCGTAAGTCAGTCCGTGGGCCTGGAGCTTCGAGATGCCGCGCTGGAAATCCTTGCCGAGCATGAAGTCCGCGTCGGGCTCTTCCTGGACGACGTGACGGACGCCGACGAATTTCGGGTGCGCGGCGAGGCGGGCCAAGTCGGCCTCGACGCGGTCAGATCGCAGGTCGACCCAGCCGACGACGCCCTTCACGTTCGCGTGATGGTCCGCAAGGGAGAGCAACCAGTCGGATTCGCCGACGACCTGACGCGCCTGCACGGCGATCGAGCCGTCGAAACCAAGCGGCTGCTGCAAAGCGGCGAGATCATCGGGAAGCCAGCTGCGGTGCAGCGGCGAACCCGGCGGAATCCACGGGTATTGCGCCGCGTCGTACGACCAGAAGTGCTGGTGGGCGTCGAGGCGCATGATGTCAGACCACGTCGACGATCGCCTTGATGACGCCGGACTCCGGCTTGAGCCAGGTCGGGAAAGTCGCGATCAGGTCGTCGAAATTCGCGTGGTGGGTGATCCACGGCTTCGTGTCGATCACGCCGTCTTCGATCAGCTGGATGATGCGGGCGAAGTCCTTCGAGAGCGCGTTGCGGCTGGCCATGATGGTCAGCTCGCGGCGGTGAAGGTGCGGGGCGTGCGGGAAGGTCAGGTCCTGCTGCGTGATGCCCACGTAGACCACGCGGGCCGCGAAGGCCGCGTAAGCGAAGCAGGCGACCATCGATTTGTTGCTGCCCGTGGCGTCGATGACCACGTCGGCCAGCTGGCCGTTAGTCAGGGCCGCAAGCGCGGCGACTTCGGAACCGTCGCCCTTGGCGAGAATAACGCCGTCCACCTTCATCACGTCCGTGCAGAACTTCAGGCGGTCGGCGTTCATGTCCATCACCACGCACTTCGCGCCGGAGACCTTCACGAACTCCACGGCCGAGAGGCCGATCGGGCCGGCGCCGATGACGAGGACCGTCTCGCCGGCTTTGGGCGCGGCGCGGTCGACGGCGTGGCAGCCGATGGCGAGCGTCTCGACGAGCGCGAGCTGGTCGTAGGAAAGCTTCGTGGAGAGGTGCAGCTTACGGGCCGGCAGCAGGAACTTCTCGGCCATACCGCCGTCGCACATCACGCCGAGCGTCTTGTGGTTCTCGCAGCAATTGGTGAAACCGCGGCGGCAGCTGTAGCACGTCTGGCAGTTGATGTAGGGCTCGACCGAGCAGCGATCGCCGGGTTTGACGTTCGTCACGCCCGGTCCGACCGCGAGGACCTCGACGCCGAGCTCATGGCCGGGAATACGCGGGTAAGAATAGAACGGCATCTTGCCGAGGTAGCCGCCGTAGTCGGTGCCGCAGATGCCGATGCGGTGCACGCGGACGACTGCTTCGCCGGCCGCGGGCGCGGGCGGTTCCGGGATGTCGATGTGCGCGAACTGACCGGGCTGGTCGAGACGGATGGCCTTCATCGGCTCAGTTGTTTTCCTTCAGGCCTTCGAGGTGACCGAGGTTCTTGACCGGAGCGAAGATCGCCTGGACCTCGGCGAGCAGCTGCTGGTCGATCGGTTCCGCGGCCCACTTGGCCCAATTGCGGATATTCGTCGGATTGGCGCTGCCCGAGACCGTCGTGGTGATGTCGGGATGCTGGAGCGAGAACTGCAGGGCGAGCTTGGCGATGTCGCTGCCCTTCGCGGCGCAATGGGCGGCGGCGGCGCGGGCGGCGGCCTTCACTTCCTCCGGCTCCTTGAGCCAGGCCGGGAGCGGGGCGTTGGTGAGCAGGCGGGCGCTGAACGGACCAGCGTTCATCACGCCGACGCCCTTCGCCTTCAGGTAGGGCACCGTCTCGTCGGAGAAGCGGGTGTTCTGGAGCGTGTGCTGGTTGTAGCTCAGCACGCAGTCGACCTCGGCCTGGTCGCAGATGAACTTGAAGATCTTCTGGGGATAGCCGCTGAAGCCGATGGCCTTCACCTTGCCGGCCTGCTTCGCCTTGCGGAGGGCCGGGATCGTCTCGTCGACGATCTGCTGCATCGGGACGAACTCGATGTCGTGGCAGAGGACGATGTCGAGGTGGTCGGTGCCGAGGCGGTGCAGGGAGACGTCGATGCTCTCCGCGACGCGCTTGGCGCTGAAGTCGAAGTGCGGGAGATCGTAGCGGCCGATCTTCGTGCAGAGCTTATAGCTGTCGCGCGGCACACCGCGGAGGGCGATGCCGAGGAGCACTTCGGACATCCCGCGGCCGTAGAAGGGCGACGTGTCGATGAAGTTGAGGCCGCAGTCGAGGGCGACCTGAACGGACTTGAGGGCATCGTCGAGGGCGACGCTGCGGAATTCCTGGCCGAGCGACGAGGCGCCGAAGCTGAGGATCGGGAGTTCGATCCCGGTCTTACCGAGGGTACGGGTCTTCATAGGGCGAAAGTTCAGGCGGTGCGGCAGCCGACGGTGAGGAGCACGTTGCCCCAGAGCGCCTGGTCGCCGGTCTGGATGGTGAGGATGTGGTCGGCGGATTCGACGGCCTTGTAGAAATCCCACTTCAGGACCGGCTGCAGTTCGAGCTTCAGGCCGGCGGCCTTCACTTCCTGGCGGAACTCGGCCCACACGGGCGGCTCGCCCTTCTGCGCATAGGAGTCGTCGGGCGGGATGCCCATCGTGTTGACGGCGTCGACCGGCACGGCGCTGAGCACCGCGCGCAGCACTTGGGCGACGGTCGGGATACCTGGCGAAAGATTGAGCGAGACCAGCTCGGCGTTCGGTCCCTTCTTCCCCCAGACCGGGTAGTTGCCGTCGGCGATCAAGATCACGGAGTGGTGGCCCGCGCGGGCGAGCACTTCGGAGATCTTCGGATGGATGAGCTGGTGCTTGAGCATGGTCTTAGCGGGGTAAGTGGGTGCGGATGGCCTTGATCGTCTGCGCGGCGGCGGCCTCGGAGTCGGGCAGCGGCAGGATCTCGCCGGAGAGATAGCCGGCGAAACCGATGTCCTTGAGCGCGGCGATGGCCGAGGCGGCGTCCGTGTGGCCGAAGCCGATCGCCTGACGATTACTGTCGGCGAAGTGGACGTGGCCGACGTGACGTCCGCAGGCGCGGAGCGTGGCGGCGTTCGAGACCTCCTCGATGTTCATGTGGAACAGGTCGCAGAGCAGCTTCACGTTCGCGACCTGGCGCGCTTCGAGGAACTGCGCCGCGTCGAGCTGGCGGTTGAGGAGATTCGTCTCGTAGCGGTTGAGCGGCTCGTAGAGCAACGGCACGCCGTAGCGGGCGGCATGGGCGCCGAGGTCGGTCAGCGCCTCGGCGAGCCAGGTGAGCGCCTGTTCGCGGGAGACGTCGCCCTCGGCCTTGCCCTGCATCGAGCCGATGATCGCGGGCGCCTTGAATTCGCCGCCGACGTCGATGATCGCGCGGATGAACTCGCGGGCCTGGGCTCGGATGGCCGGGTCGGCGTGGGTCAGGTGCCACTTATGGACGAGCCAGCCGCCGCCGGTGCCGAAGGCCGCGGCGACGAGACCATGCTGCTTCAGCAGGGCGTGGAGCGCGGGGCGGTCGATGGAAGCGGCGGACGGGGCGAAGACCTCGATCGCGTCGAACCCCAGCTTCGCGGCGGAAGCCGCGGCGGGGGCGAGGCCGTCCCAATAGACGAACGGTCCGCCCTTGGCTTGGGCGACGAGCGAGACCGTGATCGCAGATTTAATCACAGGGGAACTCTGCCCTCACCGTGAAGGTGGGGCAAGTTCCGCTTAAATGACTTTAAACGAAAAACGGAGCGAGGAGGCCGAGAAGCGGCAACTTACTCCGTCATTCCCTGCGAGGTGCGGCCCTTCACGAGGCGTTGCACCAAGGCGAAGCGGAGGATCTGCTCCATCTTCGCGATCTCGACCGGGTCGATGTCCTTCTGGCCGCGGGCGGCCGTGACGGCTTCGCGGGCGCGGGCTTCGGCGTTCTCGACGGCCTTCAGGTCGATCTTCGCCTCGTCGATCGCGGCTTCGGTCACGACCGAGACCTTATCGGAGACGACGCGGACGAAGCCTTGGTCGATGGCGAGGCGCGTGACCTTGCCGTCGACGGTGAGGATGACCTCGCCGGCGGCGATGACCGCGGTGATGGGCTGGTGGCCGGGCAGGATGCCGATGCTGCCCAGCGCGGTGGGCAGGGTCACCCGGTCCGCGGTGCCTTCGTAGGCGCGGCGGTCAGGGGTGACGATTTCGACCGTAAGGGACATGGAGGCTTATTTCTTGGACTGGCCGGAAGCGGCGAGGACCTCGTCGATGCCGCCCTTCATGTAGAAGTCGTTCTCGTTCACGTGGTCGAGCTCGCCGGAGAGGATCATCTCGAAACCGCGCAGCGTGTCGTCGAGGGCGACGTACTTACCGGGCGAGCCCGTGAAGATTTCGGCGACGTGGAACGGCTGGGAGAGGAACTTCTGCACCTTACGGGCGCGGAAGACGACGAGCTTGTCCTCGGGGGACAGTTCGTCGAGGCCCAGGATCGCGATGATGTCCTGAAGGTCCTTGTAGCGCTGCAGGAGGCCCTGCACGCCGCGGGCGACGCGGAAGTGGCGGTCACCGACGACTTCGGGCGCGAGCGCGGTCGAGGTGGAAGCGAGCGGGTCGACAGCCGGGTAGATACCCAGTTCGGCGATGCGGCGCTCGAGCACGACGGTCGAGTCAAGGTGAGCGAAGGTGTTGGCCGGAGCCGGGTCGGTCAAGTCGTCCGCCGGGACGTACACGGCCTGGAAGGACG
>CANKZO010000024.1 GCA_947488485.1 Opitutia bacterium | reverse complement strand
CGGCGAAGCCGAAGTCATCGCCGAGGTCGAACGTCGCCTCTCGGCTTGGAAATTCAGCTTCTGAAGGCCTTTTTAGGCCTCCCTTTCTTGTCGGATTGACAGGGGAGGGGGGCTTTGTCCTTCTGAACGTCCAGTTAATTGGCCTGATAGCTCAGTTGGTAGAGCAGACGCCTGAAGAGCGTCGTGTCGTTGGTTCGATTCCGACTCAGGCCACCATTTAACGCCAGCCCATCCGATTCAACCCGGGTGGGCTGGTCCTTTTGAGGCCTCAGCGGCCGAAGATGAGCCGCCAGACGGAGAAGTCCTTGCCGCGGTCAAGCGGCTCGGCCGGGGGGGTCTCCTTGCCTTGCGCGAGGAGGGTCATCCGCTTGGTCTCGGCCTTCGTCTTCGATCCCTTGGTCGTCCGTTCTTCCCACTCGGCGCGCACGACGCCGAAGGAGGCCTCTTCGCTCCGCCAGACTTTGCCGCGAAATTCCAGGACCTGTTTCGAAACCATCGGTGGGTCCGTGACGGTCGAGGCGAGCATGCGGAGACGTTCGCAGGCGAAGCCGCGGCCGGCGGCGGTGATCTCCTCCTTGGCCGGTTCGTCCGTCGTGAGTTCGCTCGTGTAAGTCAGTTTCGCCCAGTCGGAGACCCAGGCGATATCCTCACGCGTCATGTGGTAGGCGCCCTTGACCGGGTTGGAGAACACGATCTCCGCGGAGTTTTCGATGAGCCGGCTGGCCGTCGCGCGGTCCATGTCGGGGCGTACGAGCAGACGCAGCGGCGCACGTTCGCGGGAGCCCAGCCACATCACCGGCTCGACCGTGAACCAGACGAGGGCGCGTCCGTCGACGTCGCGGCCGGGGCGGACGGAGAGACGTAGTTCGCTCGCCGACGCAGGCTGGCCATCGCGGATCGTCTCCATGCGGTAGGTCGCCCAGGCGCCGGCGGCGGGGAGTTTCTCCGCGAAGATCTGCCATTGGGCGGGAGCGGAGACGACGCCCGCCAAGAGCAGGAAAAGGGCGGCGAGGCGTCGCATGGGGCGATTAATGGGCATTTATTGGCCTTTTGGCGAGCATCGACCCGTCCCCGCCTCCTTTGCCTTTGACTCTCCAAGCCTCCGCCCTTGGAGTCAGGCCTTCGTCATGGAATCCCTGGCCCAGTCTTCGACCTCCCTCCGCTCCGCGGCTGGTCGTGCCATCATTCCGGCGATTATTACCATCATCGGGCTCTAAGCCCGCTGAACGGAACGCCCGACGGGCGACTCCCCGTTCCGCGGCGCCCGGAACGGCCCCCTCCCTTTACACCTCTTTCCCACCCACACGACCATGGCACGCTCCATCGAAATCTATGATACCACCCTCCGCGACGGCTCGCAGGGGCAGGGCATTCATTTCTCCGTCGATGACAAGCTGCGCATCGCCGCCGAGCTCGAACGCTTCGGCATGACCTACATCGAAGGCGGCTGGCCGGGCTCCAATCCGCGCGACGTCGAGTTCTTCGCCCGCGCGAAGAAGATCAAGTTCAAGCACGCCAAGCTGGCGGCTTTCGGGTCGACCCGCCGAAAGGGCGTGCGCGCCTCCGAAGACGCCCAGGTCCGCGGCCTGCTCGAAGTCGATACCCCGGTCGTCACGATCTACGGCAAGACTTCCGCCCTGCACGTCCGAGAGGTGCTCCGCTGCTCGCCCGAGGAGAATCTCGAGATGATCCGCGACACGGTCGCCTTCCTGAAGTCCCATCGCCGTGAGGTCGTCTACGACTGCGAGCACGCGATCGACGGCTGGAAGGATGATCCGGCTTACGCCATCGCCTCCATGTTGGCCGCCGTCGCCGGTGGCGCCGACCGCGTGGTCCTTTGCGACACCAACGGCGGTTCCCTGCCGGCAGAAGTCGCCGCGGCCACCCGCGCCGCCATCGCCGCGCTCAAGAAGACCCCCGTCGGCATCCATACTCACGACGACGCCGGTCTCGGTCTCGCCAACGCCCTTGCTTCGCTCGAAGCCGGCGCCTCGCACGTCCAGGGCACCGTCAACGGCATCGGCGAGCGCACCGGTAATTGCGACCTCACCGCGGTCATCCCTTGCGCTCAGCTGAAGTTCGGCTGGAAGTGCGTCTCCTCGACCTCGCTCAAGGGCCTCGCCGGCCTCTCGCGCTTCGTTGATGGTGTCGCCAACCTCGCCCCTGATCCGCGTCGTCCGTGGGTCGGCACCGCGGCCTTCGCCCACAAGGGCGGCACGCACGTGGACGCCGTCCGCAAGTTCTCCGCCGCCTATGAGCACGTCGATCCGACCGTCGTCGGTAACGAACGTACCGTGCTCGTCAGCGACCAGTCCGGCCGCAGCAACATCGTCCTCAAGGCGAAGTCCCTCGGCATCGACCTCGACCGCGATTCGCCTGCCACCGCCACCGCGCTCGATGAGCTCAAGAAGCTTGAGCACGGCGGTTGGAGCTTCGAAGACGCCGAAGCGTCGCTCGCCCTGCTGCTCCGCCGTCATATCGGCAAGAGCAAGGCCGCGCCGTTCGAAGTCGCTTCCTATCACGTCACCGCGCGCGGCGCCAAGGGCTCGGCCTATTGCGAAGCCGTGGTGCGCCTCAGCATCGCCGGCAAGGAGACCCTGACCGTGGCCGAAGGCGACGGCCCGGTGCACGCCCTCGACCAGGCCCTGCGTTCCGCCCTCGTGAAGTCTTTCCCGAAACTGGCCAAGGTCAGCCTCGTGGATTATAAGGTCCGCATCCTCGGCGGTACCGACGGCACCGCGGCCAAGACCCGCGTGGTCATCCGTTCCTCCGACGGCAAGGCCTCCTGGGGTACGGTCGGCGTCAGCGAAAACCTCGTCGAAGCCTCGCTGCAGGCAATCGTCGACGGTTACGCCCACGCGCTGTCCTGATCTCCGACGGACCGTTGACTGTCTGCAAGGGCGGGGTAGAAAACTTCTGCCCCGCCCTTTATGCGTCCGCTCCTTTTCCTGCTCCTCGCGGTGTCTGTTTTCGCCGCCGACGACTCCAAGCTTCGCATCTATGAACTGGGCAAGCTTGGCGCCGACAAGCTGAGCGACCTCCCTGCGCGCTATGCCGAAGCCATAGGTAAGGCCTATACCGCCGAGATGCCCAACCCGGTCTTCCGGCTCAGTAATCTCGTGTTCCTGCCGGAGGGGCGTCCGCAGCGGCTCGACCTCTACGTCCGCTACGCCCGCGACCTCAAAGTGCGCCGGCCCGGCGTGCTTTTCATCCATGGCGGCGGCTTCACCGGTGGCGACAAGGCGGAGTATCGCTCCGCCAGCGTCAGCGCCGACCTCGCCCGCGCGGGCTATGTCGTCGTGAGCTGCAACTACGTCCTCGGACCCAAGGACAAGCCGGGCGTCTGGCCGCGCAATATCGCGGACTGTCGCGACGCCGTGCGCTGGATGCGCGCCAACGCGGACGCGCTCGGCCTCGATCCGGATCGCATCGCCGTCGCCGGCGGTTCGGCCGGTGGCTATCTGGCGCTCATGGTCGGTCTGTCCGACGATAAGACCGGCCCGGGCGGCGACCCCGCCGCGAAGCATTCCGCGAAGGTCTCCGCGGTCATCGACTTCTACGGCGTGGTCAATTTCTCCAAGCACGGCAAAGGTCAGGTCCCGGGCGTTTCGGCCGCGGAGCAGGCCGCCTATCTGCCGGAGAATCAGTGCGACCCGCAGGATCCGCCCGTGCTCATCCTGCACGGCACCGCTGATACCACGGTCGATATCGCGCAGTCCGACGCCATGGCCAAGGCCCTGCGCACCGCCAAGGTCTCGCACGAGTATGTCGTCGTGGAAGGCGCGCCGCACACCTTCGACCTCCATCCCAAGGGGAAGAGCTGGAAGCGCACGGGCGTGTTCGCCGGAGCCGAAGTGAACGGTTCCTCCGAGACGCCAGACATCACCCAGGCGACCTTGGACTTCCTCGCCCGGACGATCGGCAAGTAAGCCTTACTCTTTGAGGCGGGCCATCACCGTCGAGCCCTGGAGCTGGACGTCGAAGCGACCGGTATCCTCGAGCATGCGATAGAACTTCGCGTAGCGAGGGGCGTTGGCTTCCAGGCCGGGATGTTCCTGCAGCAGGAATTTCTTGATGACCTCGACCTTCAGCCATTCGCCTTCGGGCGCGAGGCCCGTGGCGACGTCCACGAGGGCGTCGACGATGTCCTGTCGCTGCTGGAGCTGGGCGCGGCGCTGATCGGCCTCTGCCTTGCCTTGGGCCTGCTGGGCCGAAGTCAGGTTGGGGCGGTCGCGGTAATCCTGACCAGAGTTATCCTGCGCCGGGCGGGCTTCGCGCGGCGCGCGGGGTTCGCGGGCCGGACGAGCTTCGCGCGGGGCGCGTTCCGGACGGGCTTCGCGGCGGGGGCCGGCCTCGCGTTGCTGCGGGCGCGGGGCATCGGCGAAGCGGAGTTCCGGCAGCATCTTCTCGAACTGGTCGAGCAGGCCAGCGGCTTCCTTGTTGGCCTTCGGCAGGAGGGCGCGGAGCGCCTGGGCGAGCAGGGCGAGGGCCTTGCGCGGGTCGGACTTGGCGGCCTGCTCATCGTCCATGCGCGCGCGCAGTTCGGAGAGGTTCAGGTAATGATGCGCCGTGGAGCGGAGGGCCTTGTGGGTGCGTTCGCCCATCACGATGATGCGGACGCCGAGGCGCTTGGCGTCTTCGACCACCGGCGTGAAGTCGCTGTCGTTCGTGACGAAGATCAGGGTCGTCGGCGGGTTGGCGCCAGCCATCAGCTTCACCGCGTCGATGGTCAGACGCATGTCGGCCGCGTTCTTGCCAGGCGTGTAGCTGCGCTGGTCGACGAGCTCGAGTTCGGTCCATTCCTGGGCGGCGGAGCGCCAGCCGCTGAGGCGGCCCTGGAAGTCGCCGTAGGCCTTGGCGGCGGCGATCGCCGTGTCGCCGATGAAGCGACGGAGGGTGGGGAGGTGCTGGTGCGAGACGTTATCCGCGTCGATCAGCACGCCGATACGCTGGTTCGGCTGGGCCTTGGCGGCTTCCGGGGTGGAGGTCGAGGAGGCGTCCGCCTGCCGCTTGGTCGGTTTTACGGCGCGTCGGCCGGCGGGCTTGGCGCTACGGCGGGCGGGAGCGGTCTTCTTGGCTTTGGGTCGGGTCACGGGAAAGGTCCTTTTCTATCCCTGCGGCGGAAGCCACGCCTCTACAATGCGAATCCTTCGCCGCTGTGGACAGGCGGGTGTCGGCAATATTTTAGTTGGAACTTCGGGGTTTTACGGATGTTAAAACGTTGTGTCCTTTAGGTCGTCACTTCGCTTTGCGCTCATCTCCGCCTTATGTCTCGGCGCCGCAGGCGTGTTCGCGGCCGAGCCCGCCTGGGTCGCGAAGCCGGGTCCTTGGGGTGAACTGCAGGTCCGCACCGTCTACTTGGAGCCGCCGGAGAACATCTTGGCCATCGTCGCCAAGCCGTCGTCGGTGACCCGCTGGACCTTCGAGCAGACCACCGAGAGAGGCGTCCGGGAAATCATGGAGAAGGCCGGCCTGCCTGCCGCGGTCATCGGCCGCCTGCTGAGCCCGACCCAGGTGGTCGCCAGCGGCAACAGCGTGGTCGTCCTGCCGAAGGTGGAGGATCTCTTGGCGATCAGCCAGGAAGCCCGCTCCGCCCTTTATGCCGAGCTGGCGAAGTCGGCCGCGAACGAATACCAACGCGACCCGGTCTTCATCCATGGCGGGGACGTCGAAGATTGGTTGTCCGAAACGGAGATCACCAAGCCGCAGCAGGAACTATTGCGCAAGCTACTCTGGCGCCGGGGTTCGGCCTTGGTCTTCAGCGACATCCAGGCCCTCCTGACTTTGGCGAAGAATTCCGAAGAGATCGCCGCGGTCTTCCGCACGATCACACGCGTCCGCAGCCTGCTGGTCGAACTCAAGCTCCCGCTCAAGGAGGGCCGCGCGGAGTTCATCGACTATTGGAGCGCCGGCACCCTGAACGCCGAGCGCGCGCCCTTCCTCGTGGCGATCACGCGCCGTCGGGCGCCGCAGATGATCGACATCACCCAGTTTCTGCCGACCTTGGCCCGCCGTCGCGTCTATACTTTTCCCACCGCCGCGATGGGCTTGAAAGGTCGCCTGCCGGATTGCCATTGGACGTCGCTCAATTTCTTCGAAGAGGAGCCCAAGGACCTCTACCTCGACAGCGCCAAGGCGTCCGAGCATCTGCTCGCGGGGTACGTGGCCATCGACCCGCCGTTCAAGTTCGGCGACGTCCTATGCTTCCTGGATAACGGCGAAGGCCTGCACACCTGCGTCCAGGTCGCGGACGACATCGTCCTGACCAAGAACGGAGAAAGCATCCTGGCGCCGTGGACGTTCATGTCCCTCAAGGACCTGGAAGAAATCTACCGTCGCTCGGCGAACACCCGCATCCAAGGGTATCGTCTCAAGGGGCACTGAGTCCGGTCCGGCGCGGCGCTGTCCCCGGCGGGAATCGAACCCACATCCTCGGTTTAGGAAACCAATGTTCTATCCGTTGAACTACGGGAACGCGGTGCCGATTAAGCGTGCTCCCGGGCGGGCGGGCAAGCCCGCATCAGCGGGCTGGCTTGACTCCCCTCCGTTTCAGCCAACTTCTAATGCATGGTCCTTCCCGTTTCCGTCCTCGCCGATGCTGCTTTGGTGATTCCAGCGTGGGCCTGGGTGGCCTTCCTCGGCTTCGTGGTGAGCATGCTGGCCCTCGACCTGGGGGTCTTCAATAAGACCGACCACAAGCCCTCCTTCAAGGAGGCGGTGGCGTGGTGCGTCGTCTGGGTCGCCCTGGCCGTCGCGTTTGGCTTCCTGCTGTCCGCTTGGCGCGGTCCGGAGGACGCCCAGCTGTTCGCCGCCGGCTACGTCCTGGAACTGGCCCTCTCGGTCGATAACCTGTTCATCTTCATCCTCGTCTTCGCCCACTTCAAGATCCCGGACCACCTCCAGCACCGCGTCCTGTTCTGGGGCATCATCGGCGCCGTCGCCATGCGGGCGCTCTTCATCATCGCCGGTGTCGCGGCCGTCGAGAGCTTCACCTGGCTGCTGCCGATCTTCGGCGCGTTCCTCCTGTTCACCGGTGTCAAGCTGGCGCTCTCGCGCGACGAGCATGAAGGCAAGGGCATGGATGAGAACCTGTTCGTCAAAGTCGCCCGGAAGTTCTTCCCCCTCACGCCGCACCTGCATGGCAACAAGTTCTGGGTCAAGGAAGACGGCGTCCGCCGCTTCACGCCGCTCTTCCTGGTGCTCCTCGTCGTCGAAGGCACCGACCTGATCTTCGCGATCGATTCCATCCCGGCCGTCCTGGGCATCCTGCCGCCGAACCTGCCGATCGAGGAGAAGCGCTTCGTCGCCTTCACTTCGAACATCTTCGCGATCATGGGCCTGCGTTCCATGTATTTCGCCCTCGCCGGCTTCATGCAGTATTTCCGCTTCCTGAAGCCCGCGCTCGCCTTCGTCCTCGTCTTCATCGGCCTCAAGATGATCCTGCCGTGGGCCGCCACGCTGGGCCAGCCGGCCGGTCAGTTCGCCTCATGGATGCCTGCGCGTTTCGTCGATCACGGACGCGTCCATATCCCCACCGAGCTGTCGCTGTCGGTCATCGGTCTCACCTTGGCCTTGGCCATCGCGTTCTCCGTCGCCTTCCCGAAGAAGAAATAGCCGAGGTTTGGTGTTTCCTCCTCGCCCCCCGTTCGCCACGCTGGGGGCGTGTTCCGAGGCCGTTACCAGCTTTACCTGCCCTACCTGAAGGGAAGCCGTACGCTGCTGACCTTGTCCTTGCTGGCGGCCATCGTCTTCGCGGCCGCCAACGCCTTCGGCTTGCCCTTCCTGATGGGCAAGGTGCTTCCGGCGGTCTTCGGCGACGAAGCCGCCCGCGCGGCGCCGTTGCTTTCGTGGCCGGAGAAGTTCGGCGGGGGCGCCATCCTGCATCTTCCGAAAGGGTATGAGATGCTCTTCGCGGTCGCCTTCCTCCCGGTGGTCATGCTGATCCGCGGGCTCGGCGAGTTCTTCTCGACCTACCTGCTGAATCTCGCGGGTCTGCGTGTCATCGAAGCCGTCCGGCGCGACGTCTTCGCACGCTTGCAACAGATGCACCTGGGCTTCTTCAGCCGGCATTCCGTCGGCGACCTGATGGCGCGGCTGATCACGGACGCCAACTCGGTCCGTTTGGTGCTGGTCGATGTCTCCAATGATCTGATCGTCCAGCCTCTGACATTGGTCTTCGCCTTGGGTTACGTCGTCTGGGTCTGTCTCTCGCACGATGGCGGCTACTGGTTCCTGGCCTGCCTGCTGGTCGTGCCCGCCGCGGTCTTGCTCGTCCGCAGCGTGGCCCTGCGCATCCAGCGCCGGACGCGGCAGGGGCTCGAATCGGCTTCCGACCTGAACAGCATCGCCGTCGAGAATCTCCAGGCAGCCCGCGAAATCCGGGCCTACGGCCTGCAAGAGCGCGAAGCGCAGCGCTTCAGCCAGGCCAGCCAGGAAGGCCTGCGTATCCAAGGCAAGCTGGTTCGCTATGAGAAGGCGCTATCTCCGCTCATCGAACTCACGGCGGCCGCCGGTATCGCCGCCGCCATCGGCTTCGGCGCCTCGAACGGCTTCACCTTGCCGGAGCTGCTCTCGCTCATCGTCGCTTTCTATTTCGCCTACGGCCCGGTCAAGCGGCTGGGCGGCGTGACCAGCCGGCTCAGCATGGCTGCTCCGGGCCTGGCCCGCCTCGAAGAGATCATCCGCGCGCCGGTCGAGGTCGCCGACCTCGCCGACGCCCGCCCGCTGGCCCGCGTGCGTGGCGACCTGGAGTTCACCGGCGTCAGTTTCGCTTACGGGGCCGAGCCGGTGCTCGCCGATGTCACGCTGAAGATTCCCGCCGGGCAGTCCGTCGCGCTCGTCGGCCCGAGCGGCGCCGGCAAGAGCACTTTCGTCAACCTCGTCCCGCGGTTCTTCGACCCTCAGCAGGGCCTGATCCGCATCGACGGGCAGGACCTGCGCGCTGTCCGCCAGGCTGACCTTCGCGCCAACATCGCCCTCGTCTCCCAGGAGCCGGTTCTCTTCAACGAATCCATCCTCGAGAACATCCGGCTCGGCCGGCCGGCGGCGACCGACGCCGAGGTCCGCGAGGCCGCCCGCCTAGCCGGCGCGCTCGAGTTCATCGAAGCGCAGCCCGAAGGCTTCCAGACGAAGGTCGGCGAGCGCGGCGGACGTCTTTCCGGCGGCCAGCGGCAGCGCGTCTCGATCGCCCGGGCTTTCCTCAAGGACGCGCCGGTGCTGATCCTCGACGAAGCCACCTCGGCCCTCGATACCGATACCGAGCGGAGCATCCAGCAGTCGCTCGCCCTCCTGATGAAGGGGCGCACGACGCTCATCGTCGCGCACCGCTTCAGCACCATCCGCGACGTCAGCCGCGTGCTCGTCTTCGACGGCGGGCGCATCGTGGCGGACGGCCCCCGCGAGCAGGTCTACGCTTCGTCCGAGTTGTTCCGGCGCCTCTGGGACAATCAGTCCAAGAATCTCGCCTGAGATGCGGCTGCTAGTCGTCAAGTTCACCGGACTGCGCGGCGCGTTGGCCGCGACGGCCGGTCTGCGCACGATCCGGGAGCGCCACCCGGGCGCGCAGGTGACTTTCGTCACTACGCCGGGTTCCGAGCCCGCCCTTGAAGGCTGCCCCGCGGTCGTCGAAACCATCGGCTTCGGCGCCGAGGGGTCGCTGCTGGCATTGCTTTCCCGCCTGCGCCGGCAGCGTTTCGATTACGCGGTCGCGCTCGGCGGTCATCCGCAGGCGCATCGCCTCGTGGCGCTCAGCGGCGCCGCGGTCCGGGCCTGCGGCGGTCACGCCCCGTTCTACCTCAGACCGCTGATGCATCAGCAAGTCTTCGGTGCCGCGGTCGATCCGCACGAAGCCGCCCGCGATCACGAGGTGCTTTCTCAGGTCCTCGGCTTCCATGCCGAGACGCCGGCGATGTGGTTCGCCCCTTCGCGTATGCAGGAGCACGGCATGATGCTGGAGGCCGGACGTTTCGCCGTCATCCACCCCGGTGCGACCCGGCCGGAACGTATCCTCGAGATCGACAAGTGGGCCGTCGTGGCCCGCGAGCTCATCGCCTCTCGTTCCGTCGAACGCATCGTGGTCTCGGCTGGCCCGGGCGGCGCCGAGCGCATCATGGCCGAAGCCCTCTGCGGGCTGATCGGGCCCGTGGCGATGTCGACCGGCGGTCGCCTGCGTTTCGCGCAGCTCGCCCGGCTCATCAAGGAGTCGCGGCTTTTCCTGGGTGCCGATTCTTCGGTCCTGCAGCTCGCCGCCGCGGTCGGTACGCCGGTCGTCGGGGTCTTCGGTCCGTCTGATTACGCCCGGGCCCGTCCGTGGGGCGCCGTGCATCGGGTCGTCCGCGTCGATACCACGACGTTCCCCGGCGAACCCCGCGCCGAGTATCTCGCCCGCATGGACCGCGCGCTGGCCCGGATCACCGCCCAGCAGGTCACGCAGGCCGCGGAAGAGGTCCTGCGCATCACGACGCCCTGAGGGCGTCGCTTGACCTGCCCCGTGCTTCGCCGAGATTAGCCCTGTGTCCACATCCGCCGCCCATTACGACGCCGTCATCATCGGGGCGGGCATGTCCGGGCTCGCCGCTGCCGTGCGGCTGGGGATGTTCGGTCGGAAGGTGCTGGTCTTGGAGCGGCACAACGCCCCCGGCGGCCTCAACTCCTTCTACGCCCGCGGCAAGCGGAAGTATGACGTCGGCCTGCACGCGCTGACCAACTGGGTGCCGGAAGGCGCTAAGGGCGCGCCTTTGGTGAAGCTGATGCGTCAGCTGCGCATCCGTCGCGAGGAGCTGGACCTGTGTCCGCAGCTGGGCTCGCGCGTGACGATGGCCGGGAAGAACCTTCGGCTGAACAATGATTACGAAGCCCTGCTCGCCGACGTCGCCCGCGAGTTCCCGCAGTCCGTCGACCGCTTCCGCGCGCTCGACGCCTGGATCACCGGGCTCGACGAGGCCGCGCTCGAGGCCCACGGCGGTTCGGCCCGTGCGCTTCTCGACGAGAGGCTCGGCGACCCGCTGCTGCGCGACATGCTCCTCCTGCCGACGTGTTTCTACGGCAGCGCGCTCGAGGATGACATCGAAGTCTCGCAGTTCGCCGTCATGTGGCGCTCCCTTTTTCGGGAAGGCTTCGCGCGTCCTTTCGTCGGCGTGCGCCAGGTCATCCGCCTGCTCACCGACCGTTGCCGCGAGCACGGCGTCGAGCGTCGCATGAAGTGCGGCGTGACGCGGATCGAAGTGCGGGCCGGCCGTGCGGCCGCGCTCGTCCTCGACGACGGCACGGAGGTCACCGCCGACGCCGTCTACTCCTCCGCCGGAGCCGTCGAGACCATGCGGATGCGTTCGGACGCTCCGCCCGCGGCCGCAGCCGCTGAGATCGGCCGGCTGGGTTACGCCGAGACGATCGCGACCTATGACGCCGCCGCCTTCGCCGGCTTCGGCTGGCAGGACACCATCATCTTCTTCTGCGACGCCGAGCGATTCAGCTACCGGGCGCCGACCGACCTCGTCGACCCGCGCTCGGGTGTCGTCTGCATTCCGAACAATTATCAATACGGCGAGGGCAGGGCATTGGACGAAGGTTGGCTCCGGGTCACCTCGCTCGCCAATCACGACGCCTGGTGCGCCTTGCCCGAGCCCGAGTATCAGGCCCGCAAGCAGGAGTGGTGCGGCCGGCTCAACCGCGTGGCGCGGGCGCATCTGCCCGCTGTCACCGACTCCGCGCATGACGCCGCCCTGACCTCGACCGACGTCTTCACGCCCCGGACTGTCCGCAAGTTCACCGGCCATCTCAACGGCGCCATCTACGGGGCCACGGTCAAGCGGCGCGACGGCCGCACCGATCTCTCTAACCTCTTCCTCATCGGCACGGACCAAGGGTTCCTGGGGGTCACCGGTGCAATGTTGTCTGGCATTTCCATGGCCAACCTGCACGGTCTGAAGGCGTAACCCCGCCGTCATGAGCACCCCTGCATTCCCGGCCGAGCCGCGCCCTCTCTGGAAGGATCTCCTGCATCCCGCCGTCATCGTCGGCGCCCTCGGCTACTTCGTCGATATCTACGACCTCACGCTGTTCATGACCGTGCGGGAGCAGAGCCTCCGCGATCTCGGACTCGAGCATCTGATCAAGGGTGGGCAGTGGTATCACGACCTCATGTCGTGGCAGATGGCCGGCATGCTCCTCGGTGGCATCTTCTTCGGTATCCTCGGCGACAAGATGGGCCGCCTGACCACCTTGTTCGGCTCTATCCTCCTGTATTCCTTGGCTAACATCGCCAACGGCTTCGCCCAGAGCTTCGAGTCCTATGCCGCCTGGCGCTTCATCGCGGGCATCGGCCTGGCCGGCGAACTCGGGGGCTGTATCGCGCTCGTGTCGGAATCGCTGTCCAAGGAACGTCGCGGCTACGGCACGGCGCTCGTCGCCACAGTCGGCGTGTTCGGCGCGGTGGTCGCCGGTCTCATGGCCGAAATCGTCACCTGGCGGACGAACTTCTTCATCGGTGGCGGTCTCGGCCTCGCCCTCCTCGCGATGCGCGTCGGTGTCCGCGAGTCAGGCATGTTCCATCATGCCAAGACCGTCGAGTCCGCCGGCTCGGTGTCCCGCGGCAACTTCTTCGCGCTCTTCACCAGCCGGGACCGATTCGCCCGTTACGCCCGCTGCATCCTCATCGGACTTCCGACCTGGTTCATGATCGGTATCCTCGTCCAGCGGGCCGGTTCGCACTTCGCTCCGGCCATGGGCGTGGAGGGGGCGATTCTCTCCAGCCGCGCGGTGGCGCTATTCTATCTCGGTCTCACGTTCGGCGATTTTGGCAGCGGTTTCGGCAGCCAGCTGATCAAGTCCCGTCGCAAGACCGTCTTCGCCTTCCTGCTGTTCAGCGCCGTCTGCGTCGGTGTCTACCTGATGGGGACGACGGGGTGGACCGCGACGAGCTTCTACGGCCTGATCTTCCTGCTCGGCCTCGGCATGGGTTACTGGGCGATCTTCGTCACCATCGCCGCCGAACAGTTCGGCACCAACCTGCGCGCCACGGTCGCGACCACGGTGCCTAATTTCGCCCGTGGTTCGCTTGTGCTGCTCACCCTCGGCTTCACTTGGCTGACGGGTACCAAGGACGCCCCTTGGCTCAGCGCCCCGCAAGCCGCCGGCGTTCTGGCCGTGATTTGTTTCGGCTCCGCTTTCCTCGCGCTCTGGAAGATGGAGGAGACCTACGGCAAGGACCTCGACTACCAGGAGCAGAAGTAAGCGCCGCCGCTTACTTCTTGGCCGGAGCGGGCAGGTCGGCCACGCAGCGGAAGCCCGCGTGGTTCGTCGACGTCAGCGTGTCGAGGCCTTGGCGGGAGGCGGGCCGGTAGCGGAAGCAGTAGCCTTCGTCGCAGAGCCAGGAGCCGCCGCGGATCACGTGCTGACCGAAGCCGGTCTGCTCCGGGTCATGACCGACGGCCGGACCGATGGGGCCGTCCTTGGGCGAGACCTTGTAATAATTGAGGCCATACCAGTCCTCGCACATCTCCCAGACGTTGCCGGAGACATCGTAGAGGCCATAGCCGTTGGGCGGAAAGGATTTGACCGGGGCCACGGCGGTGTAGCCGTCCACGCCGCTGTCGCGCTCCGGGAACTTGCCCTGCCAATGGTTGCTCATGATCTTGCCGCCCGGACGTTCTTCGTCACCCCACACGAAAGGCTTGTCCTTCAGTCCGCCGCGCGCGGCGAACTCCCACTCGGCCTCGGTCGGCAGGCGCTTGCCGGCCCACTTGGCGTAAGCCTGCGCGTCCTTGTAGGTCAGGCAGACCACCGGATGATCCATCCGTTGCTCGATCGACGAGGTCGGTCCGTCCGGATGACGCCAATTGGCGCCGGCGGTGAACTTCCACCAAGGCAGGTCGGCGCCGCCGCACTGGAAAGGGTTCACGCCGGAGACGCGCTGGAAGATGAGCGAGCCGCCCTTGAGGAATTCCGGCGGGGCCTTGGGAAACTCCCGCGGATCGAGGTCCTTCTCCGCGTCGGTCACGTAGCCGGTCGCGTCGGCGAATCGCTTGAACTGGGTGTTGGTCACTTCGGTGACGTCCATCCAGAATCCCTTGATGACGACCGCGTGCGCCGGGGCTTCTTCGGCGTGCTTTTCGTCGGCCTTGTCGGTCCCCATCTTGAATTCGCCGCCGGGAATCCAGGCCATGCCGCCCAAGTCGGCCTGCCCCGGCTTTGCCGGAGCTTCCGCCGTGGGGCGCAGGCCTAGCACGACGAACGGTACGACCATGAGCACGAACGCGATCGTGATGATCCGGGTCTTGGCCTGGCTTGCTGGGCTTGGGCGGGCGTTGGTTTCCATGGGGTGCTTCTTCTTACGAAAGGGGAGGGGCAGGGCGAACCTTTTGCGGGGGAGGGCGGATATCGCCTCGCCCAGCGGGACTTTTCTGCCTTATCCAAGGCGCATGAGTTCGACCCAAGAAGAAGTCCTCCAGATCTTCCGCGATTCCAAGGCCCTCCTGACCGGGCACTTCGTCCTCCGCTCCGGTCTCCACAGCGGCCACTTTTTTCAGTGCGCCCAGGTCTGCCAGCACATGGACAAGGTCACCCGCCTCATCGAGTTGCTCCGTCCGAAACTCGCCGCCCATCCTTGCGACACCGTCCTCGCCCCGGCGATGGGCGGACTCGTGGTCGGACAGGAAATCGCCCGTCAGCTCGGCGTGCGTTTCGTCTTCGCCGAAAAGGAGAACGACAAGCTGGTCCTCCGCCGTAACTTCACCTTCCGTCCCGGTGAGCGCGTGATCGTCGCCGAAGACGTCGTCACCCGCGGTGGCCGCGCCCAGGAATGTCTGGATATCCTCAAGGCCGCCGGCGCCACCGCCGTCGGCGTGGCCTCCCTGGTCGACCGCTCGGCCGGACAGACTAAATTCAGCGTCCCTTTCATTTCTTTACTGGAGCTAAACTTCCCGACCTACGCCGCGGACGCCGTCCCCGCCGAATTGGCGAAGCTGCCGGCGACCAAGCCGGGTTCCTGAGCCGCCGGTCCGCCGGGCGGTATTTTGGCTTAAAAACGAGGGCTAAGGGTGCCTTTGCCTCCTTGTGCCTTGCACCAAGGCGGGGGCTTCCCTACGCCAAACCACTCACTTTCCATGGATCGCAAGAACTTCTTCCTGGGTATGGCCTGCATCGTCGGCGCCTTCGCCCTTTTCTTCCTCACCAAGCCGGCCACCCCGCCGCCGGGCGCCACGCCGGCTCCGTCCGCCGCCGTCGCCCCTGTCGCCCCCGCCTTGGTCCCGAAGCCGGCGACGACCTTGCCCGCCTCGACTCAGTCTGGCCGTTCGGTGCCGCGGGAATCCGCCCAGCCCTTCATCCTGCAGAATGACCACCTCAAGGTGACCCTCACCAATCGCGGCGGCGCCATCCGGGAGATTCGCCTGAAGAAGGAGTTCGCCGACGTCACCAATCAGGGCGTCATCGTCTTCAATGCCGGCAACGATGAATCCGCGCTCGCGCTTGCCCTGAAGAATCCGGTCACCGGCAAGCTCGAGACTCTCCTTTCCGAATTCGTCGAGCAGCCCGGCACCACCGGCGACACGATCACCCTCGTCGGCGGGCTCGCCGACGGTACCCGCATCGAGCGTACCTTCACCCTGACCGCCAAGGCTGGCACAGTGGCCGAACCTTACTCGCTGGGCTTCGTCACCAAGGTCATCCCGCCTGCCGGCAAGCCCGCCGCCACGGTCTGGGTCTCCACCGGCTGCTGGCAGCCGACCGAAGGCGACTCCGCCAATCAGTTCCTCTCGGTGCTCGCCTACGACGGAGACGACCTGACCCGCGTCGGCCTTGATGTCTTCAGCGATTCCAGCGGCTTCTTCGGTCTCGGCGCCCACAAGGCCCAAGCCGACCATGCCGTCGCGTCCGTCGCCAAGCCACTCCTCTGGGTCGCCTCTGGTAACCAGTTCTTCTCCTCGATCATCCATCCGGCCGACGCCTCCGCCCGCGGCGCCCGCACCGAAGTCCTCGTCCTGCCGGTCGGCTTCGAAGGCGGCAAGCGCGGCCTGCAGGCCTTCGCCTCGTGGGAGCCCGTCCCGGCCGCCGACCTCTCCCGCACCTTCGCCGGCGAGTTCTTCGTCGGCCCGAAGGAATACGCGCGCGTCGCCGCGCTGCCTGACGGCCAGGTCGCCGTCCTCCAGTTCTCGAAGCTGCTCGGCTTCATCTCCTTCGGTGCCATCTGCAAGCTGCTCCTCGCCGTCCTGGGCGGCGTGCATTGGCTGCTCGAGTGGAGCGGCGCCTGGTCCTGGGGTTGGGCGATCGTCCTGCTGACCTGCCTGATCAAGGTCATCACCTGGCCGCTCACCGCGATCCAGATGAAGGCCGCGAAGAAGATGCAGAAGTTCGCGAAGCCGATGCAGGACATCCGCGAGAAGCATAAGGACAACCCGGAGAAGATGCAGAAGGAGCTCATGAAGCTCTACACTGAGAACAAGATCAACCCGTTCGCAGGCTGCCTCCCGATCCTCATCCAGATGCCGATCTTCTTCGGCCTGTACACGGCCTTCCAGACCACCGTCGAACTCCGCCTGCATTCGTTCCTCTGGATCGCCGACCTTTCCGCCCCGGACACGCTCTTCTACTTGGGTAGCTTCCCGGTGAACCTGCTGCCGGTGCTCATGGGCATCACCATGTGGCTCTCGATGCGCATGAGCCCGCAGCCTTCTGGCGATGGCTCCCAGAAGATGATCTTCCTGATGATGACGCTGCTGTTCCCGGTCATCTGTTACCCGATGGCCTCGGCCCTCACGCTGTACATGACGATCCAGAACCTGTTGACGATGCTCCAGACCTGGCTTACCAAGGATGAGCCGGACGTCGAGGTGATCGCGCCCGCGCCGAAGAAGGTCAAAGGCTGATTTTCCAACCCCCACCCCATCATGTCTGGTCATAGCAAGTGGCACACGACGAAGCGGCATAAGGCCGTCATTGACGCCAAGCGCGGCAAGATCTTCTCCGTCCTCGCGAAGGAGATCACCCTCGCGGCGCGCGCCGGCGGCGGCAGCCCTGAATCCAATGCGCGGCTCCGCACGCTCATGGACAAGGCCCGCGCCTCCAACATGCCTTCGGACAACATCAAGCGCGCGGTCCAGAAGGGGACCGGCGAGATCCCCGGCGTCATTTACGAAGAGATCGTCTACGAGGGCTACGCCCCCGGCGGCGTCGGCCTCATCGTCGAAGTCACCACGGACAATAAGAACCGCGCCGCGGCCGAAGTGCGCCAGGCGTTCAACGACAACGGCGGCAACATGGCCCAGACGGGCGCGGTCTCCCACAGCTTCCAGAAGAAGGGCCAGTTCCTCATCGGCGCCTCCCAGATCGGCGAAGACGCCCTGATGGAGCTCGTCCTCGAGGTCGGCGCCGAAGACGTCATCAACAACGGCGACCACTTCGAGGTGCTTTCCCCGATCGCGGCCTTCGACGCCATCTCGAAGGCGCTGCAGGAGAAGTCCATCAAGCCCGAGTCGGCTGAGCTGTCCTACATTTCCAGCATCCCGGTCCCGGTCGGCGACGCCGGCGTGGCCAAGCAGGTGATGGAACTGATCGACGCCCTCGAAGCCCTGGACGACGTCAAGGCCGTCCACGGCAACCAGGAGATCGACGAGAAGCTGCTGTCGTAAGGCCGGCGGATTTCCGCCCACGCTTTACGGCTTCACTGTCCGGGCACTCCGGGTAGTGTGGCCTCGTGTCTTCTCCTCGTCGCCAGTCAGGCAGCGCATCCTCCGGGGTCCGGACGGCCGCCCGTGCCGTCATCCTGCGCGGCGACGAGATCCTGGCGGTCCGCATCCGCACCGAAGAGGGCGAGTTCCTCGTCCTGCCCGGCGGCGGCCAGAATCATGGCGAGACCTTGCGGGATACCGTCCAGCGCGAGGTCCTGGAGGAACTGGGTCTCAAGGTCGTGCCGCAGGGCCTGCTCTACCTTCGCGAATACGTCGGCAAGAACCACGCCATGCACCGCATCCATGGCCACTTCCATCAGGTCGAAGCCGTCTTCCATTGCCTCTGCGATGACCTCGGGCCCATCGGAGAGGGCAGGGAGCGAGACCGCCGGCAGGTCGGCTTCGAGTGGCTGCCCTTGGCGCGGCTGGCGGATTACCCCCTTTCGCCCAAGGGCTTGGGAGAGGTCATCGCCAAGGCCCTGAAAGACGGTTCGGCCACCTATCTCGGGGACGTGCATTGAAGGCTTGCCAGAGGGCGGTCCGCTCCCTTTGTTCACTTTCCTCTTTCTTGGGGTTATAGCTCAGTTGGTTAGAGCGCCTGATTGACATTCAGGAGGTCGATGGTTCAAGTCCATCTAACCCCACCACTTCGAAGCCCCGGCCTGGAAAACCCAGTCCGGGGCTCTTGTTTGGCGGGTTTCCGGAGGTCGGCTG
Organism: Opitutia bacterium; assembly: GCA_947488485.1. The sequence continues at coordinate 3,275 of CANKZO010000024.1, read as the reverse complement.
GCGGGGCTATGCATCCCTTTTTTCTCGCTCATCCCCGCCCCTTGTCCCTACCCCTATGAGACTTCATTTTCCATCATGAGCAGCACCCAAATCGTTGATATCAAAGCCCGCGAGATCCTCGACTCCCGCGGCAACCCCACCATCGAAGTCGATGTCGTCCTCGCCTCCGGCGTGCGCGGCCGCGCGGCCGTCCCGTCCGGCGCCTCGACCGGCACCTACGAAGCCCACGAACTCCGTGACAGCGACGTGAGCGCCAAGTCCTTCGCCAAGGGCATCGACCCGAAGAAGCGCTACAACGGCAAGGGCGTGCTCAAGGCCGTCGAGAATGTGAACGAAGAAATCGCCTCCCTCCTCGTCGGTCACGACGCGCAGGACCAGATCGGCATCGACACCGCGATGATCGGCCTCGATGGCACCAAGAACAAGAGCAAGCTCGGCGCCAACGCCATCCTCGGCGTCTCGATGGCCGCCGCCCACGCTTCCGCGGCCGCCCTCGGCCAGCCCCTCTACCGCTACATCGGCGGCCCGAACGCCAAGGTGCTCCCGATCCCGCTCATGAACATCATGAACGGCGGCGCCCACTCCGACGCCCCGGTCGACATCCAGGAATTCATGGTGGTGCCCTCCGGCGCCAAGTCCTTCAGCGAAGCCCTCCGCATGGGTACCGAGATCTTCCACGCCCTCAAGAAGGTGCTGAAGGCTCAGGGCCTCTCCACCTCCGTCGGTGACGAAGGCGGTTTCGCCCCGAAGGTCGCTTCCAACGAAGCCGCCCTCGAAGCCATCGCCGCGGCCGTCAAGGCCTCCGGTTACAAGCTCGGCAAGGAAGTCTTCCTCGCCCTCGACGTCGCCGCTTCCGAGTTCTTCGACGAGAAGACCGGCAAGTACACCTTCCACAAGTCCGACAAGTCCCAGCGCAAGTCGGCTGAGATGGTGAAGTTCTACCAGGACCTCCAGAAGCGCTACCCGATCGTCTCGATCGAGGACGGCTTCTCCGAGGCTGACTGGACCGGCTGGAAGCTCGCCACCGACGCCATGGGCGCCAACACCCAGCTCGTCGGCGACGACCTCTTCGTCACCAACACCGAGTTCCTCTCCCGCGGTATCAAGAGCAAGACCGCCAACTCGATCCTCGTGAAGGTGAACCAGATCGGTTCCCTCACCGAGACCTTCGACGCCGTCTCCATGGCCCAGCGCGCCGGCTACTCCGCCATCATCTCGCACCGCTCGGGTGAGACGGAAGACGCCACCATCGCGGACATCGCCGTCGGCCTCAACGCCGGCCAGATCAAGACCGGCTCCCTCTGCCGCTCCGACCGCGTCGCCAAGTATAACCAGCTCCTCCGCATCGAGCAGGAACTCGGCAACCGCGCCATCTACGCCGGCAACACCTGCACCTGGGGCCAGTAAGTCCTCGTCGCAGGAAAAACGAAGGGCCGCCCGATGGGCGGCCCTTTTTGTTGTCCGATATTACGGTGCTTATTTCGACTCCAGGCCGGCGGAGTTCACCGCGACGACCTCATACTTCGCACCAGCTTTGGCGCCCTTGTCGATGAAGCGCATCGTCGCGAGCGGTTGCGTCGGAGTATCGCCATAGGTCACGCCCTGGAAGAGCGGGCGACCGAAGGGGTTGGTGAGCTTCTCCGGCACGCGGCCGACGACCTGGCCGTCCTTCTTGATGAGGAACTGACGGACGCCGCTCTCGAAGTCAGCGTGCGCATCCCAAGTAAGCTCGACGCCTTCGGCGATGGCCTTGGTCGCGATGTTGAAGGGAGCGGGCGGCGGCGTGGTATCGTTCGTCGCGCCGGTCTTCACGTATTCCGTCCAGGCCTTGGCGAAGGCCGCATCGGGCAGCCAGTTCGATTCCGCCTTGTCGCCGGCGTATTCGCCGGCGGGCTTGGCTTCGTTGCCGAGGAGAGGAGAGAGCCAGCCTTTCGACTGATCGATCTTGCGAAGGGTGTTGCCGGACACGGGTAAGCGCAGGGCAAGGCAGGCATCGAAGAATGCGATGGAGGCGTAACGCTGATCGCCGGTCTGGTGCGAGGTAAGGGGGTCCGGGGCGAAGCCGATCGGCGCACCCTTGGCACGGTAGTCCTTGAACATCGCGAGCGAGCCGGTCCAAGCGGTGTTGAAACGCTTGTCGCCGTTCTCCTTCGCGCCCGGGTTCGCCATCATCGGGATCTCATAGGCCGCAGGCGGGAGGACGACTTCAGGAATCGCGCGTTCCTTGGTCGGGTCCTCGGGCTTCTGCCAGTAGGAGTAGGCCGTGCCGGAGCGGAACCAGATGGCGACGATGCGCTCAGGGTATTTCGCTTGCATGATGCTGGACCAGAAGCCGCCGCCGCTATGGCCCCAGAGGCACCACGGGGCGGTCGCGATCTCGGGGTGACCGGTCTGTTTGGCGAGATCGGCGAGGGCCCGCAGGTAAGTCTGGTCCGAGCCGTTGCGCGGGTCGCACCACATACGGCAGTTGGCCTTGTCCGGCTCGCCGATCACGGGTCCGACCAGCGCGCAATCCCACTTACGTGCGAGCGCCTGCCAGTGGAGGTCGTCGGCGGCGGTCGCGGCGCCTTTGTTCGAGCCGGTGCCGCAGCCGTGCTGGTGTACGATGATGCCGCGGACAGTCTTCACGCCCTCGGGGAGCCAAAGGTTATAGGTCGAGGCGAAGATGAGTTCACCAGGCTTATCCGAGGCTGGGTAGCTGACGGAGTATTTGGCGCCGTCGGCCAGGGCGGCCAAGGGCAGGAGGAGCAGGGCGAGGAGGGATCGCATGGGGTGCCTCTAGGACAGCCAGAAAGCCCTCTGGTTCAAGCCAGCGTTGGCTGGACGGCCGGGTGGTTACGATTAGGGTCGGCCTATGTCCGACGCCAAACCCTTGGCCGAGCAGCTGATCGAATGCGAGCAGTGGTGCGCCGCTCGCTCGGAGAAGGAGTATCTCGCCGTCGCCACGAAGGGCCTGCGTATCCTGCCAGGACACCACGCCGAATTAGTCAAACCCTTGCCTGGGCAGGAGCCGCGCGCCGACGGATGGTCGCTGCGTTCGGACGTCATCGGCACCGGCAACTGGTTGCTGCTCGGGGGCTTGATGCTGGTGGGCGTGGTGATGAGTTTCGTCATGACCTTCGAACTGGTCGACCGCACGGGCCAGCCGTTTCTTTACGCCGCCGTCATCTCCCTGCTGCCCTCCGCCGCGGTGGTCTACTTCCCTCTGCGGATGATCATGCGCAGACATGAGCTGATCTTCGGCGACGACGCCTTGGTGGTCCGACGCCTTGTCT
>CANKZO010000023.1 GCA_947488485.1 Opitutia bacterium | reverse complement strand
ACTACGAGAACGGTCGCAAGATGTTCGGCGCCGCCGCCTGCTTCGCCTGCCACCGTTACGGCAATGCCGGCGGCATGAACGGCCCGGACCTCACCGGCGCCGGCGGCCGCTACAGCCCGCACGACCTTCTCGACCAGATCATCAACCCCAGCAAGGAGATCAACGAGCAGTTCGCCCCCGTCGTCGTGACCAAGCAGGACGGCACCACCGTCACCGGCGTCATCGTGAACCTCAACGGCGACACCGTGCAGATCAACACCGACCTCTCCGATCCTGACCAGCGCGTCGGCTTCGACCGTAAGCAGGTCAAGAGCATCGAAGTCTCCAAGGTCTCGCCCATGCCGCCCATGCTCCTGAGCATGCTCACGCAGGAAGAAGTCCTCGACCTCGTCGCCTTCGTCCTTAGCGGCGGAGACAAAGAAAATCCCGCCTTCAAGAAGTAATCCCCGCATGAAGCCCGCGAAGCTACTGCCCCCGATTCTCGCCTACTCGACGGGCTCGTTTTACCTCATCGGCGGATTCGTCGAATCCATCGAGCCCGACCGGCCGAGCTTCTGGCGCAAGATCTTCGGTCCGCTCACCTTCGACCTCGGACCCAACGCGACCCAGACCGGCATGATCATGCTGGGAATCGATATCCTTTTGTTCGTCGGACTCGTCCTCTACATCAAGCGACTCAAGCGGTTGGAAGCCGAAGAGGCCACGCTCGGCAAGGTCACGCAGGAACAGGGACCGTTTGGACGCTGAGGCGCCGAAGTTAGTTGAGAGGCTGGCGGGAGTGAGCGGGACTCAAAGGGGGCACCATGGGGAAACCGGATGGTTGGCTGGGGCATATGACCGCTGCATTATTTCCGGTTCCCGGTTTCCCTTTGAATGGATGCATCGTTTCGGGTGGCAGGTGGCGGCCCCAGGGCTCAGGTGGCGGGTTTCCGATTCTGCCATCGATTCAGTCCTCCGCCATCGACGCAGTCATCCATTCAGCCCTCAACGCAGGCCTCCATTCCGTAACATCCCCCTTCCCCTCCTTGCCTCGGGCCGTCCGGTCCTCTAATGCTCGGGTAACCCCATGAGCGTCCGCCTCGCCCTCGCCTTCCTCTGTCTGGCCGCCTCGTCGGCGTCCGCCGTCGAACCCGTCGAATTCAACCGCGACATCCGGCCGATCCTCTCGGACAACTGCTTCTATTGCCACGGCAACGACGCGAGCCACCGCAAGGCCAAGCTGCGCCTGGACATCCGGGAGGACGCGCTGAAGAAGGAGGCCTTCGTCCCCGGCGACGCCGCGGCGAGCGAACTGGTGAAGCGGCTGTTCCTGACCGATCCGGAAGAGATCATGCCTCCGCCCGAATCGCACAAGAAGCTGACTCCGGAACAGAAGGAGCTCCTCAAGCGTTGGGTCGCCGAAGGAGCGAAGTATCAGAACCATTGGGCCTATGAGGCGCCGGTCAAAGCGTCCGTGCCGTCCCCGGTCAAGGCCATCGACACGCTCGTCGAAGCGCGCCTCAAAGCGAAGGGCCTCGCGCCGACCGACGAAGCCGACCGTCGGACGCTCGCGCGTCGCCTCCATGCCGACCTGCTCGGCCTGCCGCCGACCCCGGAGGAAGTCGAAGCCTTCGTCCAAGATAAGTCGCCGGACGCCTACGCGAAGCTCGTCGACCGCCTGCTGGCCTCGCCTCACTACGGCGAGCGCATGGCCATCGGCTGGCTGGATGTGGTCCGCTACGCCGACACCATCGGCTACCATAGCGATACCCCGCGCAATGTCTGGCCCTACCGCGACTACGTCATCCGCAGTTTCAACCAGAACAAACCCTTCGACCGCTTCACCCTCGAACAGATCGCGGGCGACCTGCTGCCGGACGCCGACCGCGAGGCCCGGATCGGTTCGGGCTTCAACCGACTGCTGCTGACGACCGAGGAAGGCGGGGCGCAAGCCAAGGATTACCAGCAGCGTATGCTCAACGACCGCGTCCGGGCGGTCGGGGCCGCCTGGCTCGGCCAGACCACCGGCTGCGCCCAGTGCCATGACCACAAGTTCGACCCCTTCACCCAGCGCGATTTCTTCACCCTCGGCGCGTTCTTCGCCGACATCCACGAACCTGACATCGGCCGGCGCGAGGAAGGCATGCTGATCGCCTCCCCGGAACAGGAGCGAAGTCTCGCCGCGCTCGCCGCCGAAGTCGCGCAGGCCAAGAAGACCTTCGAAGCCGCGACCCCGACGCTCGTCTCCGCGATCTTCGCCTGGGAGCAGGAACTGACCGAAGAAACCAAGCCCGCCCCGGCGGCCAAGAAGACCAAAGCCAAGGCCAAGCGCAAGGACCCCGACGCCAAGCTCGCCGCCCAGGCCGCGCCGATCCTGAAGAAGCCGGCCGCCCAGCGCACCAAGCCCGAGCAGGTCATCGTCCGCGATTACTACCTTTCGCTCCATCCCGAAGCGCTGAAGGCTGAACGGGACGCCGTCGCCAAGACCCAGAAAGAGCACGACGCCTTCCGGGCCGCCGTCCCGAAGTCGCTCGTCACCACCAAGGCCGCCGTCGTCCGTACGGTCCGGATCCTGCCGCGCGGCAACTGGATGGACGAATCCGGCGAGATCGTGAAGGCCGCCCTGCCCCACTACCTGCCTCAGCCTAAATACGAAGGCCGGACCCCCGATCGCCTCGACCTCGCCAAGTGGCTCGTCTCCCGCGAGAATCCGCTGACCGCCCGCGTGGTGATGAACCGCCTCTGGATGCAGTTCTTCGGCACCGCCCTGAGCAAGAACCCGGGCGACCTCGGCGCGCAGGGAGAACTCCCGCCCAATCAGGCGCTCCTCGACTGGCTCGCGGTCGAATTCATGGATTCGAAGTGGGACCTGAAGCACATGGTCCACCTCATCGTGACGTGCGACGCTTACAAACGCAGCTCCGTGGCCACGCCGGCGCAGGTCGCCGCCGATCCTTATAACCGCGAACTCGCCCGCCAGAGCCCTTATCGCCTCGACGCCGAGCTCGTGCGCGACAACGCCCTCGCCATCGCCGGATTGCTCGTGCCGAAGATCGGCGGACCGAGCGTGAAGCCCTATCAGCCCGACCGCTACTGGGAGAACCTCAACTTCCCCGTGCGTGACTATGCGGCCGACAAGGACGAGTCGCAATATCGCCGCGGACTCTACGTCTGGTGGCAACGGAGCTTCCTTCATCCGAGCATGCTGGCGTTCGATGCTCCCAGCCGTGAGGAATCCTGCACCGACCGCACGCGCTCCAACATCCCGCAGCAGGCCCTCGTGATGCTCAACGACCCGACCTACGTCGAAGCCTCGCGCGCCTTCGCCGCCCGCGTGCTCGCCGAGAACGGCGACGACGAGGCTCGCCTGACCTGGGCTTGGCGCCGCGCCCTCCAACGCCGGCCGGACGCCCAGGAACTCGGCACGTTGCGCAAGGTGCTCACCGAGCGCCGCGCCGCCTACCGCGCGGATCCCGCCGCCGCCAAGGAACTCCTGAAGGTCGGTCTCACGCCGCCACCGGCGCAGGCCGACCCCGCCGAGCTCGCCGCCTGGACGCACGTCACCCGCGTGATCCTCAACCTCCACGAAACCCTGACCCGCGACTGATGTCCCCTTCCGAATTCCAAGCCGCGCTCACCCGCCGGGCCTTCCTCGGCCGGACCGCTCAAGGCGTGGGCGGCCTCGCGCTCAGCTCGCTGCTCGCCCCCGGCCTGGTCGCCGCGCCGGGCGTGCTCACGAAACTTCCCCTGCCCCAGAAGGCCAAACGGGTCATCTGGCTCAGCATGGCCGGCGGCCCCTCCCACCTCGAGACCTTCGACCCCAAGCCCAAGCTCGCCGAGATGCACGGCCAGCCGATGCCTGAAAGCTTCACCAAGGGCCAGCAGCTCGCGCAGCTCCAGGGCCAGAAGCTCACGTGCTTCGGGCCGCAGCATAAGTTCGCCAAGTTCGGACGTAACCAGACCGAGATCTGCGAGCTCTTCCCCCAGATCGGCTCCGTCATCGACGACATCTGCCTGATTCGCTCGATGACGACGGACGCCATCAACCATGACCCCGCGCACATGTTCATGAACACCGGCTCGCAGATCGCGGGCCGGCCGAGCATGGGTTCCTGGGTCACCTACGGGCTCGGCGTCGAATCCGAAGAGCTGCCCGGCTTCGTCGTCCTGACCTCCTTGGGCAAAGGCGGCCAGAACCAGCCCATCGCCGCGCGCCAGTGGAGCAGCGGCTTCCTGCCGTCCAAGCACCAAGGCGTCCAGCTCCGCTCCAAAGGAGACCCCGTGCTCTATCTCACCAACCCGCCTGGCGTCTCGCGCGAGTCCCAGGGCGGCGACATCGACGCCATCGCCGCGCTGAACCTTCGGCGCGACCAGGTCGTGGCCGACCCCGAGGTCGCCACGCGCGTCGCCCAGTATGAGATGGCGTTCAAGATGCAGGCCAGCGTGCCCAAGCTCATGGACGTCTCCGCGGAAGACCCCAAGACCCTGGCCCTTTACGGCTGCGTGCCGGGGGACGGCTCCTTCGCCGCCAATTGCCTGCTCGCGCGCCGGCTCGCCGAACGCGGCGTGCGTTTCATCCAGCTCTACCATAAGGACTGGGACCACCATGGCGGCGTCAAGGACGGCGTCGCGCTTAAGGCCGCCGAGATCGACCGCGCCTGCATGGCGCTCATCACCGACCTCAAACAGCGCGGGATGCTGGAGGACACCCTGATCGTCTGGGCCGGCGAATTCGGGCGCACCCCGATGTCGCAGGGCGGCAGCGGCCGCGACCACCACAATAAGGCTATGACCGTCTGGATGGCCGGCGGCGGCATCAAGGGCGGGATCGTCCACGGCCAGACCGACGAGCTCGGCTACGCGGCCGTCGACAAGGTCACCACCGTGCACGACCTGCACGCGACCATGCTGCACCAGCTCGGCATCAACCACGAAGCCTTCACCATCAAGTTCCAGGGCCTCGACGCCAAGCTCACCGGCGTCGAACCCAGCAAAGTCATCAAAGAGATCGTCGCCTGATGTTCCCCGGCCTGAGCCAGCTCCACCGCCGAGCCTTCATCGGCAACACCGGGCGTGGCCTCGGCGCCGTCGCGCTAGCGTCGCTCCTCGGCCGCACCGGAGTCGCCGCTGCGCCGGGCGTGCTCTCGAAACTCCCCCTGCCCCAGAAGGCCAAGCGCGTCATCTGGCTGACCATGGCCGGAGGCCCCTCGCAGCTCGAGCTCTTCGACCATAAGCCCAGACTCGCCGAGATGGACGGCAAGGGCATGCCGGAGAGCTTCACCAAGGGCCAGCAGCTCGCCCAGCTCCAAGGCCAGAAACTCATCTGCCAGGGACCGCAGTTCAAGTTCGCCCGGCACGGCAAGAACGGCACCGAGCTCTCCGAACTTCTGCCGCACATCGGTTCCGTGGCCGACGACATCTGCGTCATCCGCTCGATGACGACGGATGCCATCAACCACGACCCCGCGCACATGTTCATGAACACCGGCTCGCAGATCGCGGGGCGGCCGAGCATGGGCTCCTGGGTCACCTATGGACTCGGCTCCGAAGCCGAAGACCTCCCCGGCTTCGTCGTCCTCGTCTCCACCGGCAAGGGACGCTCGCCGCAGCCCATCGCCGCGCGCCAATGGAGCAGCGGCTTCCTCCCCTCCAAGCACCAGGGCGTGCAGCTCCGTTCCAAAGGAGACCCCGTCCTCTACCTCAACAACCCGCCCGGCGTCTCGCGCGAGGCCCAAGGCAGCGACGTCGCGGCGATCAATGCGCTGAACCAACTCCGCGGCGGCGCGGTGAACGACGCCGAAGTGGGGACGCGCATCGCCCAATATGAGATGGCGTTCAAGATGCAGGCCAGCGTGCCCGGCCTCATGGACGTCTCGGGCGAGTCGGCACAGACCCTCGCGCTGTATGGCTGCGAACCTGGCGACGGTTCGTTCGCCGCCAACTGCCTGCTCGCGCGCCGGCTCGCCGAACGCGGCAGCCGCTTCATCCAGCTCTACCACCGGGACTGGGATCACCACAGCCTCCTGAGGGAGGAACTCCCTCTTCGCGCCAAGGAAGTGGACCGGGCCTGCATGGCCCTCATCACTGACCTCAAGCGGCGCGGGATGTTCGAGGACACCCTGATCGTCTGGAGCGGCGAATTCGGGCGTACGCCGATGAAGCAGGGCGACAAGGGACCGGTCGGGCGCGACCACCACAACAAGGCCATGTCCATGTGGCTCGCCGGCGCCGGCGTGCAGGGCGGCCTGACCCATGGCGCGACGGACGAGCTCGGTTACGCCGCCGTCGACAAGGTCTGCACCGTCCACGACCTGCATGCCACCATGTTGCACCAGCTCGGCGTCCAGCCCGAGGCCTTCACGTTCAAGTTCCAGGGACTCGACGCCAAGCTCACCGGGGTCGAACCCAGCAAGGTGATCAAGGAGATCCTGATTTAGGGCTAGGGCTAGGGCTAGGGCTGGCCGCATCTATCCTTTATCCCCATCAGATTTCCGTCATCTTGGGCCTAACCCCATGCGCCTCGCCCTCGCCTTCCTCTCCCTGTTCGTCGCGCTGACCGCGGGCGCCCAGGAGAAAACCGCCAAGAAGAAAGCTGAGGGTTATCCGCCGACGATCGAGGGAACGAAGTCCGAGACCTACCGCAAGGTCGGCGACACCGAGCTCAAGGTCTGGATCTTCGATTCCCGCCAGAAGATGACGGAGCGCCCTCTGCCCGCGATCGTGTTCTTCTTCGGCGGCGGCTGGACGGGCGGCTCGCCCACCCAGTTCGAACCCCAGAGCCGCCACCTCGCCGCGCGCGGGATGGTCGCGATCGTCGCGGATTATCGGGTGAAGACCCGGCAGGACGCCAAGCCGGCCGACTGCGTCTCCGACGCCAAGGCCTGCGTCCGCTGGGTGCGCGCGAATGCCGCGCGCCTGGGCATTGACCCGGAGCGCATCGCCGTCGGCGGCGGTTCGGCCGGCGGCCATCTCGCCGCCTCGGTCGCGACGTTACCCGGCCTCGACGACGCCAGGGATGACAAGTCGGTCAGCTGCCTGCCCAACGCCCTCGTGCTCTTCAACCCCGGCACCGTGATGGCGCCCTTCCCTGGCCTTGACCTCAAGGGCTTCGGCGCCGGCCTCGACAAGGCCCGGTTCGGCTGCGAGCCGACGGAGATCTCGCCGATCCACCATGTGAAGAAAGGCACGCCGCCCACGATCATCTTCCATGGTACGGCCGACACCACCGTGCCTTATTCGACCGTCGAGAAATTCACCGAAGTCATGAAGGCCGCCGGTAACCGCTGCGAACTCGTCGGCTACGCGGGCGAGAAGCACAGCTTCTTCAATAAGTCGAAATATGCCGAGACCTTGGCGGCCGCCGACGCCTTCCTCGTCTCGCTGGGCTACCTCCCCGCCCAGAAGTAAGCCATGCGCCACCTCGCTCTCTTCGGCGGACTGCTCCTGACGGCCGCCCTCGCGTCGGCCAAGGCGCCGAACGTGGTCGTCCTCCTCGCCGACGATGCCGGCTGGGGCGACTATTCCTTCAACGGTAACCGCCAGGTCGCCACGCCGCACATCGACGGCATCGCCAAGGCCGGCGCGCACTTCGATCGCTTCTTCGTCCAGCCCGTCTGCGCCCCGACCCGCTCGGAGTTCCTGACCGGACGTTATCATCGCCGACTCGGCGTCTATGGCGTCTCCACCGGACAGGAGCGCATGAACCCCGACGAGAAGACCGTGGCAGACTCCTTCAAGCGCGCCGGGTATGTCACCGGACTCTTCGGCAAATGGCATAACGGCAGCCAATGGCCGTATCACCCGCTCGCCCGCGGCTTCGATACCTTCTGGGGTTACACCTCCGGTCATTGGGGCGAATACTTCGACGCGCCGCTCGAGCACAACGGCGTCATGAAGACGTCGAAGGGCTACATCGTGGACGTCCTCACCGACAAAGCCCTGCAGTTCATCGAGCGCAATCAGTCCAAGCCCTTCCTGTGTTTCGTGCCTTTCACCACGCCGCATTCGCCGTGGTCGGCGCCCGCCTCGGACTGGGCGCGCTTCAAGGAGAAGCCCCTCAGCCAGACCGCGACGAACGCCCAAGCCGAGAAGCCTGATGAGACCCGCTGCGCCTTGGCCATGGTCGAGAACCAGGACCGCAACGTCGGACGCATCCTCGCCAAGCTCAAGGAACTCAACCTCGAGGAAGACACCATCGTCGTCTACTTCTCGGACAACGGCCCGAACGGCCATCGCTGGACCGGGGGCATGAAAGGCACCAAGGCGACCACCGACGAAGGCGGCGTCCGCTCTCCGCTTTTCATCCGTTGGCCCGGCAAAATCGCCGCCGGCACGCAGGTGAAGCCCATCGCCGGCGCCATCGATCTCGCGTCAACGCTCGAAGCTTTGGCTGGCGTGAAGCGCGTCGGCGACCGCCCGCGCGACGGCCGCGACCTCTCGCCCTTGCTCAAGACCGGCCTGGACGCCGACTGGGCTCCGCGGCAGATTTTCAATACCTGGGGTAATAACGTCAGCGTGCGCACGCAGACCCATCGTCTGGATGGTGCGGGCAATCTCTTCGACATGGTCGCCGACCCCGGCCAGACCACCCCGATCCAGGCCAAGCAGCCTGAGCTCGCCCATGAGCTCATCGCCGCGGTCGCGGCGTGGCGCAAGGAAATGGGCATCGCCGCACCCGTGGGTGGCAAAGGTAAGGGCAAGGGCGCCAACGGACCCGGCAACGCCGTTGACCCGCGTCCGATCCACGTCGGCTACCGCGAGTTCCCGACGACCATGCTGCCGGCTCGCGATGGCGAACCGCGCGGCCAGATGCGACGCAGCGCCGCGGCGCCGAACTCTTCCTATTTCGTGAACTGGACCAAGCCCGAGGACGCCGCCGTCTGGAACGTCGAGGTCGTCACCGCCGGCACTTACATCGTCACGTTGGATTACGCCTGCCCGGCCGAAGCCGTCGGCACCCCGTTGGAATTCTCCTTCGAGGGCACCCTGCTCAAAGGCAAGATCACCGAAGCCTTCGACAGCCCGCTCAAGCCCGAGCAGGACACCCTGCCCCGTCCGCACGGCGAGTCCACCATGCGCGACTTCCGCACCATGACCCTCGGCGAAGTCCGACTCGAGCCTGGCAAAGGCGAACTCAAGCTCCGCGCCCCGGAAGTCCGCGGTAAGAGCGTGATGGATCTGCGACGCGTGACTTTGACGCTGAAGTGAGCACGGCGTAACGCCGCGAGGGGGCACGTGGGCAAGGTGAATGAGCGAGTATCGAGTATGGAGTATTGAGTATAGGGAGAGCAGAACTCAAAGGGGGCAGCATAGGGAGACCGGATAGTTGGCTGTGGCACACATCTTCGGGTCTCAGGTCTCAGCAGTCGGGTATCGGGTTCGGGTCTTCAGGTTCGGGTGCGGGTACGGGTCCTGAACCTGTACCTGATGCTGAACACCTGAACCCGCGACCTGAAGGCCGAGACCTGGGACCCGAGAATGAATCATGCCCGCAGCTAACATTCCGGTCTCCGGTCTCCCTTTGAGCGAAGCCACCTATGCGTAAGTGAGCCATCCTTGACGCAGCGATATCGCCCGACCAACTTGGCGGCATGAAGACGATGATGCTTTTCCTGCTTGGCGTGCGCCTGCTGTTCTTGTCGGCCGCCGGCGCGATGTGCGTCTATGGTCTGCTCCATGCGGCTGACCCGAAGGTTCTATGGTATTGGACCGTCGGCCATGTGGTCGTGCTGGCGGGCTGCGTATTCCTGATCGGCAAGGTCTGGGCCTCCCTCAAGGCGACCTGGAAAGAGTAAGTCGGGGCCCTTTATGAGGGAAATCGGGGCCGACCGGACGATAAGTCGGGCTGGATAATCTGAAATCTGGCCTATAAATATGCCAGAACTCCCCTCTCATGAAGTCCTGCGCCCGCCTCTTCCTCGCCTTCCTCGCCGCCGGCCTGATCGCCGCCGACAAGCCGGTCACGGATCACAGCAAACTCAAGACCAAGGAAGCCAAGGCCAACGCGGCCAACTGGCCGGACAACAGCAAGGGTTCACCGACGCCGCACGCTCCGGCCGAGAATCCGCCGGCCGCCACGACCCAGCGCAGCCAGCAGGTCGCCCCGCCCGCCGCCGGCGAACGCGTGGTCTTCATCGGTAACGGCTTCGCCGAGCGCGACACCTATTACGGTCGCCTCGAGACCGAGCTCCATCTCCGCTTTCCGCAGCAGCAGCTCCTCGTGCGCAATATGGGCCGCTCGGGCGACACCCCGGCCTTCCGTCCGCACCCGGCGCGCGCCAGCCAGTGGGCCTTCCCAGGCGCCGACAAGTTTCACCCCGAGTACGCCCAGCATAACGGTAAAGGCTTCTTCTCCACCCCGGACCAGTGGCTCTTTCATCTGAAGGCCGACACCGTCGTCGCCTTCTTCGGTTATAACGAATCCTTCGACGGCCCCGGCCGCGCCGCCAACTACGAAGCCGAAGTCGACGCCTTCGTCGTCCACTCCCTGACCAAAGCCTACAACGGCAAGACCGCGCCGCGCCTCGTGCTCGTCTCCCCCATCGCCTTCGAGAATCTGTCCGCCACGCGTGATCTGCCGAACGGCGCCAAGGAAAACGCCAACCTCGAGCTCTACGCCGCCGCCATGGAGCGCGTCGCGAAGAAGCATGGCATCACCTACGTCGACCTCTTCCACCCCACCCTCGCCGCCTACGGCAAGGCTAAGTCGCCCTACACGGTCAATGGCTTCGCCCCGACCGACTTCGGTTACCGCGAGATCGCCAAGCTCCTCGCCGACGGACTCTACGGCGCCACGGCGCGCGCCTCCAAGGCCGATGAAACCCTCCTGAACGGCGCGGTGAAGCTGAAGGACTACATGTGGAATACCGACTACTCGATCCTCAACGGAGTCCACACCCACGGCCAGCGCTACAACCCCTTCGGCCCGCAGAACTATCCCGACGAAGTCTTCAAGAGCCGCCAGATGACCGTCATCCGCGACACGCTCATCCACGACGTCGCCCAAGGCAAGAAGACCGACCTCGCCGTCGATGACTCCAAGACCCTGGTCCTCCCGCCCGTGCCGACGAACTTCAAGCCCAGCGAGAAGAACGGCAACCCCACGGAATTCCTTTCCGGCGAAGCCGCCATCGAGAAGATGAAGCTCCTGCCCGGCTACAAGGTCTCCCTCTTCGCCTCCGAAGAGAAGTTCCCGGACCTCAAGAAGCCGGTGCAGATGTCTTTCGACGCCAAGGGCCGCCTCTGGGTCGCCACGACCCCGACCTACCCGCACTACCGTCCGGGCGACGCGCTGCCAGACGACAAGCTCCTGATCCTCGAGGACACCGACGGCGACGGCAAAGCCGACAAGCAGTCCGTCTTCGCGGATAAGCTCCACATCCCGATCGGCTTCGAGATCGCCCCCGAAGGCGTCTACGTCTCGCAGGAGCCGAACCTCGCCCTGCTCGTCGACGACGACAAGGACGGCAAGGCCGACCGCACGGAGCTGATCCTGCACGGCTTTGATTCCCACGACTCGCACCACGCCATCTCGGCCTATTGCGCCGACGCCTCTGGCGCCTTCTACCTGCTCGAAGGCCGCTTCCTCCACAGCCAGGTCGAAACTCCTTACGGCCCGCGTCGTTGCAATGACGGCGGCGCTTGGCGCTTCGACCCGAAGTCCTACCGCCTCGAGCGCGTGCAGGTCGACGTCTCCAATCCGTGGGGCTTCTCCTTCGACTACTGGGAACAACCGTTCCTCTCCGACGCCTCTTCGGGCGAGAACTGGTGGGCCGTCCCCCTCTCGGCCAAGGTCCCCTACGGCATCGAGCAGATCAAGGTCGAGCAGTTCGTCCCCAAGCGCTCCCGCCCGACGTCGGGCGCCGAGTTCGTCTCTTCGCGTCACTTCCCTGAAGCGCAGCAAGGCGACTTCATGATCTGCAACACCATCGGCTTCCTTGGCATCAGCTTCGGCAAGAAAGCCGACGACGGCGCCGGCTTCACCGGCAAGGCCAACGGCGACCTCCTCACCTCGACCGACGGCAACTTCCGCCCGGTCGACCTCGAGTTCGCCCCGGACGGCTCGCTCTACTTCATCGACTGGCACAACCCGCTGATCGGCCACATGCAGCACAACGCGCGCGATCCGAACCGCGACCGCGAGCATGGCCGCATCTACCGCATCACCTACCCCGAGCGCCCGCTCGTGAAGCCCGCCAAGGTCGCCGGCGCCTCCGTCGCCGAACTCCTCGAGAACCTCAAGGAGCCTGAATACCGCACCCGCTACCGCACCCGTCGCGAACTCCGCGGCCACGCTCCGAGCGAAGTGCTCCCCGCCGTGAAGGCCTGGGCCGCCAAGCTCGATCAAAAGGATCCGGCCTATGAGCACCACCTCTGCGAAGCCCTCTGGGCCACCTGGGCGCAGAACCAGCCGGACGCCGAGCTCATCGCCCAGCTCCTCAAAGCCAAGCAGCCGGAAGCCCGCGCCGCCGCCGTGGACGTCATCCGCCACTCCTTCTGGCAGCTCCCGAACCACGTCGCCCTGCTCAATCAGGCTATCCGCGACGAGAATGCCCGCGTGCGCCTGACCGCCGTCGTCGCTGCCACGTGGCTCGACAACGCCGACGGCGCCAAGCTCGCCGTGGAAGCGTTCAAGCAGCCCGTCGACCGCTGGGTCGGCGCCGTCCTGCACTACGCCCTGACCTATACGCTCAAGGACGATGTCGACGCCCTCAAGACCGCCGGCCAGCTGAACCTCGAAGGTAATCCGGCCGCCGCGGACTACTTCAGCGGCAAGCTCAAGATCGGCCAGCCCGTCGCCGAAGCCGGCACCAACTCCAAGCCCGCGCGCAAACTCACCGCCGCCGAAGAGAAGGTCTTCAAGCTCGGCCGCGAGATCTACTTCCGCGACGCCCATTGCGCCACCTGCCACCAGGCGGACGGCAACGGCATCCCGAACATCTATCCTCCGCTCGCGAAGAGCAACTGGATCGACGACGATGAACGCCTGACCAAGATTCTGCTCAAGGGCATCTGGGGTCCGATCAAGGTCAACGGCAAGGACTTCGACCCGACCAAGGGCGTGCCGCCCATGATGGGCTTCGGCGGCCTG
This sequence comes from Opitutia bacterium, assembly GCA_947488485.1. The sequence goes on along the minus strand of CANKZO010000023.1, from coordinate 8,865 downwards.
CTCAATGACGACGAAGCCGCGGCCGTGCTCAGCTACGTCCGTCTCTCCTTCGGCAACAACGGCAAGCTCGTCTCGCCGGCCACCGTCAAGAAGGTCCGCGAAGCCACCAAGGACCGCGCCAACTTCTACATGGCCGACGAACTCCTCAAGGAATACCCGCTGAAGGCGGCGCCTCCGGCAAAGGGGAAGAAGAAGTGAGCGTGGCCGGAAGGCCACGCGGGGGACACGTGGACAAGGTGACACGGGGACACGGGCAAACTTGAGGCCCGGAGGCCCAGAGGCTCGGTTGATCAGAAAGACAGAGGGTAGGGTCGGGACCGCGTCACGACATAGCTGTCTCGAGGTAGGGCTGATCACCCTTGATCAGCCGCGGTTGAGCGAGGGCGCTCGACCCTACCCGATGCTGCGAGGCAGGGATACACTTTCGGGTCTCGGGTCTCAGGTGATCAGGACTCGGGTACGGGTTATCGGACTCGGGTACGGGTGCGGGTCCTGAACCAGCACCTGATGCCGAACACCCGAACCTGGGACCTGACGGCCGAGACCCGGGACCTGAGAATGATTCACCGGGTCGCCGGTTTCCCTTTGAGACATGAGTCGCTTCGGGCGGCGAAAGCCGCCTTCTACCCCCTCGTTATATAACAATCGGTATTTTCTATACCTTATCACTGCAGGTGGGGATTGACCGAGGCCTAGGCCATGGGATTTATTCCGCCCATGCGATTCCTCTCCACCCTCGCCCTGCTCCTGACCGCCACCCTCCTGCCGGCCCAGGATTTCGACTTCAAGGGCGTCCCCGCCGACTACGCGGTCACCTTCGCGACGGCCAGCTCACGCGGCCTGAAGATCAGCGACTCGCCCGAGGCCAAGGCCTTCAAGGCGCGCATCGAGAAGCTCGTCGCCGACCTCGATAAGAGCGGGCAGGACAGCAAGGCCATGCAGGCGGCCATCGTCAAGGCCACCGGCCTCGACCTCGAGTCGCCTGACAATCGTTATGCGGGCGGTTTCTCCATGACCAAGGACGGCTCCTTCACCGGCGGCCTCATCGTCCGTGCCCGCCACGACAGCGCCAAGCTGGCCGCGCACGCCAAGGCCAAGAATGTGCCGAGCCTGCAGGCCGGCGCCGTCAAAGGCTGGAAGATCCAGGAACTGATCGCTTCGCTCAGCGACGAACTCGCCCAGGCCGCTAATAGTTTCCCCACGCCGCCCGGCGAAGCCGGCGGCGCGACCGAAGAGTTCGGCGTCTTCGACGTCGACAACGACACGATGGTGATCGCCCAGACCAAGGAAGCCGCTCGCATCATCGGCCTGCTCAAGGGACAAGGCGCCTCCTACGCCCTTCCCTCAGCCCAGCGTTCTGCCCTCGCCGCCACCGGACGCGCCTACGCCATCGTCTCCGTCAACGCCGCCAAGTTCCCGGCCACCCCTGAGCTCGCCCAGAGCGGCTTCGTCAGCGGTCTCTTCGCCATGGGCGAGAAAGGCTCGGACCAGGTCATGAAGATCAGCACCACCTTCACCTCGAAGGAAAAGGCCGCCCCGCTTGCCATGCAGGCCCAAGGCATGCTGGCCATGGCTCCGATGATGCTCGCCGGCGACCCTTCCAAGCCCGAGACCCCCGAAGAAAAGGAAATGAAGGCCCTCGCGGGTGACTTCCTCGCCGGCATCCAGCCCGTCGAAGCTACCGGCAATCAGGTCACCCTCACCGCCAAGTGGGACACCGTCAAACTTTACGCCATGATCGAGAAGATCGTGGCCATCGGGGCCGCCAAGGCGAAGGAAATGCCGCAGCCGGCCGTCGGGAAGTAAGGCGCGACGGAGTCGCGCAGGGGGCACGTGGGCACGTTGACACGTGGACACGGGGCGTAACTAGATGCCCGGGGAAAGGCGGTGCAAAAGTGCAAAGGTGAAGACGAGGCTGGGCTTGGGCCAGGGCCAGGGCTGGGGCCAGTTGTCTGATTCCAAGCCATCACTTCGGGTGGCGGGGCGGGGTTAATTTTGACTACCCCTACTCCTGCCCCTACCCCTACCCCATGCTTCGCATTCTCCTCGCCGTCATCGGCATCATCAGTTTGTCCACGACGGCTTCAGCGCAGGCGCAGCCGCAGAGGATCCTCTTCGTCGGTAATAGCCTTACCAGCCACGGACCCAAGGCTGACATCGACTGGCATGGCAACTGGGGCATGGCGGCGACGTCACTGGACAAGGATTACGTCCACGTCGTGACCAAGGCGCTCGCTACCAAGCAAGGCACGACACCGGTCATCATGATCAAGAACGTCGCCGATTTCGAACGCGCCCATGTCGGCTACGATATCGCCGGCAAGTTCGCCGATGCCGCCGCCTTCAAGGCCGACCTCATCATCCTGTGCATCGGCGAGAACGTCGCCGCGCTGAAGACTCCGGAAGCCCAGGCCAAGTATCAGGAACAGGTCACCGCCCTGCTGAAGACGCTCCGGTCCAACCCCAAGGCGCAGATCATCGTCCGTAGCAGCTTCTGGGCGAACACCGCCAAGGACACCGCCATGCGCCAGGCCTGCGAAACCGTCGGCGGCACGTTCGTCGACATCAGCGCCTTGTCTAAGGACGAAAAGAACTACGCCCGCTCCGAGCGGCCCTATAAGCACGCCGGCGTGGCCCATCATCCTGGTGATCGCGGGATGGCCGCGATCGCCGAGGAGATTGTGAAAGTCGTTAAATAAAGAGTCGGGCAAATCGATACGGGTGGCAGGTGGCGGCCCCGGGTGACGGGTGGCGGGAAAGCTGCAGAAATACACGGGAGACCGGAAACCGGATAGTTGGCTGCGGGCATATGACCGAAGCATTAATTCCGGTCTCCGGTTTCCCCTTGTGCGCCCCCTACTGTCACCTGCCACCCGGGGCTGCCACCCGCCACCTGAAACGCCTGCATCGTAGGCACAAAAAAGCCCCCGAGGTCGGGGGCTGATTCGGAATGGCAGGAGGGCTTAGTTGCCGCAGCAGCCGCCGGACTTCTTCTCACCGGTACCACAGGAACCTTCCTTGTTGCAGCAACCGCAGGTACCGAGGCATTCGCCGGAGCCGCAGCAGGCCAGGCAGCAGAAGCCCTTGCGGCCGACCCACGCGAGGTAGAGGCCGGCGACGACGAGGGAGATGACCTTCCAGTCCTTGAGTCCACCGAAGAAGAACTGATGGACGCAGACGATATTGAACAGGATCGCGCCGATGAGGACCAGGCCCCAGGCACGCGTGCGAGGGAAGATCAGGAGCGCTCCGCCGACGATTTCCAGAACCTTGATCAAGGCGAGATAGCCCGAGCTGTACATGAGACCGATGAAACTTCCTTCGGGGGGCTTGGGGGGATTGATCCAATAATTGACGCCAAAGTAGATGAAGGCCACTCCGAGCAGGAGGGCGACGATGCAGGGGAGTTTTTTCATAGCCCCTGCAGGCTAGCCTAAATGACCGGAGTTGGAAGGGCTAACTTCAGAGCGCCTTATGCGAGCCGTCGCAGAGGGCACCCTTCTTGGAGTGCTTACAGGCGCAGAAGTAAATGGTGCCGTTCGCCTCGGCCTTATACGGCACGGGCGTGAAAGCGGAACCCTTGTGGGCGCCATCGCAGAAAGGCTGGTTCTTGCTGTGTCCGCACGAGCACCAGTAGTAAGTCTTGCCGGCTTCGACGAGGACGGGGATCGGGGACTTCTGCGGGATGTGGGGGGAGCTCATAATTCGAGAGTATAGAGTTTGGAGTATCGAGTATAGGGGAAAGCATGAGGAATCAGGCGAGGTCGAAGAGGAGGGCTTCGATGGGGCCGGCGGAAGTAAAGGCGAAGGAGCCGGGTTCTTCGGATTTGAGAGCGTCACCTGGCAAGAGTTTCACGCCGCCGATTTCGACTTCGCCACCGATCAGCTGGAACCACAGCCCCCTGCCCTGAAGGAGCTCATGCGAGACGGTACCGGCCGCCGCAGTCTTAACGCGGTATACATCCGCGTCCTGACTGATGTGCGCCGACCCGTCGCGTCCGTCATTTGAAATGATGAGCACCTTGGGCGCGACGAGCTGCTCGGCCGTCGGCTTCCACTCGGCATAACGCGGACGGAGACCGGGGCGGTCGGGCTGGATCCAGACCTGGATGAGATGGAGCCGATCCGTCTTCGAGGGATTGTATTCGCTGTGCTTCACCCCGCTGCCGGCGCTCATGACCTGGATCTGGCCAGGCTTGAGCTGAGCGTGATTGCCTAGGCTGTCGCGATGCTCGATGGCTCCTTCGAGGACATACGTGAAGATCTCCATGTCCCGATGTCCGTGCGGCGGGAAACCCATGGCCGGGTCGACGAGGTCCTGATTGATGACCCGAAGGGACCGGAAACCCATGTGGGCGGGGTCATGGTAATCGGCGAAACTGAAGCTGTGCCGGGCCACCAGCCAGCCGTGATCGGCGAACCCGCGTTCTTGGGAGCGGCGCACTGCGAACTTCATATTTAATCAAAGTAGGCCTGAAAAAGCCCACTGTCCAACACCCCTCGCAAATTTCCCGACGGAATTAGTTTGAAAACACCCCCCCGGATTGGTCTATGCTTATGACTCGTGTCGGGCAGTGGCTCAATCTGGTAGAGCGCTGCTTTCGGGTAGCAGAGGCTGAGAGTTCAAATCTCTCCTGCCCGACCAATTTAAAGACCCCGGAGATGTTGCGACGTCCTCGGGGTCTTCCGCTTGGGGATTGAACCACCCTCACCCTGTCCGTCTACTCCACCCATGCGCCGCTGGGGAATCCTACTCCTGACGTTCTGGGCCTGGCTCGGTGCCGCCGAGCCCCCGGCCTGCGCTCCCCGACCGATGGTCCTGGTCCACGTGATGCCCTGGTTCGAGAGCAAGGCCGTGAGCGGACGCTGGGGCTGGCATTGGACGATGGAAAAGACGGACCCCGACAAGGGCGCCCTGGCCAGCCACGATCGCCCGGCCTGCGGGCCTTATGATTCCGGCGACCCGGCGGCCATCGCGACTCAGGTCGCCTTGATGAAGGCCGCGGGCATCGACGGCGCGATCATCGACTGGAACGGGCCGGACGGCTTCGACGACTACGCGATGATCCATCGCAACACGACGCTCCTCATCGCGGAACTCAAGAAGGCCGGCCTGAAGTTCGCGCTCTGCGTCGAAGACAACCCTGGCCACCGTTTCATGAAGGAGCGCAAGCTCACGCGGACGCAGGCCACGACCAAGGTCGCCGCTTCCTTCGCATGGGCCGACGCGCATTGGCTCAACGACCCGGCCTACGTGCGCCTCGGTGAACGACCGACCCTGTTCATCTTCGGTCCGCAATACCTCGACGAAGCCGAGTGGAGTGCGATCCGCGCAAGTTTGCAGCAGAATCCGCTCGTCTACGCCCTGCCCCACCTGAGCCGCCGACCAGGTGTCGACGGAGCCTTTGCCTGGGTGCCGGTGAGCGAAGGCAAGTCCGTGACGTCCGAAGCTTGGACCAAGGAACTTGCCGAGCTCTACGTCGGCGAGATCAAGGCCGGTCGGCCCACGGTCGCCGTGGCCTTCCCGGGCTATCGTGACTTCTATGCCCAAGCCGGCGCCGGCAAGAGCTACGGCTCCATCGATTATCGCGACGGCCGGACCTTCGCCGACTCCTTCGACCAGGCGATGCGGAGCGGCGCGCCCATCGTGCAGATCGCGACCTGGAACGACTACGGTGAAGGTACCGGCATCGAGCCAACGACCGAGCGTGGCCTCCGGGACCTCGAACTGCTCCGCAAGCGGCTACGCCCAGAGGCCGACCCCGCGGAGCTTCGGCGGATCCTAGAGGCGGCCAAGCGGTAGGGCCCGACGGGCTTGAGCGACAAAAGACAGCAGAACAGCGGATTCCGGCCAAGCAAGGGGTTGAAATCCCTCCGCACTAGGTCTCTTTTATCAGCCTGCCCGGGAACTCCCCTCCCTCGCCGACTGTCCCATCCCTATGCCCTCCCAGGCCATCCTCTTTCTTGGCGTCTTTCTCGGCGCCACTTGCGCCGCCGAGCCGATCAATTTCAGCCGCCAGATCCGCCCGATCCTGTCCGAGAACTGCATCGCCTGCCACGGGCCGGACGAGAAAGGCCGCAAGGGTAAGCTGCGGCTCGACGACGAGCAGGACGCCAAGCGCGACCGCAAGGGAGACTTCGTGATCCTGCCCGGCAAGCCCGAGCAGAGCGAACTCATCAAGCGTATCGAATCGACGGATCCCGACGACGTGATGCCGCCGCCCAAGCAGCATAAGACCATTGCGCCCGCCCAGCTCGCGCTCCTCAAAGAATGGATCAAGCAAGGCGCCGTCTGGGGACGTCATTGGTCCTACGAACCCGTGGCTCGTCCGTCCGTGCCGAAGAACGGCGAAGCCAATCCCGTGGATGCTTTCCTCGCCGAACGCCAGAAGCAGGAAGGTCTGAAGTGGTCGCCTGAAGCCGCCAAGCAGGTCCTGATCCGCCGCGTCGCGCTCGACGTCACGGGCCTCCCGCCCACGCCGGAAGAAGTCACGCAGCTAGCCAAGGCAACACACGCCGAAGTCGTCGCGCATTTCCTGGCCAAGCCCGCCTACGGCGAACACTGGGCCCGCCAGTGGCTCGACCTCGCCCGCTATGCCGACAGCGCCGGCTACCCGAGCGACCCCGGCCGCATCATCTGGGCCTACCGTGATTGGGTGATCAAGGCCCTGAACAAGAACCAGCCCTTCGATCAGTTCGCGGTGGAGCAACTCGCCGGGGACCTGCTCCCGAACGCCACTGAAGACCAGCTCATCGCCACCGCCTTCCATCGTAACACGATGACCCAGAACGAAGGCGGCACCAGCGACGAAGAGTTCCGCAACGCCGCCGTCATCGATCGCGTTAACACCACGTATGCCGTCTTCATGGGCACCACCATGGCCTGCGCGCAGTGCCACACCCATAAGTATGACCCGATCACGATCACGGAATACTTCCAGTCCTACGCCTTCCTCAACCAAAGCGCCGACAGCGACAAACGCGACGAAGCCCCGCTCCACAGCTTCCTGACCGCCGAACAGAAGGCCAGCCGAGCCGAACTCACCGGCCAAGTCGCCGCGTTGGAATCGAAATTCGCCGCTCCGTCCGCCGCATGGCTCGAAGGCCAGGATAAGTGGGAAGCCTCCGTGCGGCTCGACGCCGGATGGAAGTCACCTATACCCGCGAGGGCGACCTCCGGCCAGAAGCGTAAGGCCGACATCGCCGCCGATGGCACCATCACCCTCGAAGGACGCACGGACACCGACACCCAGACCGTCGACCTGCCCTTGGACGCCGGGCAACTGACCGCGCTGCGGTTGGAGACCCTTCCCGCCGGAGGCAACTTCGTCGTCACCGCCTTCCGTGCGCAGATCCTGCCGCCCGCCGGATCCACGCCCTTCCCCGCGAAATACGTCCGCGTCGAAGTCCCGGGCAAGAAGCGCTTCCTGCAGCTGGCCGAGGTAGAAGTCTTCAGCAAAGGAGCCAACGTGGCCAAGGGACGGGCGGCGAAGCTGAGCAGCCAGTATCAAACCGCCGCCGCCGGCCGCGCGGTCGACGGCAACACCGACGGCGTCTATGCCAAGAACTCCGTCGCACACAGTGCGGAGCAGGATTCCCCTTGGTGGGAAGTGGAGCTGTCCACCGAAACTCCCGTCGAGAAGGTCACCGTATGGAACCGGACGGACAACGGGGGCGTGCGCATGAACGGCTTCGTGGTGACGCTGCTCGACGCCGCCCGGAAAGTCGTCTGGAGCAGCGGCCCGACGCCCGCGCCGGAGAAAGCTCACACCTTCGACATCAACAGCCCCACGACGGTCACGTTCTCGGCGGCCTTCGCCGACCACGAGCAAAGCGGCTTCCCTGCTTCTGCCCTGGTCGGACGAAACGAAGTCAAGGACGCAGGCTGGGCCGTCGCTCCGCAGGCCGACCGCGCGCACCGACTCACCTTGGCTACTTCGGCGCCGCTCCGGACGCCCAAGGGCGGGACACTTAGGGTCACCCTCGTCCAAGGGTCGACCTTCAAAGGTCACGTGCTCGGCAAATTCCGACTCCTGACGTCCGCAGACCCCGCGGCCATGAACGGCACGGAATTACCCGCCGCCGTCCTCGCCGCCGTCGCCCTCGACACATCGTCACGCAGCGCAGCGCAGAAGCGCACGCTATCGGACCACTACGTCCGCCATGTCTCCAAAGCCGCTTCGAACGAACGAAAGCAACTAGCGACGGCCAAGGACATGATCGAGGCGCTCAAGCCCGTGACGGTGCCGATCATGAAGGACCTTCCGGCGGACAAGCGCCGTAAGACCTTCGTGCAGCTCCGCGGCAACTGGCAGGCCCTCGGCGACGAAGTCGGCGAAGGCGTGCCCCCGAGCCTCGCTCGCTGGGAAGCCAGCTACCCGAAGAATCGCCTCGGCCTCGCCCGCTGGATCGTCAGCCGCGACAACCCCCTCACCGCCCGCGTGACCATGAACCGTCTCTGGGAGTCGGTCTTCGGCGTGGGCATCGTCCGCTCGAGCGAAGAGTTCGGCAGCCAGGGGGACCTCCCGTTGCACCCCGAGCTGCTGGACTGGCTCGCCGCCGAGTTCGTCGCGAGTGGCTGGGACACGAAGAAGATGCTCACGCTCCTCTTGAATACCCGTGCCTATCGCCAAACTTCCGCCGCCAACAGCAAGCGCAACGAGCAGGATCCCGATAACCGTTTCGTCGCCCGTGGCCCACGCTTCCGTCCCTCCGGCGAAATGCTGCGCGACCAGGCCCTCGCCGTCAGCGGACTCCTCAGCGCCAAGATGTATGGTGCGCCCGTCCGGCCGATCCGGCCGAACATGGGCCTCAGTATCGCCTTTGGCGGCTCCGGCGACTGGGCTACGAGCACTGGAGAGGATC
>CANKZO010000022.1 GCA_947488485.1 Opitutia bacterium | reverse complement strand
GGCATGCTGCCGTCCTTCACGGACTTGGCGGAGATCTCGAGGATCGAGGACCAGTCCGCGGCGTCGTACACGGTCATGTCCGGGGTGATGCCCTGGCGCAGGCAGTCGAGCATGCGGTAGTTCATCACGAAATCCATGCCGCCGTGGCCGCCGATCTTCTTGCCGAGCTCGCCGATCTTCTTGATGAGCGGGTGCTGGTTCTCCTTCATGAACTTGGTGAGCTTCTCCTTCTCGAAGGTCCACTCGTGGCTGTTGTGCTTCGCCTTGGGGTCGAGGATCGGGTGCTTGTTGTCGGCATCGACGGCCAGGCGGGCGGGGTAGCCGAAGAACGTGGCCTGGGTGCCGCAGAGGGCGTTGATGCGCGAGTAGGGGCGGGGGCTCACGACGTCGTGCTGGATCATGATGGTCCGGCCGAGCTGCGTCTTGATGATCGAGGTGTTCATGTCGCCGCAGACGAACTTCTCGTCCTTGTGCTTGCCCTTGTTCGGCTGGTGCTTGTCGCGGAACTGGGTGAGGTTGAACTCAGGCGAGGAGACGGACACGACGAACTTGAACGCGTCGCCACGGCCGATGTTCAGGTACTGCGCCACCGGGCCGAGGCCGTGCGTGGGGTACAGGTTGCCGTCCATGAAGCGATGGTAGTCGCGGCGCCAGTCGCCTTCGCTGCCGAGCGACCAGAGGACGCCGCCGGCGAGGTTATGGATGTAGGCGCACTCGGCGTGCTTGAGGTCGCCGAAGAAGCCCTGGCGGGCGAGGTTCAGGACGAAGAGCTCTTCTTCGCCGTAGCAGCAGTTCTCGATGATCGCGCAATGGCGCTGGGTCTTCTCCGACATGTCCACGAGCTGCCAGCACTCGTCGACGGTCACCGCGGCCGAGACCTCGATGAAGACGTGCTTGCCTTGCTCCATGGCCTTGAGGGCCATCGGGACGTGCCATTCCCAGGGGGTGGACACGTAGACGACGTCGATGTCGTCCCGGGCGATCATCTTCTCCCAGGCGTTCTCGTCGCCGAAATACATGGCGGGCTCCTTGCCGGTCTTCTTCTTGACGTTCTCGGCGGCGCTCTTGGCGCGCTGTTCGACGATGTCGCAGACGGCGACGACTTCGGCGAACGGGATGTTGGCGGCGGAGTTCACGTGGCCGCGTCCGCGGTTCAGGCCGATGAAGCCGCAACGGACCTTCTCGGTCGGCTTGGTGGTCAGGTCCCAGACGGGCTTATTGCCGGCGGGACGCGGGCGGGTGGCGGAGATATCGCTCGCGCTGAGGAGCTTGAGGTCGCGCGGATCGGGCTTGGCTTCGGCCGAGGGCACGGCGCTGAGGCCGAGGCCAAGGCCGGCGAGGGCGCCGAGTTTGAGGAAGTCGCGACGGTTGGAGTTTTCGGGGAGGTTCATGGCAGTGAAGGGGTAGGGGTAGGGTTAGGAAATGATGGGGAGGGGTTTGAGGGTCTTCCAGCCGCCGCGGGTGAAGTCGGGATAGGCGACGGGGATGCTGCCATCACGCACGGAGCGGTCGGAGAGGTCGAGCAAGGCGGACCACGAAGCGGCGTCGTAGACGGTCATGTCCGGGGTGATGCCCTGGCGGATGCAGTCCAGGAAGCGGTAGTTCATCACGTGGTCCATGCCGCCGTGGCCGCCGACTTTCTTGGCGTCGGCCTGCAACTTGGTGAGCAGCGGATGGCGGTTGGCCTCCATGAATTTCTTGAGCTTCTCGCCTTCGTAAGACCAGGAGTGGCTGTTCCGTTTTTCTTTCGGGTCGAGCAGCGGGCTGGCGTTGTCGGCGTCGACCGCCAGTCGGTTCGGGTAGCCGGCGAAGGTCGCCAGCGAGCCGCTGAGGAGGTTGATGCGCGAATAGGGGCGCGGGCTGGTATTGTCGTGCTGGACGACGATGGTGCGTCCGAGCTCGGTCTTCACGATCGTCGTGCTCATGTCGCCGTTGACGAACTTCTCGTCGCGCGAACGGTCGCGGTCCGGCTTCAGGCGTTCGCGGAGCTGGGTGAGTCCGAACTCCGGCGACGAGACCGAGACGGCGAACTTGAAGGCGTCTCCTCGGCCGACGCCCATATACTGAGCGATGGTGCCAAGCCCGTGGGTGGGGTAGAGGTTGCCCTGCAGGAGCGTCGAATAACGGCGGCGCCAGTCGCGGCCGGCATCGAGGAAACTCGCGCCAGGCTTGCCGCGTTGGTCGTGGATATAGGCGCACTCGCCGTGCTTGAGGTCGCCGAAGAAGCCTTGGCGCTGCAGGTTAAGGACGAAGAGCTCTTCCTCGCCGTAACAGCAGTTCTCGAGGATCGGGCAGTGGCGCTGGTATTTTTCGGAGGCGTCGACGATATCCCAGCACTCGTCGACCGTCAGGCCGCAGTTCACTTCGACGAAGGCGTGCTTGCCGAGCTCCATCGCCCGGACGGCCATCGGCTTGTGCCATTCCCACGGGGTGGCGACATACACGACGTCGAGGTCATCGCGCGCGACTAGTTTCTCCCAGGCGTTCTCGTCGCCGCTGTAGATCGCCGGCGTCCGGCCGGTCTTCTTCCGCACGATTTCGGCCTGCGCCTGCGCCCGTTCGTCGAGGATATCGCAAAGCGCGACGACTTCCACGAAGGGCGTGGCGACGCACGAGGCGACGTGGGCGCGGCCGCGGTTGAGGCCGATGATACCCACGCGGATTTTTTCCTGCGGCTTCGTCGTCAGGTCCCAGACAGGCTTGTTGCCGGCGGGACGTGGACGCGGCGTGCCCATGTCGGCGGCGGCACGATGCGTGAGCTGCGCCGGATCTGGCTTAGCCTCGGCTGACGCCGCCAGGCCTAGGCCCGCGAGGGCGCTCAACTTCAGGAAGTCGCGACGGTGGGTATGATCAGGGTGGCTCATGGGGCGTGAGCGGGGGTGACTCCAAGACAGCAAAGCCTCGCAGCGGTTGCAATGGATTTGCCCGCGTGGACCCGTCAAATCACCAGGTTATGAAGCCTTGAGACGCTTTAATGCCAAAGACCGCCAGATTACGCACGGTATGGGCCATAAAACAGGGCAGCAGGGAACGGTCCGGGTTCAGCGGATTGAAACGTACGACGTAGAGCCAGAGCGAGGTGATGAAGGCGAAGGTCGCGTTCACTTTGCCTTCGGCGGTGCTGAGGTCGAAGTTGTGGATGAGCGCGAAGACCAGCGAGCCGATGATCATCAACGCGAGGAGCTTGCGGCCCATCAGTTCGCCGGGGGCCACGAAGCCACGGAACAAGGCCTCTTCGATGACGGAGGCACCTAGCAGCTGGAAGAGGAAGACCGCCGGGAGGATGCTCTGCTGATCGGTGAGGCCGGCGCGCTTTTCGACGGCGGCTTCGGCGATGGTGATCAGGATCGCGCCGGCGGCGGCGGCATAATACGCGGCCATGGGCGCATAGGTCGTGCCGGGCCAGAACTTCTCGGGCTCGCCGGACAGGCGGCGCTTCCGGCGTTCGCGCGCCCAGGCGACGAGCACGAAGAGCCCGAGCAGGCAGTAGAGCAGTCCTTTGGCGGCGGTGAGGTCCATGAGGTCAGCGGACGCCGAGCACCCACGCACGATAGGCGGGCGAAGCGTGGTCAGCCGTGAAGGTCAGCCACTGCGGGACGGCGTAAGGATGGCGGGCGTGGACCCAGGCTTCGAGGTCGGGTCCTTTGCTCGCGGCGAACTTGAACGTCACGCGGAACTCGTCCTCGCTCTCGACCTTGCCTTCCCAGGTGTAGTGGGAACGGATTGGTCCGTCGACCTGGGCGCACGCGGCGAGCCCGGCGGCGACCGCGTCGGCGGCGAGACGATCGGCCTCCTCGCGCGAGGGCAGGGTGGTCAGGGCGATGGCGACGGCCTCAGTCATGCCCTTCGTTATCACCCTTCAGGTAGCGGTCGGTGATGATTTCGATAAGCATGTCACGGGCTTCCTTCACCGAGTCGACGTGCACGTATAAGTTGCGGTCCTCCGGCGAGACCATGCCCCATTCCTGGAAGGTCTCCATGTTGACCACGTTCTTCCAGAACGGGGAACCGAAGAGCAGGATCGGGAACTGCTTCTTGGTCTTACGCGTCTGGATGAGCGTGAGCATCTCGAACAGTTCGTCGAAGGTGCCGAAGCCGCCCGGGAAGGCCACGAGCGCCTTGGCGAGGTAGAGGAACCAGTATTTGCGGACGAAGAAGTAGTGGAACTCGAGGTCGAGCTCCGGCGTGACGTAAGGATTGTGCTCCTGCTCGAAGGGCAGGGCGATGCCGAGGCCGACGGAGCGCCCGCCGGCTTCGTGCGCGCCGCGGTTGGCGGCTTCCATGATGCCAGGACCGGCGCCCGAACAGACCAGGAAGCGCTGCCACTCCGGGAGCTGCAGCGACCACTTGGTCATCTCGAAAGCCAGTTCGCGGCAGGCTTCGTAATAAGCGGAACTGCGCAGGTCGATCTCGGCGACGCGCAGGCGGTGGGCGCATTCGGCGCCGTCGCATTTGCCGCTCGCCGCCATGGCCTTCGCCTCTTCCAAGCGCTTACGGGCGACGTCCGGGGGCAGGGTGCGCGCCGAGCCGAACATCACGACCGTGTTGCGGACGTTGTGTTTCTTGAACCGCACGTGCGGCTCGGTCATCTCCGTCAGGACGCGGATGCTCCGGGCCTGGGGGCTACCCATGAACTCGGGGTTGAGGTAGGCCTTGGGCGGGGTGGGCCTAAGTTTGCCTTTTTCCGGGGTCATAGGCCTATCCTCCCCCGCCGTCGGGCACCTGCAAGCCGGGAAGCGTGGGGCTTGACACCCTTGGGGGCGTCCCCTTGGCTGTCCCCTTTAACGCCATGCATCCGACCTACCGTCCGTCTAAGATCTCCCGCGCCCGCAAGTGCGGTTTCCGCGCCCGTTCCAAGACCCCCGGTGGCCGTAAGGTCCTGGCCAAGCGCCGTGCCATCGGCCGCAAGCGCCTCGGCGCTTCCTAAGCCCCATGCGTCTCCCGCGGGAGCGTCGAATTCGCGCCTCGGCCGAGTTCAGTCGCCTCCGCCAAGAAGGCTCGCGACTCGATTGCGGGCCTTTTCTTTTGAACTTCCGGCCGTCGGGTGCCCCGGGCCCGGCTCGCTTCGCGGTGATCGCCGCGAAGAAGAACCTGCCGCTGGCCGTGGACCGTAACCGGGCCAAGCGCTTGGCGCGGGAACTCTTCCGTACCGATGCCGCCGCCTTCCCCTCCGGCTGGGAGATCGTGCTCGTCATCCGTTCGGGCATGCTGAAGCGCTCGTTAGCCGAGCTGCGTAAGGTATACGCCGCGGCGGCCGTGCGTATCACGGCGGCCAAGCCTGGCCCGGCCGCATGAGCGAACCGCGTCCATCCCTGCTGGCGTGGTTCGCCTTGGGCTTTGTCCGCTTCTATCAGCGTTTCCTTTCCAAGCCGCTGCACCTGATCCCTGGTTCGGGTTGTCGCTATCATCCGACCTGTTCCTGTTACACGGCCACGGCGCTCTCGCGCTTCGGCTTCTTCAAGGGCGGCTGGATGGGCTTTCGTCGCATCTGTCGCTGCCATCCTTGGGGCGGTTCGGGTGTCGATGAGGTGCCGGAACGATGAAGGACCCGGCGGGCCGCTTAATAGACTCGCCCTCCCTCGGCATTGTGCAGTGTTTTGGTCACGTGAAACCGCTGTTTTCGAAGGTCCTAGGTTCGCGTAAGGGGGGTGCCTTGCTTCTCGCCTCCAGTTACGTCCTGCTGGGCACGCTCCTGCGGGTCGGCTTGCTTGTCGCCTCGGCGGCTGAGGTCTCTTGGGGCTGGCCGACGTTCGTCGCCTTGTTCCTCGGCCTGCTGTTCGACTTGGTGATGGCATGGTTCCTGACCCTGCCGCTGGGCCTGCTGGGCGCTTTCTGGCCGGCCTCTTGGTCGGCCTCGCGCTGGCTGCGCCTGCCTTTGCGCGCGGCCTGGCTCTTCGGCGCCTTCCTCTTCACGTTCTGGAAGATCTCCGAGATCCTTTTCTGGGAGGAGTTCGGCGTCCGCTTCAACTTCATCGCGGTCGATTACCTCGTCTACACGACGGAGGTCGTGAAGAACATCCGGGAGTCCTATAATCTTCCGTTGATCATCACCGTGGTGCTCGCGATCGCGACCGGTCTCTTCCTGCTCTGGCGTCGGCTCGGTTTCGTCCGTCGCTGGGAAGAGGGCGCCGCCGCCGATGCTTCGCCGCGCTGGCGCGACTTCGCCGCGCTCCTCTCGCCCCTGCTGGTATTCCTACTGGTCGCCTATTTCGTCGGCCGACATGACCTCAAGGACGCCAGCGCCGCGCGTTCCTCGGTCGCCGAGCGGCTGACGGCTGGCCTCCGGCACATGGGCGATGTCCAGCCGGGTTTCCCTAACAGCTACGATGCCGAGCTCGCCAAGAACGGCGAATACGCCTTCCTGGCGGCCTTCTGGGCCAACCAGCTCGAATGGCACCGTTTCTATCCGTCGCGCCCCGACGCCGTCGAGAAACTCCGCGCGACGCTGCTGTCCCTAGGTGGCAAGGCCGTCTCCGCCGAGCCGCGTGACATCACCCGACGCATCAGTTCCGCCGCTCCCGCCCGGAAGTGGAACGTCATCCAGATCACGATCGAGAGCCTGAGCGCGGAATACGTCGGCTGCTACGGTTCGCCGGAATATCAGCCCAAGAACCTCACGCCTAACCTTGATCGTATCTCCCGGGAGTCCCTCTGGTTCTCGCGTTGCTACGCCGGCGGCACCCGCACCGTCCGCGGTATGGAGGCTCTATCGCTCTCCATCCCGCCGATCCCGGGTCAGTCCGTTTTGCGTCGGGCGGGTAGTGAAAACCTCACGACGTTGGGTTCGGTCCTGCAGGCCAAGGGCTACGAGACGGCCTTCCTTTACGGAGGAGACGGGTTCTTCGACAACATGAATTACTTCTTCGAGGCCAACGGCTACGACATCGTCGACCTGCCGCGCCAGCTCGGCAGAGGTAAGCAGCCGACTTTTGCCAACGCCTGGGGCGCCTGCGATGAGGACGCGTTCACGTGGTCGCTCGAAGAGGCCGACCGTGCTCACGCCGCGGGTAAGCCCTTCCATCACTTCGTGATGTCGACCTCCAACCACCGTCCGTATACCTGGCCGGCCGGTAAGATCGACCCGAAGCTGATCAACCGCGAGGGCGGCGTGGCCTATACGGACTTCGCCATCGGGGCTTTCCTCAAGGCCGCGCAGACCAAGCCTTGGTTCAAGGACACGGTCTTCGTCATCGTGGCTGACCACTGCGCCTCCGTCGCGGGCAAGCGTGAGCTCGAGGTCCGTAAGTATGAGATCCCGCTCTTCGTCTGGTCGCCCGGCAATATCGCTCCCCGCAAGTTCGACACGATGATGAGCCAGATCGACGTCGCGCCCACCGTGCTCGGCCTGCTCGGCGTCGATTATCTCTCCCGCTTCGTCGGCACCGACGCCCTGGCGCCGTCTTATCTTCCCCGCGCCTTCATCAGCAACTATCAGAAGGTCGCCATGCTGCGTCCCGACGGACTGCTGACGGTCCTCAAGCCGGTCCGGCAGGCGGTCCAATACCAGACCGACCTCTCCACGGGCGCGCTGACGCCGGTGACCACGCCCGATGCGGCGGCGGTGGAGGAGACGATCATCCATTACCAAGGAGCCGATGAACTCTTCAACCATGGCGGACTCAAGAACCCCGAAAAACCTCGCACCCGTTGACCGGCCTTCGCTGGTCGCTCCGGTACTGGCCTTGGCGGCGGTCCTCGGCTTCTTCGGCTTCCATGGCACGGGCGGCGAGTGGCTAGACTTCCAGGTACAGGCTTGGTTCTGGGACGGCCGCGATTGGCTGATCCCCAAGGATTCCGGTTGGTTCCATCAGGTCGCCTACACGGGACCGAAGGTCGTGCTCTATGCTTTCGCGCTCTGGTTGCTTTGGATGATGGCCACCCCGGACCGGTCGCCGGCCTGGCTCACTCGTCGCCGCGCCGCCTATCTCTTCATTTCGATGGCGGTGATTTCCATCGTCTGCGTGCAGCTGCGTGCGGTCTCGCAGATGGCCACGCCCCGGGATCTCACGGTCTATGGGGCCATCGCGCCGAATGCCTGGGACCATCTGCTACTGTTCGACGCCAAGCCTGCGAATTACCCGAGTCACGCCTTCCCGGCTGGTCACGCCAGCGGCGGCTTCGCGCTCCTGTCGCTCGCCTTCGCCTGGACGTCGGCTTCTTCCCGCCGCCGGGGCTTCCTCATCGGCTGCGTCTACGGCGGTGCGATGGGTCTCTACCAGCTCGCCCGTGGCGAGCACTTCCTCTCGCACACGTTGGCGACGGCCGCGCTCGCCTGGTTGCTGGCGGCCATCTTGGCCCGCTGGCTGAAGCCCGCCGAGGTCAGTTCGACCAATTGACGATATTGTCAGCGCGGAAGGGACCGTTCGAGCCGGACTCGTCGAAATAGCTGGTGGGGACGATGCCCGAGCGGATCATCGTGCTGCCGCCGGCGGGAGCCGAGTCCCAGTATTCGGCGAGCGTAGGCGGTTCGCCTTCGACGGCGGGCTCGTTGAAGTTGGCGGAGCAGGAGACCACGAGGAAGCTCGGAGATTTCCACTCCAGGAAGCGGGCTTGGGTGGTCAGCACGCGGTAACGGTAGTCGTAGGGATTGCCCCAGGCGTCGACGAACTCGCGGCAGGCGGCGTTGCCCCCGCGCCAGTCGTTGGCGCTGATCTGGGAGTCGTCGTTGGTCATGACGTCGCCGGTGCTCAGGAAGCTGCGGATCTGACGATTGGCGCCCGGGAGGGAGACGTCATCGAAGGCGAGCAGGCTGGGCGGGGCGCCCGGGGTGGCGAAACGCAGGAGGCGACGGCCGAGCAGCTGGTCGAGCAGGTCGCGGCGGAAGCGGTCGTCAGTGCCGGTGGCGCAGCAAGGGAATTCACCGTAGGCCTTGCGGTAGCTCTGGGCGGCCATGGAGATCGCCTGGATCTCGCCCTTGGACTTGGACTTATTGCGACCGATGTTGGCGGCCTTGAAGAGGCCGAAGGTGATCGTGGCGAGGATGCCGATCACCAGGATGACGACGAGGAGCTCGACGAGGGTGAAACCGGCGCGGCGGACGGAGGGGCGGGACATGGGGGGAGAATTAGATGTGGCGGGAGTCGTTTTCGTCCTTCTTGACGTAGCCGGAGTCCTGTCGCTGGTGGTTGACGGCGTTCTTCTTCAGGTAGGCCTGGTAGACGTCGTCCGCGGACATGCCGAGGACCTGGGCGATGGAGATGAGGAAGTGGAAGAGGTCGATGACCTCGACGCGGGCGTTCTGCTCGTCGAACTTCTGGTATTTGGCCCACCACTTCCAGGGTACGGAGTCGGTCAGCTCGGCCATCTCCTGCTGCATGGCGCGGAGGTAGTTGAGGACCCATTTGATCTTCTCCTCCTCGGTCATGCCGGCGGTTTCGACGCCGATGCGCTTGTTGAGCGCCTGCTGCATCTGGAAGATTTCTTCGAGCTTGTCGGACATAGGTTCGATTAGGGCGGGAAGGGCGCCCCGGGGCAATCCCGGAAGCGCCTGCCCGGCCGGTCTGGGGCCTGAATTGCTCTTTGCAGGGAAGGGCGGACTATGCCTACCTGTCCCCGTGTCCGCCATCAGCCTCCTCACCTCCCTCCGTAAGCCCGAAGTCCTCGCCCCGGCCGGCGAATGGGACTGCGTCCGCGCGGCGGTCGAGAACGGCGCCGACGCGGTGTTCTTCGGCATCGGCCGCTTCAACGCCCGCGTCCGGGCCAAGAACTTCGAAGAGTCTGACCTGCCGGAGCTCATGGCCTACCTGCACGGCCGCGGCGTGAAGGGCTACGTGACGTTCAATACGCTGATCTTTCCCGACGAACTCGCCGAGGCCGCGCGCACGCTCCGCTCGATCGTCGCGGCCGGCGTCGACGCCGCCATCGTCCAAGACCCCGGCATCTGCCGCCTCATCCGCCGCATCTCGCCTGACTTCCCGATCCATGCCTCGACGCAGATGACGGTGACGAGCGCGGCGGGCGTCGATTACGCCCGCGGTCTGGGCGCTTCGCTCGCCGTGCTCGGTCGCGAGGTCTCGATCCCGGAGATGCAGAAGATGCAGACGGAACAGGCCGCCCAAGGCGCCCCCCTCGACCTCGAGGTCTTCGTCCACGGCGCGCTCTGCGTCGCTTATTCCGGCCAGTGCCTGACGAGCGAATCGCTCGGTGGCCGCTCGGCCAACCGCGGCGAATGCGCCCAAGCCTGCCGCCTGCCTTACGAACTCGTGGTCGACGGCGTGGTCCGCGACCTCGGTGACAAGGCCTATCTCCTCTCCCCGCAGGACCTCGCCGGCATCGAAGTCGTGCCCGACCTGATCCGCGCCGGCATCCGCTCCTTGAAGATCGAGGGCCGCCTGAAGTCCCCCGAATACGTCGCCGCCATCACGAAGGCCTACCGTCGCGCGGTGGACGCCGCCTGGGATGCTTTCGCCAAGGGTGCCGATGCCGACCGCGCCGCCTTGCAGATCCGGCAGGAAGAGGATTACGCGATGCAGATGACGTTCTCGCGCGGCCTGCACACGGGCTGGCTCCGCGGCATCGACAACCAGCAGCTCGTCCACGCCCGCTTCGGCAAGAAGCGCGGCGCCTACCTCGGCACGGTCGTCGACGTCGCCTCGAACGGCGTGACGATGCGTCTCGAAGGCCCGCTCAAGCCCGGCGACGGCGTCGTCTTCGACCAAGGCAAGCCGGCCGAACGCGAGCAGGGTGGCTTCGTCCACGGAC
The DNA here is from genome assembly GCA_947488485.1 of Opitutia bacterium. Next base: position 11,279 of record CANKZO010000022.1, on the reverse strand, counting down.
TCGAGCCCGCCCGCGGCGGCCTGACGTTCGTCCGCTTCGGCCGCGAAGACGTCGACTGGTCGCTGGTGAAGACCGGTGCGATCCTCTGGAAGACCAAGGACCAGGAGCTCGACAAACGTCTGCATGATTCCTGGGACCGCGAGAAGGCCAACTTCCGTCGCCCGCTCCACGCCAAGGTCATCGGCCGTCTCGGCCAGCCCCTGCGCGTCGAATTCAACGACGGCGAGGGCCATGTCGTCGCCGGCGAGACCGCGATGCCGTGCGCCGCGGCCGAGAAGCGTCCGATGGATGTCACCACGCTCCGCGACCAGCTCGGCCGCCTCGGCGACACGGGCTTCGAGATGGGCGAACTGCAGGCCGACCTCGAAGGCGCCCTCATCATCCCGGTCAGCGAACTGAACCGCCTCCGCCGCGACCTCGCCGAGCAGATCACGAAGCTCCGCAGCCAACCCCTCCGCTGGACCTTGCTGCCTTACGAGGAAGAAGCCACCAAGGTCGCCCCCTTTGAACCGAAGCGTCCCGGTGAGGCCGAGATCATCGTCGTCATCCGCGAACCCGAGCAGCTCGAGCCCGCCCTCGCGAGCGGCGCCCGCGTCATCTACGCCGAATACGAAGACCCGAAGAAGTTCCGCGCCGCCGTCGCGCGCGTCCGCGCCTACGAGCAGGAAGCCGGCCGCAAGGTCGAGTTCTGGGCCATGGGCCCACGTATCCATAAGCAGGGCGAAGGACGCATCAGCGAGATCGTGCTCTCCTGCGAGGCCGACGGCTACCTGGTGCGCAATCACGAAGATCTCCGCGCCTTCAAGGGCAAGCGCCTCCGCGCCGACTTTTCGCTGAACGTCGCCAACGGCCTGACCGCCGAGTGGCTCATGCGCGAGCACGCCCTCGAAGGACTCACGGTCTCTTACGACCTCAACTCCGAGCAGGTCACCGCGCTCTTCCAATCCGCGCCGCCGGAATGGTTCGAGGTCACGGTCCATCAGCACATGCCGATGTTCCATATGGAGCACTGCGTGTTCTGTACCTTCCTCTCCAAGGGCAAGGATTACCGCGACTGCGGCCGCCCATGCGAGACGCACCGCGTCAAGCTGCGCGACCGCGTCGGCGCCGAGCACATCCTCAAGGCCGACGCCGGCTGCCGGAACACGCTCTTCAACTCACGCGCCCAGACCGGTGCCGAATACGTCACCCAACTGCTCGCGCTGGGCGTCCGCCGTTTCCGCGTCGAGTTCGTCGACGAGGATGCCGCCACGGTCTCACGTACGCTCGAGAAGTATCAGGCCCTGCTGAAGGGCGATATCGACGGCACCGCCCTCTGGAACGACCTCAAGGTCCTGAACCAGCTCGGTGTCACGCGCGGGACGATGCGCGTGCGGCTCTGATCACTCCTCGCCGCGGAGGCGGGGGAGGAGGCCCGTGATGCGGCGCGAGTCCGAAGCGTTGCGCACCGCCATCGCGTAAGCGGTGGGGTCGCCGACGAGGATGACCTGCTTGCGGCCGCGCGTGACGGCGGTGTAGACGAGGTTACGCGCGAGCATGATGCTGTGCTGGCGGAGCAGGGGGACGACCACGGCCGGGAATTCCGAGCCCTGGGACTTATGGATACTCACCGCGTAGGCGAGGTGCAGGTCGCCCTGTTCGCCGCGCTCGAGCTCGACGCGCGCGCCGTCGAAGTCGATCAGCAGCGTGCCTTCTTCGTTCTGGCCGAGCACCACGCCGAAGTCGCCGTTGAAGACGTTCTTGTCGTAGTTATTGCGGGTCTGGATGACCTTGTCGCCCGGCTGGATGCGCCCCGGGCGGGCATCGGCGCCGCGCAGGCGGCCTTGCAGGGCTTGGTTGAAGGCCTGGATGCCGCCGGTGCCTTTGTGCATCGGCGCCAGCACCTGGATGTCGCGCAGCGGGTCGAAGCGAAGCGCCTTCGGGAGGATATCGCAGCAGAGCTTCGTGACCATCGCCACGCAGGCCTCGGGGTCGTCGACGCGCACGAAGTGGATGTCCTGGGTGAAGTCCAGTTTCGCCGGATCCTCGACCGGCGTGGGCGGGGAGGTGTCGGCGTGCAGGATGCCGTGGGCGACCGTGACGATGCCGCTCCGGGCGCCCTGGCGGAAGACCGTGTCGAGACGCGTCACCGCGGCCGCGCCGGAATCGATGAGGTCACCGAGCACATTGCCGGCGCCGACGGACGGGAGCTGGTTGACGTCGCCGACGAGCAGCACGTGGGCCGTGCCGGGCACCGCGCGCAGGAGCGCCGCGGCCAGCTTGGTATCGAGCATCGACGATTCGTCGATGATGACGAAGTCCGTCGCGAGCGGGCTCTCCGCATTGGCGGTGAAGCCGCCCTCCGCCGGATCGAACTTGAGGAGGCGATGGATCGTCGAGGCCGCCACGCGGGTCGCCTCGGTCATGCGCTTCGCCGCGCGACCCGTCGGTGCGCCGAGGGCCATGCGCACGCGCTTGGCGCCGAGGATGTCGCAGAGGGCCTTGAGGATGGTCGTCTTACCTGTGCCGGGACCGCCGGTAAGGACGGTGACCTTGTTCTGCAGCGCCATCATCACGCCGGCCGCCTGCGCGGGCGAGAAGGCGAAGCCGGCGCGGGTCTGGGCCCATTCGACGGCCTTATCCGCGATGATGGTCGGCAGGCCCGACGGCGTGGCGACGAAGCGCTGGATCGAGGCGGCGATGGACTTCTCGGCCTTCTCCTGGAGGCGGAGCTGCACGAGGCGCACGCCGCGCGTGGAGAGCACGCCCACGGCGTCTTCTTCCATCAGCTTGCGCAGGCGGTCATGGACGATCGTCTTGTCGACCTCGAGGAGTTCGGTGGCCTTCTCGAGCAGGCCTTCGTCGGGGAAGGCGCTGTGGCCTTCGCCCTCGAGTTCTTCGAGCGTGTGCAGGATGCCGGCGTCGACGCGCTGCGGGCCGGCGGTGGGCAGGCCGAGATTGCGGGCAATCTTGTCCGCGGTCTTGAAGCCGACGCCTTCGACTTCGCGGCAGACGCGGTAAGGTTCGGTGGTGAGGACTTTCTTCGCATCCTGTCCGTAGGCCTTGACGATGCGGATGCAGAGGGAGTTGGTCACGCCGTAGGTCTGCAGGAAGACCATGACCTCGCGCAGGGCCTTCTGGTCGTCCCAGGCGGCCTTGATGGCCTTCGCGCGGCCGGGACCGATGCCGTCGACTTCGCGGAGGCGGCCCGACTGGTTGGAGATGATGTCGAAGGTGCGGACGCCGAAGCGGGCGACGATCTTGTCGGCGTAGGTCTTGCCGATGCCTTTGATGAGACCGCTGCCGAGGTATTTGCGGATGCCGTGGACCGAAGAGGGCAGGCGCGAGCTGAACGTGCGTACGCGCAACTGCGGGCCGTGCGAAGGGTGGCGTTCCCAGTGACCGCTGACGTCGACCGTCTCGCCGCACTGCAGGCCGGTCATGTTGCCGAGGATGATGACCTTCTCGCCGGCCTCGGGCGCGAGTTCCGCGATCGTGAAATGCGTCTCTTCGTCGAGCCACAGGATGCGCTCGACCACGCCCGAAAGAGTGGTTTCGGGTCCGCGCGGCGGTTCGCGTGGCGGCGACATGAGGTGAGCCAATCAGCCCCGCGGGGCGGGAGCGAAACGAAAATCAACCCAGCCCGAAGAGCTCACGGCCTAGTTCGGGCAGGCCCGCGTGGACGGTGTCCGGGGCGTAGGGGGCGAGTTCCTCGGCGGTATGGCTGCCGGTCGTCACGCAATGGATGGCGGCCAACTTGCCGTTGCGGGCCGTGGAGATGTCGAACGGCGAATCGCCGACCATGACCGTCCGGCTGGCGTCGGCCTTGAGGGTCGAGAGCACGAAGTGCGTGAACTCCGCCTGCGGCTTGCGCCAGGGGTGGACGTTGGTGCCGAAGACCGCGTCGACGACGTCGTCCAGACCGAGGTGCTCCATGATCTTCTTGGAGTTGGCGTCGTCCTTGTTGGTGTAGACTGCGACGCGGATACCCTTGGCGCGGAGACCGACGAGGATCTCGCGGCAGCCGGGGTAGGCGCGCAGGCCATGATACATCACCGACGGGAAGTGTTCGCGGAAGAGCCGGGTGGCGGTGGGGGCGTTGGCTTCGCCGGCCAGCTTGACGACCGTGACGTTGACGGAACCGCCGACCGCTCGTCGGATCTGCTCCAGGGTGACGCCCGGCAGGCCCATCATGCCCATCACGTCATCGTAGCAGCGGTGGATGGCTTCGAAGTTGTCGACCAGCGTGCCGTCGAGGTCGAAAAGGACGGTTTCAGGGAGGGGGCGGGCCATGGCTGACCCCAATCAGGCGGGTCGGCGGACGGTTTCCAAGTTTGGAATTGAAGGGCAGGGCGGCGGACCTAGGTTGCCGCTTCGCACCATGAGCATCTCGCTGGACCTTACCAAGCCCCTCGGCCGCCTCGGCCTGGCTATCAACACTGTCATCCTGGGCGCCGTCTTCTACGGCGTGTCCTTCGTAGCCCATCATTACATGAGCCACACGCTTCCGGAAGCGGAAGCCCACCATGAGGAAGCCGTCGTCAAGGCCGCGCTGGTCGACAAGGCCGTCGCCAAGGCCAAGACCGCCGCCAAGGGCAAGACCTTCGACGCCGCGGCCGCCAAGGCCCAGGCTGAGGCCGCCGTCTCCGCCGACTTCAAGAAGCAGGCCGATGAGATCCATCACCACGCCGTCGAAGGCTGGGCCCCCTTCGCGGTCTTCCTCCTGATCCTGTCCGCCGTGTTCTTCGCCGGCTTCCTCTCGGTCTACGTCCAGCGCCGCGCCAACGACGCCGGCCTCAAGGGCCTCTGGATCTTCCCCAACCACCTTGGCGCCTGGGCGCTCGCCGGCTACGTGGCCTTCTATCCTTTCCTCGCGGCCCATGACCTGCGCAATGCCTGGGCTCCGGCCTTCATCGCCGGCCTGGTGCTCCTGCTCCCAGTACTTTTCGCCGGCGAAGGTCACCATGACCACGGCCACGGTCACGACCATGATCATGGCGACGGCCACGATCACGGCCACACCCACTGAGCCGGCTCAGAGCGGCGCGGTGCCGCCGAAGTCGAAGACCGTATGACTGATCAGACCTCGCTCCAAGACGGCGAGGTCTGATTGTTTGTCGGGGGTGAGGCTCTCGCCGTCGTTCCAGGCGAACGAGAAGCCCTGCGCCGAACGTTTGAAAAGGGAGCCGTGGCGGACCAGCGCCGGGGTGCTACGTTCCATGGCGGTGCTGTCGGTGACGGTCGCCGGGTAGTTGAGGCTGTGGACGTGCAGGCCGGTCACCGGCTGGCCGACGAGTCCTTTGGCGAAGCGGGCGGCGTGACGGCAGGCGGTCTCGAGGTGCGGGCGGAGGGCCGGCGGGCACACCGCGGAGTTCCGGTGGACCTGTTCGAAGAGCGATTGCTCGAGGTCGAGGGAGCAAGCGACGGCCGGGAGGCCCCAGGCGGTACCTTCGGTCGCACCGGCGAGGGTCCCGGAGCTCAGGCACAGGGGCATGGTGGCGTTGAAGCCGATGTTGATGCCGGAGAGGACGACGTCGGGCCGGACGGGTAGCAGGTGGCCGAGGGCGATGTTGACGCAGTCGGAGGGGGTGCCGTCGATGGACCAGGCCTGTTCGCCGAGGCCGGGGTATTCGGCCAAGGTGACCTCGCGGTGACGGCTGAAGGCCCGGCCGATCCAGCTGCGCTCGCCGGAGGGGGCGGCCACGACCACCCGGAAGCCTTCGGCGACGCAGGCGGCCACCAAGGCATGGAGGAAGGCGGCATTGATGCCGTCGTCGTTGGTCAGCAGGGCGGTGGGTTTCATCCGGTAAGTCAGGGGCGGCTCTCCGTCGGGCCGTTCTCGAGCTCGGCGATCTGGTCCCGCAGGACGGCCGCGGCCTCGAAATCCTCGACCCGCAGGGCGGCCTGCAGGTCGGCGCGGGCCTTGGTCAGTTTGGCGAGGCGGTCCGCTTGGCTGTCTTGGGGGCGGCGGCCATGGTGCTCCAGTCCGGGCTGGATCCGCGCGATGGTCGCCAGGGCCTGAGGCGCATGGGCTTCGTAGCAGGTGGCGCAACCGAGGCGATGGATGCGCTCGTAGTCCGACCAGCGGAAGCCGCAGGCCGGGCACTTACCGCGGCCGACGGGGGTCGGGACGGTCAGCTTCAGGCCCAGGGCGAGGGAGGGCAGGATGGAGTCCGACACGAGGGACGGGCAGCCTTGGCAGCAGGCATAGGTCTCCGCCTTCCCCCCGGCGACGAGGGTGAAGTAGACGACGGCGTTCTGGACGCAGCCTTGGCAGGTGGGCGGACGAGGGATCACGCAGCCCTCACCATGCGGAAGAATGGCCGCCGGTTCAAGCGTGCGGGCGAACCTTTTCAGGTTGAAGCCCTGCCCGCGGCGGATTGCCTATGAAACCGATGCTTTCTCCTGTCTTCATGCTCGTGCTGGCCGAGACCGAAAAGGGTGCCCTTTGGTATTTCAAGCAGATGGACGCCGCCGGCATGGCCGTCGCCGTCGTGCTGCTCATCTGTTCCTTCATCGGCTGGGGCGCGATGATCCAGAAATGGTCCGACATCCATGAGCACCGTCGGCGCAATCACGCCTTCGAACGTCGCCTCCGCGACGAGCCCGCCGTCGTGGCGCTCAACTTCCCGCGCGGTTCTAATCTCGGGCCTTACGAATTCCTCGTCGCCGAAGCAGTCTCCGCCGTGCAACGGCACAAGGGTCGCTTGGTGCGTCCGGCGGACGTCACGTTGTGCATGGGCCACGTCGAGAACGCGGTCCAGCGCGGCGTCGCGCGCACGATGGTGAAGTATGAGGACAAGATGGTGCTGCTCAGCTCGCTCGTCTCCGGTGGTCCCTTCCTCGGCCTGCTCGGCACGGTGTGGGGCGTGATGGTCACCTTCGGCGCGCTGACCGAGAAGGCCAGCATCGCGCAGCTCGCGCCCGGCGTCTGCGGCGCGCTCGTCACGACCACGCTCGGCCTCCTCGTCGCCATCCCCGCCACCTTCGGTTACAACTACCTGCTCACGCAGGTGAAGATCATGACGACCGAACTCGAGAACTTCGCGAGCTCGCTCGCCGACCGCGTCGAGCTCGAACTCGAAGGCGAGGCCCGCCGTAACTTCGAAGCCGCGCAGGAACGCGAACAACTGCGCCGCGCCGCCCAGGCGGCCCAGCCTGCGTCCGCCGCGCCACTCGCCGCGCCGGTCTCCGAGGTGCCGCCCGCCGCTCTGCCCGGCTGGGAAGACGCCCAGTAAGCGCCGATGGCCCGCTCCTTCTCCAAGCCGAACCGGCTGCACGTGCTCAATGAGCTGAACGTGACGCCGATGCTCGACCTCTGCTTCGTGCTGCTGATCATCTTCATGATCGCGACGCCGGTGCTGGAGCAGACGACCGCGGTCAACCTGCCCAAGGCCGACAAAGGCGCGGGCAAGGCGCCGGACACCAAGGCGCAGCATCGCATCGTCAGCATCGACCGTAACGGCGGGCTTTCCCTCGGCGCCCGGCCCGTCACGACGGCCCAGCTCGAAGCCGAGTTCGCCACCCTCGCGGCCCTGCCCGAGGCGGAGCAGCCGATCGTCCGCATCCGCGGCGACGGCGCGCTGTCCTACCAGAAAATCATCGACGTGCTTTCCCTCGCCAAGGCCAAGGGGCTGACGAAGGCGGCGCTCGACACCGAGACGCGCTGAATATGTCGAGCGGAGGCAAAGGTTGGGTCGGTTCCGTGGCGGTCCACCTCGGTCTGCTCGGAGCGGTCATCGGTTTCTCCTGGTTCGCCGCGCGTCAGGACGGCGAGGTTGTCGAGCCGGTCGACCCTCTGCTCATCGACCTCGCAGGCATCCCGGGCAAGCGACCCGGTGAGATCGGCAAGGCCCCCGGCGTCGCTAAAGGCGCGGAGACAGGCACTAACCAGGGCATCGCCCGCATCAAGCTTCCCAAACTCGACGTCACGAAGGTCCTCCAAGAGCGCGAGCAGGCCGAACAGAACGCGCAGTCTACGTCGAACGCCAAGCCTACGACAAAGGCGGTCGTTAATAAAGGTGTCGGCGCCAAGCCGCCCCGCATGACGCAGAAAGAATTTGAAAATAGCCAAGGCGGGAAGTCCGGCCGACCCGGCGCGTCCGCCAAATCAGGCGGCATCGGCGGCGTGTCCGTCAAGAAGGGTCGGAGCTACGGCACCGGCGACAACGGCGGCGAAGGCGGTTCGGCCTCCGAGCTCTCGGCCTATGCTGGCGAAGTCCAAGCCAAGTTGCTCACGGCTTGGCGCGAGATCATCGCCGCCGAAGGTGAATCCGTGACCGCGGGCGGCACCTGCGGCGTCACCGTCAGCGTCGACGCCTCGGGCTTCGTTTCTTTCTCCAGCTGGATCAAATCGCCGCGCGACGCGCGCATGGCCGAACTCGTGAAGCGCGCCTGCGCCCAGATCGGTAACTGCGGCAAGCCGCCGAAGGGCAAGTCGTTCAAGATCGACTTCACCAGCGTCAGCCTTTCCGAAGGCTGAGCGCGTTCAGTCGCGGACCTCGAGCACCAGCTGGACCTCGACGGAGACGCCGAGGGGCAGGCCGTTGACGGAGACCGCGGCGCGGGCGTGCTTGCCGGCGTCGCCGAAGACCTGCAGGAGGAATTCCGAGGCGCCATTGAGCACCTTGGGGCTGTCACTGAAACCGTCGATGCCGTTGACGAAGCCGTTGACCATCACGACGCGGGTGACGCGGTCCAACGAGCCGAGGGCGGCCTTGGCGTTGGCCAGGGCGTTCAGCGTGCAGAGTCGGGCGGCGTCGGCGGCCTGGACGAGGTCGACCTCGCGGCCGACCTTGCCGAGCGAAGCGACCTTACCATCCTTCATCGGCAGGGTGCCGGCGAGGTAGAGCAGGTTGCCCGTACGGACGGCGGGGACGTAGGCGCCCGCGGCGGCGGGAGGGGTAGGCAGGGCGACGCCGAGTTCGGCGAGGCGGGCTTCGACGGAGGACATAAGTTCAGGACCGATGCTTGGGCCAGCAGGCCGCTTACTTGAGACGCTTCATGCCGTCGATGATCTCCAGCACGAGCTCGCGGCTGCGGGCCTTGACCTCGCGATTGAGGGCGGTGTCCGAAGTGCCGAGGGCGCGACGGCTTTCGCTGTAAGACTGGGCGAGGACGGCTTCCTTGTTGCGGGTGATCGTCGCGTTGTCGCGCACGGAGAGGGTGACGTCGGCGGTGTAGCGTCCGAGGCCGCGGTCATAGCGAACGTCGACCAGGAGGAGCGGCGTGGCGGCTTCCTGGCTCAGGCCTTCGACGGACTTAGGCGTGAGGTTGGCGCGCCGGAGTTCGAGCTCCATCCCATCGCGGATCTCGCCGCGCAGGTCGGCGTCTTCCGGGCGGTTCTCCGAAGTGGTGACGTCGATGTAGAACTGGGTGATGCCGCGGAGCTTGGCGAAGGCCTTATCCTGAGGGGCGGGACGCTGCGGGTCGGTCTGCGCGACGGCGGTCAGGGCGGTGAAGGCGGCGAGCAGGGCGAGGGCGAGGGAGCGCATGGCGAGGTCGGTAAGATAGGTCGGCGGTCGGGCCGCTTCAATCCCCTTTCGCCGGGGTCGGCACGAGCCGGACGGCGGAAAGCGGGTGCTGGTCGAGCAGGGTGGAGTGCCAGCCCTGGACTTCCGGGCGCATCAGATACTTGTTCGTATTGAAGACGACGGGGAGCACGGGCGCTTGTTCGACCAGCCGGGCCTCGGCGAGCTGGAAGTAGCCGAAGCGCTTGGCGGCGTCGGTCTCGCGCGCGGCGAGCCCGAGCAGGCGGTCGTATTCCGCATCGCTCCAATTGCAGTTATTGAGCTCGTTGCCGGTGATGAGCATCTCGAGGAAGGTGTTAGGGTCGTTGTAGTCCCCGACCCAGGCGCCGCGGCAGAGGTGGAATTCGCCTTTGCGCATGGCGGTCAGGTAGACCTTCCATTCCAGGTTACGGAGTTCGACTTCGACGCCGAGTTCGCGGCGCCACATCTCCTGGTAGGCCTGCGCGACCATCTGCTGGCCTTCGGAGGTCGCGTAGAGGTAATCCAACTTCGGGAGGCCTTTGCCGCCCGGGTAGCCGGCTTCGGCGAGGAGGCGACGCGCTTCCGCGGCGTCCTGTTTCCAGCGTGCGGTCGGTTGGAATCCGCCCGTGCCGGGCGGCGTGAAGTGGAGCGCCGGTTTCTCGCCGGCCCGCAGGACTTTCTCGGCGATCAGGTTACGGTCGATGGCCATGCCGAGCGCGCGGCGTACCCGCGGGTCGGTGAGCGCCTTGCGCGCGGCGACGTCCGCGGGTTTGTCGCCTTTGATGTCACAATTGACCCAGACGAAGGCGGTCGCGAGGAAGGGATCGATGCGCAGCTGCGGGGCCTTATCCGCGCGGAGCTTGGCCACTTTGTAGGGCGGCACCGCTCCGGTGATATGCAGTTCGCCGCCGCGGAAGGCGCGTTCTTCGGCGAAGAGGTCGGCGATGGCGCGGAACTCCACGGCGTTGAGCGAGACTTCCTTGGCGTTCCAGTAGAGCGGGTTCTTACGCACGACCACGCGACGCGCGACCTCCCAGCTTTCGAGCGTGAAGGCGCCGCTGCTGACCATCGCGCCGGGGCGCGTCCACGGGGTGTTCAAGGCGTCGATGCCGCCGAACTTGAGGATCGTCGGCGGGTGCACCGGGATCCAGCTGTGGTGGCAGAGGAGCTGGAGGAAATAAGGGATCGGGTGCTCGAGTTCGATGACCACCGTGTGCGCGTCGGGCGCCCGCACGCCGACGGTCCGGAAGTCCTTCGTCTTGCCGGCGGCGAAATCCTTGGCGCCGCGGATGCCGTGCAGCATCGAGGCATATTCGGCTCCGAAGCTCGGCCGCAGCATGCGCTCATAGCTGAAGAGGAAATCCGCCGACGTGATCGGGTCGCCGTTGGACCACTTGGCCGCCTGGCGCAGACGGAAGGTCCAGGTCTTGCCGTCGGCCGACATCGTCCAGCTTTCGGCGATGCCGGGCACGGGGTGCAGGTCCTTGGGGTCGTAATTGACCAGACCCTCGAAGAGAGCTCCGACGATATGGCTTTCGCTGAGTCCGGTGACCGTCTGCGGATCCAGTCCGGACGGCTCCGCCATATTATTGATGATCAGGTAGCCCTCGGCGGCCTTCTTCTCCGCGGTGGTCCGTCCGTCGCCGCAGCCGACCAGCAGGGTCGCCAGGCAGAGCAGGGCGGCCGTCCATCGGTGCGCGGGGCGAAGCATGCCGGAGATTAGGCCCGGGGTCGGCCCGAGGGCAAGGCGTCTGGATGGGCTCTTTACTCCCCGCGGCAGGTTTCCTATCAAAGTCCTATGCCTACCCC
>CANKZO010000021.1 GCA_947488485.1 Opitutia bacterium | reverse complement strand
CGGCGTTCTTCGTCGAAGACGCGATCAAGTTCGGCGCGCTGACCCTGCGTCCGGGCGTACGTTACGAATTCCTCGACATGGCCAACACCACGTCCGGCGGCGCGTACACGCCCGTCGACAGCGAGATGGTCATGGGCGGCCTCGGCTTCACCTACGAGCTCAACGCGCAGAGCACCGTCTTCGGCGGCGTCTACCGCGGCGGCTCGGCGGCCAATCCTTCCGGCTACGCCGCCGGCACGCGCTCCGAAGAAAGTCTCGGCAAGGAACTCGGCCTGCGTCACCGCGACCGCGCGACCAGCTGGGAACTCACGGCGTTCCACACCGATTTCCGCAACCTCATCGCGCCCGTGGTCGGCGTGGCCGGTGGCGGCCTGATGCCCGTCACCAACGGCGGCGGCGCGACCTCTTACGGACTCGAAGCCCTCGTGCGCCACGACCTCGCCGGTGCGCAAGGCCGCGGCTTCGCGCTGCCAGCCTACGCAGGCCTGACCTGGACGCACGCGCGCTTCAGCGACATCGAAGGCAGCCGCCTCGGCAATTCGGCCGGCCTCTTCGCCGGCGCGAGCAATGGCAACGAGATCCCGTATATCCCGGAATGGAAACTCTCGGCCGGCCTCGGCTTCGAGACCGGACCGTGGGGCGGCTCGCTCGACCTCAGCTACTACTCCGCAACCTGGGGCACCGGTTACAACGCCGGCCCGCGGCTCGTCGACGGCTCCGGCGCGCTGGCCAATCCGTCCACCCTAGACGGCAAGGTCGACGGCCTGCTCACCGCGGACCTCAACCTCCGCTATCAGCTGACGCCTTCCTTCAAACTCGTCGGCGGCGTCCAGAACCTGCTCGATAAGCGGGCGATCATCAGCCGCGCCCCGCTCGGCGCGCGCGCCAACGCCCCGCGTACCTTCTTCTGCGGGGGTGAACTGGCCTTCTGAACCCCGGACGCGACTTGCCACCGCCGGACCGCGCACACATCGTCACCTCTCCCCCGCGCATGCGCCCCGCGCCCGCCCAGCCTGACTCCGACCGCCTCCTCGACTTCGTCGTCGTGGCGCTCGCCGTCGTGGCCTTGGCGGTGTCGGTGAGCGGCCTGACCCGGACGCCCCCTCGGCTGGAACCCGCGACGCTCCCGCCGGCGAAGCCCAAGCCGGCGCTCGTGAAACTCGACCCCACGAAGCTCCGCACCGCCCCGGCGGTGAACGCCGACGCCGCGGTCGCGCCGGACGCCGCGTTGGCGCCCGCACCCCTCGCTCCGATCACCTCGCTCCCGGACCTCCGCCTGCCCGACCTCCCGCAAGTGCCCGCGGCGAACGTCCGGCGCACGCCCGTCGCTCCGACCGGAGTACGCGGACCGGCCCGCGGCGTGACGGCCGGACCCATCGTGCTCGATGTCGCCGAGATGGCCGGCCGCCAGCCCTGGCCGGAATATCCTTTCGAATGCCTGCGGCGTCGCGAGAGCGGCGTCGTGCGCGTCGAGTTCGAGGTCGGCGAGAACGGCACCGTGCGCCGCGCCCGCGCGGTCAATACTTCCGGCTGCCATCGCCTCGATGACGCCGCGACCGAGACCATCCTGCGCCGCTGGGAATTCCCCGCCGGCGACGTCCGCCTCTACGAGATCTCCATCCAATTCCAACTCCAGTGACCATGCCCCTCGCCAACGTGCTCGTAGAGACCTTCCTCAAAGGCGGACCCATCATGTGGCCGATCCTCGTCTGCCTGATCGTCGCCCTCGCGGCCGTGGCCGAGCGTCTGCTCTACTGGCGTAACGTGCGCCGCCTCCGCGCCGACAAGGCTTTCAGCGAAGCCCTCTGGGAAGTCCGGCTCGGCCAATACGGCCCGGCCTGGCAGCGCACGCAAGGCGCCGCGTCGCCCTTCCTCGTCGCGCTCCGCTCCGGCCTCGCCAACGGCCGCACCGAACCCGTGACCGCCATGCAGCTCCGCGCCGAAGAGACGCTCGAGGAAGCCGGCGCCCGCCAGTGGCTGCTGAGCACCATCGTCACGCTCGCGCCGTTGCTCGGCCTGCTCGGCACCGTCATCGGCATCATGGGCAGCTTCCAGTTCATCGGCTCCGAGCAGCTCGCGGTCGCCAAGGTCAGCGGCGGCGTCGGCGAAGCCCTCATCGCGACCGCCGCGGGCCTGGGCATCGCGATCTTCTGCCTCATCCCGCACAACTTCTTCCACCGCCGCGCGCAATCGCTGCGGCACGACCTCGAGCAGGCCATCAACCAGGCCGAGATCGCGCTGAAGAGCGCCGCGGCCGCCGGCCAGCCGGTGAGCGAATTCCAACCTGCGCCCGACGAAGCCGGGCGCCGTCGCTGAGATGGCCATCCGCCTCCGCCGGCCGAAGGACGAAGAGACGGGCGCACGCATCGAGATCGTGCCGCTCATCGACATCATGTTCTTCCTGCTGGCCACGTTCATCCTCGCCACGCTCGGCCTGACGCAGAGCCAGGCGCTCGCCCCCGTCCGCCTGCCCGCGTCCGCCGCGACCACCGCCTCCGCCGAACGTAACCTCGTGATCGCCGTCGACGCCGCCGGCACGCTCTCGCTCGAAGGCCGCGCGCTCGGTCGCAATGAACTCGTCGCCGAACTGCGCCGCCGCGCCGCCGCCGCGCCCGGCCGGCCCGCCCTCGTGCAGGGCGACGCCCGCACGCCCTTCGCCGCGATGACCCGCGCCCTCGAGGCCGTCGGCGAAGCCGGCATCACCGAAGTGCGCTTCGCCGCCGAGCCCGTCGAAAGCAAATGAGCCTGCGCGCCATCCAGTTCGCCCTGATCGGCCTGCTCGTCGCCGTCGCCGGCTGGCAGTGGCAACGCGACCTCGGCTTGCGCGCCGACTACGCCGCCGAAGGCGCCACGCGCGCCAAGCTAACCGCCGACCTCGCCCAGGCCCGCGCCGAAACCGAAGGACTCAGACAGGATCTCGCCGAACTACGCACGCAACTCGATCGCACCCGCGCGCTCCGCGCCGAAGCCGAAGCGGATAACCGCAAGCAGACCGCCGAATTCATCGCCCGTACCAAGGACTGGCAGGCGGCCCTCCGCGGCTGGGAAGACGCCGTGAAAGCCCGCGACGACCGCCTCACCGCCCTGCAGGAACGCGAGAAACTCATCCTCGCCAAACTCACCGCCGCCGTGAAACACGCCGAAGCAGCGACTGCGCGCGCGGAGGAGATGCGGGTGAGGATTGAGGGTGGGAAGAAGGAGTGATGGAGGATAGGTAGTGGCGGTTAGCGGTTGGCGGTTGGCGGATAGGAAGAGACAGAGCAGAGGACTGCGTTGAGGACTGCGTGGAGGGCTGAATGGAGGGCTGAGCAGAGTGCTGAGTAGATGACAGAGGACAGATGGCAGATCGCCCGCCACCTGCCACCCGCCACCTGAAATGGGACGATGACTGCGCTCCCGAACCTGTACCTGCACCTGAATACCCGAACCAGGTACCTGATGGCCGAGACCTGGGACCTGAAGCTTTTCTATTACCCCAGCCAATCATCCGGTCTCCGGTTTCCCTTTGAGCGAGCATCATCCCGTCACCTGAAATGAATTCCACTAGGACAGCACGTGGTACTGCCCCTACCTCGAGACAGCTAGGTCGGCACGCAGTGCCGACCCTACCTTATTTGGCTTCTCAACCAACCGCCAACCGCCAACCGCTAACCGCCAGCCGCTTACACCTTTTGCGTCAACCCACCTTCTCCTTGATCGCCGCGAGCATCTGGTCGGGGGCGAGGCCGTTCGCGGCGCGCAGGGTCTTCACATCGGTCGCATGGCCGACGAAACGGTCGGGCCAGCCGAGGCGGAGCACCGGCGTGCGCACGCCGAATTCGGCGAGGGTCTCGAGCGCGCCCGTACCGAAGCCGCCGGTGACGGCACCGTCTTCGAGCGTGACGATGAGTTTCGCGGCCTTGGCCTGCGTGACGAGCAAGGTGGCATCGATGGGCTTGGCGAAGCGCGCGTTGACCACGCCGACGGAAAGACCGGTCTGAGCAGAGAGCCGATCGGCGAGCGACTGGGCTTCGGGCACCATCGTGCCGAGGGCCCACAACTGGACGTCGGCGCCAGCGCGGAGGACTTCGGCCTGGCCGAGCGGGATGAGCGCGGGCTGCGCCTTGATCGCCTTGCCGGCGGCGGCGCCGCGCGGGTAGCGGATGAACATCGGCGCGCCGGACTTCAGCGCGGTGTGGAGCATGTCCGCGAACTCGTCTTCGTCCTTCGGCTGCATCAGCGTGACGTTCGGGACGCAACGCAGGTAAGCGATGTCGAAGAGACCGTGATGCGTCGGGCCGTCGCTGGGCGAGACCCCCGCGCGGTCCATGCAGAAGGTGACCGGCAGACGCTGCAGGCAGACGTCATGGATGACCATGTCGTAGGCGCGCTGCATGAACGTGGAGTAGATCGCACAGACCGGACGGAGGTCGCGGGCGGCGATGCCGGCGGCGAAGAGCGCGGCGTGCTCTTCGGCGATGCCGACGTCGTGATACTGCGCGGGCAGTTCCTTCTTCAGCTGATTGAGACCCGTGCCCGAAGGCATCGCGGCGGTGATACCGACCACGCGGGAGTCGGCCTTGGCCTCGCGGAGCAGCAGGGCGCCGAAGACGTCCTGCCAGGCCTTGGGCGCGCCGGCGGCGCCGGAAGCGAGCGAGTCACCCGTCTCCGGATCGAAGGCGCCCGTGCCGTGGAATTTCTCCGGATTCTTGAGCGCGGCGCCGAGGCCACGGCCTTTCTCCGTGCGGACGTGCAGGAGGATCGGACCTTGGGAGTCCTTGCAGAAATTCAGGTAGCGCTCGAGCGCGCCGAGGTCGTGTCCGTCGATCGGGCCGACGTAACGCACGCCATACTGCTCGAAGAGCGAGGAACTGTGCGTGAACCAGTTCTTCACGTGGCGCTTGAAGCTGCGGCCGAAATCCAGGAACTTCGTGCCGGCGCGCGTCTTGCCGAGCAAGCGCTTCAGCCCCTGCTGGGAGTTGTTGTAAGGACGCGTGACGATCAGGCGGCTCAGGATGTCGGCGACCGCGCCGACGTTGCGGTCGATGGACCACTCGTTGTCGTTGAGCACGATGACCAGGCGCTTGGTCGACTTCGCGGCGTTGTTGAGCGCCTCCATCGTGACACCGCAGGTGAGGGCCGCGTCGCCGATTAGGGCAACCACGTGCGAATCTTCGCCGAGGCGATCGCGGGCGTTGGCGAGACCGACGGCGGCGGAAAGCGCCGTACCGGCATGGCCCGCGCCGAAGACGTCGTGCAGGCTCTCTTCGCGATTCAGGAAGCCGCTAAGGCCGCCCGTGGTGCGGATGCCGTCGAAGTCGGCGCCATTGCGGCCAGTGAGGAGCTTGTGGACGTAGCCCTGGTGGGCCACGTCGAAGACGAACTTGTCGCGCGGCGTACCGAACACGCGGTGCAAGGCGATCGAAAGTTCGACCACGCCGAGATTAGGACCGATATGTCCGCCGTTCTTGGCCGTGACGGCCACGAGACGTTCGCGGATCTCCTGCGCGAGGAGCGGGAGCTGCTCGGGCGCGAGGGCCTTGACGTCGGCCGGACCACGGATGGACGCGAGGAGCGACATCAGCCCTGCGAGTCTTCGCCGCGCTTACCGAGCTGCTCGATGCGCAGTTCGGCGGCCTCGAGCGACTTCTGGCAGGACTTCAGGAGGCGCATGCCTTCCTCATACTTCGCGACGAGCGCGTCGAGCGAGACGTCGCCGGACTCGAGGGACTCGACAAGCTGCTCGAGCTGCTTGAGTTCGGCCTCGAAGCCTTCCTTGCCGGAAGCCGAGGCGGGTTTCTTGTCCGCGCACATGGGCCTACTGTCAGCGGAGCACCCTCCCCTCTCAAGCGGATTGTGCGGATTCCGGGCGAGAAACCGGGTCCGACCCGTATCAGAGATACTGCGTCAGCGATTTGACCGTCGGAGCATCGAGGCGACGGACCAGCGCCACGGCCAGGTCGACGCAGGCCTGCAGGTCGGCGACGTCGATGACCGCATTGTGCGTGTGGATATAGCGGGCCGGCACGCCGAGCACGATGACCGGAAGGCCCAGTTCATGGGCCTGGAAGGAACGCGCGTCCGTGCCGCCCGTGCGGCGGACCGCCAACTGGCAAGGGATGCCCTGTTCCGCCGCGACCTGCAGCGTGAGGTCGACGAGGCGCGGGTTCATGATCGCCGTCGGATCGTAGGCGCGCACCTGCACGCCGCCGCCGAGGGCGCCTTGGTGCTCCCCATGCGGGGCGAGGCCGGGCACGTCGTCGGCCGGCGGGCCTTCGAGGACGATGACCACGTCGGGCTTCGCGAGGCGGGCGGCGACGACCGCGCCACGGCAGCCGACTTCTTCCTGCACCGTCGCGACCGCGAGAAGATCGGCGGCCGGCGGAGCGGCATCGAGCGCATGCGTGGCGAGCGTGAGCGCGGCCATGCCAACGCGGTTATCGAAGGCCTTGGCGACGTAGAGTCCCGGTTCGGCGAGCGCCGTGAACGGACCTTCGGGCACGACGGGATCGCCCAGACGGATACCGAGACGCGCGACAGCGTCGGCCGAACGCGCGCCGATGTCGACGAGCACCTTGTCGGCGGAAGCCGCCTGGGCGCCGCCCTGATGAGGCGGGAGCGCGGCGACGACGCCAAGGAATTCCTTGCGCGCGGAGCGCGACCAGATGCGGAGACGCTGCGCGGCGAGCACACCGTCGGGCCAGCCGCCGACCGGGACCAAGCGAAGGAAGCCGTCGTGAGTGACCGCCTGCACGAGGAAACCGATCTCATCCATGTGCGCCGTGAGCACCACGCGCGGGCCGCCCTTCTCCTTGGCGGGCGCGGCGAGCACGCCGCCGAGGCCGTCGGCGCTGAACGCGCGGCCGCGGAGTTCGCGGACGAAGATCGCGCGGACCGCGTCCTCGTGGCCGGACGTGCCGTGGGCCTGCGTATAGTCTTCGAGCAGGCGGAGGACTTCGGGCAGACGGGTCGACATAAAGGAAAGGCTCAGCGTGGCTGGCGGGTCTGCAGGCGCGGCTTCAGGCCAGCCTTGGCGGCGGCATCGAGCGCGCCGACCGCGGCGCCCGTGAGCGAACGCTCGTCGGCGACGATGATGACTTCGGTGCCGGGCGACTTCAGCGCGTGGTCGACGAGGGCCTTGGCAAGCGCATCGGCGGCGATGGCCTTGCCCTCGAGGTAGAGCTTGCCGTCGCGATCGACGCCGACGACGAGCGAGGAAGCCTCGGCGCCGGCCGTGCCCGCGGAGGCCGTGGGCGGCACGATGGCGAGCGCGCGCGTCTGTTCGAAGCGGCCGCTGAGGAGCAGGAAGAAGACCAGCACCACCATCACGTCGATGAGCGGCACCACGTTGATCTCGGCGCGACGGCGGCGAGCGACGACGAGGCTCATCGGCGGCGGGCTTCGAGCGCCTCGACCAGGACGTCGAGCCGCGAGGACAGGACTTCGAGGCGACGGCTCAGCCAGTTCGAAGCGAGGAGCGCGGGGATCGCGACGCACAGGCCGATCATCGTCGTGCTGAGCGCGAGGCCGACGCCGCGCGTGAGCGTCTGCGCATCCGGCATGCCTTGTTCCGGGAAGAGCGTGGCGAGACCGGCGACCGTGCCGAGCAGGCCGAGCAAGGGCGCGCCGGCCACGATGCTGTCGAGCAGGTGGAGGCCACGCTGCAGGCGGATCAGCTCATGACGGGCCCAGGCCTTGAGCACTTCGCCCGAGGCGCCGTCCTTCCAGCGCTGCACGAGACGACCCGCGACGGACTCGCCGTCGGCGGCGCCGACCTGGTCGAGCTGGCCGGCGAGGACCGCCTTGACGACGGTCTCGGGCGCGACGCGGGAGACTCGCAGGGCGAGGGCTCGTTCGATGATCAGATAGAGCGCGAGGAAAGAGCAGAAACCGAGCGGCCAGATGAAAGCGCCGGCACCTTGGATGAGGGTTTGCACCCCAGTAACCTCGGGAAACCCCCAGAGGTCGCAAGCCCCCTCTTTAAATTGCCAATTAATGACTGTTTTATGATTTTAAACGAGTTTAAACGATTTAAATCAATCTTTTGGAACAAATGTTAAAAACCAATCCTTTGACTTAGCCCTAGGGGGGTTTACTGTGATTTTACCCCAATTTACCAATGAGAATCAATCGCTCTGGTTTCTCCCTCGTACTCTCGCTGACCATCATGGCAGCGATGGTGATGATGGTGATCGTCCTCGCCTCCTTCCTGCAGGTGGAAAGCCGCCTCGCGCAGAGCAACGCCGGCTTCCTCCGGGCGCGCTTCAACGCCCTCGCGTCGGCCCGCATCGCGATCGCGCAGCTGCAAGTGATGGCCGGCCCCGACCAGCGCGTGACCATGCGCGCGGACATGTTCGCGCCGGACGTAGTGAACCCGCCGCCGTCAAGCGTCCCGACCAGCGCGTCGGCTAATCCGAACAAACCGACGCAGTTCGTCCATCACCAGCGGCGTTATTGGACCGGCATCTGGGCCACCGGCGGCGTCGATTCCTCGAAGCCGCGCGACTGGAACGTCGCGGACCCGCATGACACGCGCCTCTTCCTCGGCTGGCTGACCTCGCCGCTCGCCGTCGCCAGCGGCGACCAGGAGCTCGCCGACGCGAACTCGCTCACCTTCTACCTCGCCAACCGCACCCACTTCGACGCCTCGACCGGCAAGGTCGCCGGCGGCGCCGGCAGCGAAGGCCAGACCCTCATCAACCTGCTCAATGGAACAGGTGCGCTGCCTGCGCAGAACCCGATCACCACGGCGAACTACGTGCGTCTGGTCGGCGGCTCTCCCGTCGGCACCGGCGGCCAGGTGGCCGGCAGCGTGCAGTGGCCCGCCACGGCGACGACGCCCTTCTTCCAGGAATTTTATGGCGCGATCGACCTCCCGTCGATGCCGATGCCTGGCCCGACGATGGCCAGCGGCGCGCTCGGCGCCCGCGGCCGCTACGCTTACTGGATCGGTGACGAAGGCATCAAGGCGAAGGTCAACCTGCCAGACGCCAACGCGCCCTTCCCCCCCGCCACCGTGACCGATTGGGACAAAGGCTTCGCTGGTTCCGCCGCGCAGCGCAGCGCCATCGAGTCCGTCACGCCTTCCCTCAACGCCACCGCAGCCGCCCTGCTGCCGGGAAGCTTCAGCGCGAACTACCAAGCCTGGCGCACCAACGACATCCTGAACGCCGGCAACTGGAACCTCCTCCAACTCCCGCAGGCCCGCACCCGCGGTGACCTCAACGCCTGGGCCGCCCGCCAAGGCGGTGGCTTCGCCGCCGGCGACACGATGGCCACGGCCACCCGCCTGCTCTGGCACGAGATCACCCCGCTGTCCTTCTCCGTCCTCGCCGACACGCTCAACGGCGGCGTGAAGACCGACCTCTCGACCGCCTTCGAACTGCCGTACTCGGTCTTCCGCACGCTGGAGATGTATCCTGGCCAGAAGGACACCACCGCCACCCCGACTGTCGCCGACCGCCGTCAGTCGCTCTTCCACGGCTCGCCCAACGCCACGTTCAATCCGAGCATGGCCACGGACCTCGACTACAACCGCCCGAACCTCGTCGACAAACTGGGTTCGGCCTCGGAATTGCTGCGGGCCTCGCCGCGCTCCGCCGAGTGGGCCCCCCGCTACCTCCGCACGATCTCCTCGATCGGCACGACGATCGACCTCATCAAGAACCGCAACGGCGGCGAGACTCCGGAACGCCTCGGCTTCGCCTACGAAGTCCCGTTGGCGTCCAATTTCTTCAACGCCGATCGCCTCGCGGCCAACCTGGTCAGCCTGACCGCCGCCTCCAACGAACGTTCGCTGCTGAAGAACGACGCGCTGCCTTTTTCTGACATCCGGTTGCTCAGCGGCGCCGGCGATCCGACCACGCACCCCGACAACTGGACCGGCCGCATCGTCCGCGGACCGACCTGGGATCTCTACCGTAACTTCTACCGCATGTATAAGCGGGAGATCGAAGCCGCCGCCTCGACCTCCGGCGCCCTCCGCGGCCAAGGGGCGCCTGGCGACGACAATACCTTCATCGTCCGCGGAGTCGAACCGCTGACCTTCGCCACCGGCAACCGCGGCCTGCCGACGCGTCGCGCCGGCCCGGCCCAGGGCGACCTCAACGTCGCCCCGGTCAACCCCATCCTCGATAACTTCTTGGGCAGCGGCGGCGCCGCCCGAAATTACTTCCATCGTAATAACCTCGCCGACGGCGCGGTCGGACCGACGTTTCAGGCTGAGCGACGCTTCCGCATCCCGTTCGACGCGGCGCTCGTCGGCGGTGGCAGCACCCCGGAAGGACTCCCCATCCAAGGACGCCACCGCGTGGCCGCCGGACTCAGCGCTCCGACCAACCTTTCCGATTCTGATTACGACAGCGGCGGCATCCCTCAGCAGGTCACGACGACGCGCACCTGGCCGACGAGCCCGGTCCTCGCGCCCACCATCCTGCGTTTCTCGACGATCTATTCCGGCGTCCGCCAAAGCGACAAGCTCGGCATGACCGTCGATCCCATCATCGTCGTCCATAATCCCTACGACGTCCCGCTCGAGTTCGAAGGCCTCGCCATGGTCACCAGCGGCATGAGTTCCCCCTTCCGCTTCATCTTCCGCGCCACGGGACTCACGATCGACTCCACCGAGTGGCAATACGCCCAGCGGCCCGGCGACACCCCGCCGTTCCCGCCGCCCGCCAACCGCAGCACGAACCAGACCGTCGACATTGGCGACGTCGTCATCGGCGGCGGCGAAGGCGACAACCGCTCGATGTCCTTCCGCATCGTCGCCGGCTCCAACGGCACGACTGGCGGCGGCGGCCAGGTCATCCGGCTCGAGCCGGGGCAGGTCCGCGTCATCGGCACCTCGCCCCTGCCCGGCGACCTCATAAATAACACGAACACCAATGTCTCCATCCCCGGAGACATCGGCTTCGACCTCTCGAGCCGGGCGTTCTACCAGATGACGCCGTTCCACAACGTCCGCGCGCGCTTGGGCTCCGGCGCCCGTAATCAGAACGCCGAACGCGTGCTCTGGACGATGGACTTCGACCTTTGCAAGGCCTTCGCCGATTACGATCCCGACGGTGCCGGCCCCCTCCCCCCGATCACGTGGTCCAACGGCGGCATTAATGACATCGAGTACGCCCGCCGCCTCAACGACCTCTGGGGCAACGCCCGAAACCAACGCCGCGTACACGACGCCATGGTCAAGCGAGACCCCATCACGAATGCGATCATCGACCAGTGGGATGGCTCGCTCCAGTCGCTCGAGAGAGTCCTCAACGGGCGCTCCATCCAGATCCTCGTCCGCAACCAAGGGTGGATCAATTACAACGGCTACGTCGTCGGCGCCGAAGGCGAGATCATCCTGGCCGACAAAGGGGCCGACTTACTCTGGGGCACCTTCGATGACGACCTCGTCTATCGCCGCGCGCCCATCCACTTCCCGGGCACCTACGTGGCGCCGACCCGCCGCAACGGGCGCGTGGCCGTGCAGGGCAACCAGTCCTGGAACTTCTACCTCATCGGCAAGAAGAGCATCGATGGCGGCAACACGCTGAACACCCATCGCCGCTGGTTCGGCTCCCCCGACGAAGACGAGAGCACCTACATCGTCGACCCGGTCAATAACGACCGCCTAATTAAAAAATTCGCCGAAGGCTCCCAGACCATCAACGGCTTCAACACCGTCGACGAAAGCCTGCTGCTCAACTTCCAGGCGATGACCTCCGGATGGCCGATGTATAGCAATCCGAACAACGACGAGGGGTATTACACCCAACCGGACCGCGAATGGACTCGGCCGCTGGGCTCCAATCCGCCCACTCCGAACTACTACATCAAAGGAAGTTCCGTCGGACTGGGCGTGCCGACCGACCCCGAATTCAACCTCGGTAATGGCAAAGGCCTGGAGACGACCAACGCCAAGGCCGACACGCTGCACAACTCGCAGGAAGTCATCATGACGCCGAACGAGCCGAAGCTGCCGGTCTTCATGGTCGATTTCGTCCGTCGCTCCGCGGAAATGACCCGCGACACGCTGAAGTGGTATCCGTCCAATTACCTCTCCGCCGGCTTCGGCATGAAGACGACCAATCCCGGCGCGGGCTATGACCGCCTGCAGACGCCGACCGAGATGCGCAACGCCCCGCTGACGCCCTACTTCCTCAGCGACCGCGCCCAGCAGGCGCAGCTCTTCGGCTACGACGGCAAGGCCCACACGCCGATCGGCTGGGTCGAGACCCAGCGCGTGCTCCGCGGCTCGCTCATCGACACCGAGTTCCCGACCACGGCCGACAAACGCGGAGCGTTCTGGGGGCCGAGCGTCAACAACGACACCACCGGCAAGAGCACCATCATCCTCTACCCGATTCCGCGACGTCCGCTGCTCTCGCTCTCGCAGCTCGGCACGGCCGCCTACGCCGAAGTCAACACCGACGCCGACCTGACGGTGGGCTCGTCCTTCGCTCACCCGGGTATCGGCGACCTCACCCGCATCGTCGAATGGCCTGGCCCGCGCGACCTGTTCCCGAGCGAGTCCGCCCTCGCCGCCGACGTCAAGGGACCCGTGCCCGAACTCGGCTACGTGGCGAAGCACATGGGCACCCGCCCGGTGCGCAACCGAGCCAACGTCCGGACGGACCACGCCTTCGCGGCCAACTACGCGCTCTGGGACACCTATTACTTCAGCGGTCTCAACCTGCAGGCCAACTCCTACTCGCAGGTGGACGGTACGTCCCGCGACTGGCCGAGCTCCGGCGCCGACCTGCCGATCGACGCGACGGTCCGGACCCAGCAGGCCACCGCGCTCACCGCGGCCGGCGTCGTCAATGCGACGAGCTTCGCGAGTCTCAAGACCGCGCTTAACGGCGGCGGAAAGCCGCTCGCCAACAAGCGCGTGACCTACCTCGCGGACGGCAAGCCCTCGTTCACGCTCAACGCGCAGTATCAGACCACCCTGCGCCTACCCGAGACCGAGTTCCCGCATCCGAAATACCTCGCCCGCACCTCGCTCTACGACGGCGGCTTCAACGTGAACTCCACCTCGCGCGCCGCCTGGCGCGCCGTGCTCGGCGGACTGCGGGGACAGACCCTGCCTGACGCCGCCACCCCGGCCGCGCCGACGGTGACGGCCCTGACCAAGTTCGCGCGCGCCTTCGGGCCGGCCGATAATTCCGGCAGCGATCCGTGGACGCAGTATCGCGAACTCTCCGACGCGCAGGTCGACGAACTCGCCGGCCGCGTCGTCGAAGAAGTCCGCATCCGCGGCCCGTTCATGTCGCTGGGCGACTTCATCAACCGCCGACTAGTCAATAACGACATCTTCGGCCTCAAGGGCGCGCTGCAGGCTGCCATCGACAAGAGCTCGATCAATAACACCGCGATCACCGCGGCCGGCGGCATCTTCACCGCGCCCGCCGCCAACAGCTCGCCGCCGACGGATCCGAACGTGATCTTCTCAAACAACACCACCACCGGCGGCTGGTGGCGCGAGAACAACGCCTACCCGCGGATCGACTCCAATCAGCGCTTCCCCTCGATCCGCGCGATGAGCCGCACCAACAGCCCGGCCAGCGTCACCGCCGGCCTCGGTGCTCCCGGCATCGTCACGCAGATGGACGTACTGAACTCCGTCGGACCGAACCTCACCGCCCGTTCCGACACCTTCGTGGTGCGCGCCTACGGCGAAGCCCAGGACGACGCCGGCAACGTCATCGGCAAGGCCTGGGTCGAAGTGGTCGTGCAACGCTCCACCGAATACATGGCCATGGGCGTGGGACAGCGTTACCCGGAATACGTCGAACCGAACCGCCGCCGCCTGGCCTATCGCGTCAACAGCGATGCCAACAAGGCCTACGACCGTCAGGCGCTCGTGGAGACCTACGAGGTCGCCCCGCCGCCCAATCCGCCCGGCTCCACCGCCGCCGACCGCCTCGCCCTCGCCCAGGAACAGCGCCTGAACCGCATCCTTGGCCGTCGCTTCCGCGCGACCGGCCTGCGCTGGCTCGCCGCGAACGAAATCTGACATGTCCTTCCCCCGAATCCTCACCGCCGTCCTCTGCGGCGGCTTCCTCCTGCTTGGACCCGTCCAAGCCCAGCAGCCCGGCAAAGAGCTCCGGACCTGCAAGCTCCGCCTCGCCTGGTGGAGCGCGCCGGAGAACCCGCCGGAGCTGGCGCTGCAGAAAGACATGGACCGCACGCCGTTCGCGCCGGACATCATGGCCTTGAGCCAGGTGATCGAATACCGCGGCGAACCGAACGCCGTGATCCTGAAGAAGACCGTCACGGCCGAAGTCGACAAGGCGGGCAAGCCGATCACGGCGTGGATCCCTTACTGCTCGATCCCGGTCGGCCCGAACGACACCGACCTCGCGGTCCTGCTCTTCCCGGACGAACAACGCGGCATCGCCCAGACCCGCGTCTTCGACTTCAGCCCCGAAGGCTTCCCCTACGGGAGCGTCCAGCTGGTCAATTTCACCTCGGCGAAGATCGCGATGGCCATCGACGGCACGACCGTGGTCGCGAACAGCCGCGCCATGGCCCGGTTCCCGAAGGTGTTCAGCCGCCTCTCGATCTCCACCTTCAAGATGGCGGCGGCCGAGACGAACGGCGAACAGAAGCTGCTGCGTTCGACCACCATGATCTTCAAGCCGACGGCCCGCATCCTGCTCTTCGCGATCGAGATCCCCGGTGCGGAAGAAGACGGCAAATACCACACCGAGCTCATCATCGACAATCTCGGCAACAAGCCGCAGGTGGTCGAGCCGCCGGCCCCGGGTCCCAAAGGCAAGGCCGCCCCTCAGCCGAAAGGCAAGAAAGGCACGCCGCCGCCCCAGCCGGAGGCGCCGCTCTGAGCGTCATGCGCGCCTGGTTCTTCGCCGGCCTGCTGCCCTTCGGCGTCCTGCCGGGCCAGGCCGCCGCGGAACTGCATGTCAGCAAGGTCAGCGAAGCGCCGGAGTTCATCGGACTACGCTTCGCGTCCGACGTTCCGTCGGTCCAGCTGGAAGCCTTCCTCGATCACGTGATGCCGGCGACGGCGCTACCCGACGTCCGGAAGGCGCGGCTCTTCGGCGAGCCGACGGAAGCGGGCCAGCCGCCGCGTGATCTCGGTGAAATCGAGCTGCCGGCGAGCGGCCGTCACCTCCTCCTGCTCAGCCAGGTCGCCGACGGCAAGGTGCGCACCAAGCTGCTGCCCTTCGATCAGACCAGCCTGCCCGTGGGCGGAATGCTGTTCGTGAACCTGACCTCGCGACGGATGCGTTGCTCCATCGACGGCGAGGCCGTGGAGTTGTCACCGAACGAGGCGAAGCGCCTGCCGACGGCCTTCCCGGCGCGAAGGATCGTCAACCACCGCCTGGAATTGAAGACCAAGGACGGATGGAAGGCGGATAGCTCGACGACCCTCATCCTGGGTGCGAAGCGTCGCTTCCTGTTCGTACTGCAGGAAGATAGCCCCCGGAGCCCGTTGCGGCGGGCGCTGGTGACCGATTTCGACCCGGAGCGTAATCTCGCCCCCTTGGAGCCGGCGCCGGTCAAAGCTGAGCCGCCGCTTCCCGATCCGCCAGCCAAGTGACGCGCGGCGCGAAAGCGCGCAGCGTCTGGCCGGGGTGCAGGGAGGGCTCGAAGTCTCCGCAGGTGATCTCGCGTAAGGCGGACGCCTTGGCGGCGCCGCCGACAAGCACGACGATCGCCGCGCACTGCGCGAGGCCGGCTTCGGTGATGGTCAGGCGCCAGCCGCGACCGGGCCATTCCGTGGCCACGAAGCGGGGGCCGGACGCGCGGCCGATGAGCGGGCACTGCGGCCAGAGCGAAGCGATATGGCTGTCGTCGCCGAGACCGAGGACGCAGAGATCGAAGGCCTTGGCGGGCGAGCGGGCGGCACACGCGGCCTCGTAGGCGGCCGCGGCTTCGACCGGAGGTAGTTCGACCGGCCAAGCGAAACGACGGGCGGCGGGTACGCCGAGCGCATCGAGCATGCCGCGGGCGGCTTGACCGAAGTTGGAGTCATCGGACGAGAGCGGTACGCAGCGTTCATCGCTCACGTGCCAGTCGATCCGGGCGAGGGCTTCGGCCGTAAGGGCGCCCGTGCGGACCACCCAGGCGTAGAAAGCCTTGGGCGTGGAACCGCCACTAAGGCCGACGGAAGCCGGACCGCGCGCAGCGAGGGCATTGATCCGGGCGGCGAGGTCGGCGAAGGATTCTTCGCGGGTCAGCACGCGGACCGTGCCGGCGGAAGTGAGAAGATCGGACATGGGAGAGAGGATAGCGGAGCAGAGGATAAGAGGACAAGAGCGGCGTAGAGTGTCGAGTATGGAGTATCGAGTATCGGGGGAGTGATTGCCTTGAGGGTGGGCTGACCGGCTCGGTCAGCCGCGGTTGAGCGAGGCCACTCAACCCTACCCGATACAGAGGATATAAACTCAAAGGGGAACCGGAGACCGGATGATTGGCTGGGGCAATATGACCGCAGCATCCTATCCGGTTTCCGGTCTCCGTTGCATCGAGAAGAAACAGGCGGCGAGGGCAGCACGCGGTGCTGCCCCTACCCAAACAAGAAGGGCGTCCTTGCGGACGCCCTTTCCAAACCACCGAGACGCTATACTCGGAACTCGATACTCTCGTTCCGCTTACTGGCAGGCTTCGCAGGTGCCGCCATTGCGCATGGCCTCGATGGAGCACGCGTTCTTCTCTTCGGCGGTGTAGGTCTTTTCGGGCTTATCGGCCTTATCGGCCTTGGGAGCCTTCTCGACCGTGGCCTTCTCGATGTTGGAGGCGCCGAGGGTACGGAGGTAGTAGGTGGTCTTGAGACCGGTGCGCCAGGCATACTGGTACATGTGCGAGAGCATCTTCAAGTCCGGCGTCGGGAGGAAGAGGTTCAGCGACTGGGCCTGGTCGATCCACTTCTGACGACGGGCGGCGGCGTCGATGAGCCACTTGTTCTCGATGGTGAAGGCCGTGAGATACTTGTCCTTGATGGCCTGCGGGATCTCCGGGATATCCTTGAGCTCGCCGTCGAAGTACTTCACCTGCTGCATCATCTCCTGGTTCCAGAGACCCAGCTTCTTGAGGTCGCGCACCAGGTAACCGTTGAGTTCGGTGAACTCGCCGGACAGGTTGCTCTTCACGAAGAGGTTCTTGTAGGCCGGCTCGATACAAGGCGAGCTGCCGACGATGTTGGAGATCGTGGCGGTCGGGGCGATGGCGAGGACGTTGGAGTTGCGCATACCGCTCTTGGCGATCTTGGCGCGAACCGGAGCCCAGTCCATGAGACCGCCGCGCTTGACCTCGATCGGTTCGCCACGCTCCTGCTCGAGGAGGTCGACGGTGTCCTGCGGGAGCAGGCCGCGGTCCCACTTGGAGCCCTTGTAGGTGCTGTAGGTGCCGCGTTCGGCGGCGAGGTCGGCGGAGGTGTCGTACGCGTAGTAGGCGACGGCTTCCATGATCTCGTCGTTGAACTCGACGGCGGCGTCGGAGGCGAAGGAGATGTCGCGGCGGTAGAGACAGTCCTGCAGGCCCATCACGCCCATGCCGACCGGGCGGTGGCGGAGGTTGGAGACCTCGGCGGCCTTGGTCGGGTAGAAGTTGATGTCGATGACGTTGTCGAGGGCGCGGACGGCGACCGTGACGGTCTCACGGAGCATCGCATGGTCGATGCTGCCATCGGCCTTGAGGTGCGAGTCGAGGACGACGGAGCCCAGGTTGCAGACGGCGGTCTCCTCGGCGCTCGTGTTGAGCGTGATCTCCGTGCAGAGATTGGACGAGTGGATGACGCCGACGTGGTCCTGCGGGGAGCGGACGTTGCAGGGATCCTTGAAGGTGATCCACGGGTGGCCGGTCTCGAAGATCATGCCGAGCATCTTCTTCCAGAGCTCGAGGGCCGGGATCTCCTTGCCGAAGATCTCGCCCTTCTTGGCGCGCTCCTCGTAGGCGACGTAGCGCTTCTCGAAGTCGGCGCCGAAGGTCTCGTGGAGGTCCGGGGTCTCGTTGGAGAGGAAGAGCGTCCAGCCCTGGCGGTTCTTGAGGCGCTTCATGAACAGGTCGGGGATCCAGTTGGCCGTGTTCATGTCGTGCGTGCGGCGACGGTCGTCGCCCGTGTTCTTACGCAGCTCGAGGAAGTCCTCGATGTCGTTGTGCCAGGTCTCGAGGTAGGCGCAGCCGGAGCCGCGGCGCTTGCCGCCCTGGTTGACGGCGACGAGCTGGTCGTTGTGGAGCTTGAGGAACGGGATGATGCCCTGGGATTCGCCGTTGGTGCCCTTGATGTAGGAGCCCGTACCGCGGACGGAGGTCCAGGAACCGCCGAGGCCGCCGGCCCACTTGGAGAGGAAGGCGTTCTCCGCGATGCCGCGGATCATGATGGACTCGATCGTGTCGTTGACCTGGTAGAGGTAGCAGGACGAGAGCTGGCTGTGGAGCGTGCCCGAGTTGAAGAGCGTCGGGGTCGAGCTGCAGAAGCGGCGGGACTTGTAGAGCGCGTGCAGGCGGATCACCCAATCCTCGCGGTTCTTCTCTTCGCGGAGGAAGAGGCCCATCGCGACGCGCATCCAGAAGAACTGGGGCGTCTCGAGGCGGCGGGCCGGCTTGACCGTCTTGTCGATGATCAGGTAGCGGTCGTACATCGTCTGCACGCCGAGGAGCTCGAAGTCGAGGTCGGCCATCGGGTCGAGGGCGGCGGCGAGCTTGGCGAGATCGTACTTGCGGAGGTCGGGCGAGAGGCGGCCGATCGCGATGCCGCGTTCGACGTAGGCGGCGAACTTGGCGCGGTGGAATTCCTTGAGCTGGGAGACGCCGTCGCGGCTGATGCTCCAGCCGAGGACTTCCTCGTAGATGTAGGAGAGGCAGATGCGGGCGGCGAACTTGGCGAAGTCAGCATCGACCTCGACGAGGCTCTTGGCGTTGAGCTCGATGGTCTTGCGGAGGTCGGCCTCGGTGATCTCGTTGAAGAGACCGCGGCGGAGTTCGGATTCGATCTGGTCCGGCGTGCGGACGAGTTCGAGGCCGGCGGCGGCGAAGGCGATGCGCTTGCGCAGTTCGTCGCCGTTCCAGAGGTAGGTCGAGCCATCGGCGGACTTGACGAGGATGAGGGACTCCTGACGGTCGTCGACGACGACCGGCTGGGCGGCGAGCTCCTCGCGGCGGCGGGCACGGTAGGCGCGGTAGAGGATGTAGTTCTGCGCGACCTTGAAGTGGCCCTGGCGCATGAGCTCTTCCTGGACGAGGTCCTGGACTTCTTCGATGCCGATGATGGTCTGGCCGAGGTCGGCGACGCGACGGGTGACGGCGGCGGTCACGCGGACGGAGGGGGCCGGATCCTGCTCGAGCGAGAGGAAAGCCATGCGCACGGCGGTCGTGATCTTGTTGGGCAGCCACGGCACCACCTGGCCGTTGCGGCGCATGAGGCGGGTCGTGATGGCGAGCGGATCGACCGGGGCGGCTTCGCCGCCGCGGGAGAAGAGGAGGCTCTTGGCGACATCGTGGCGGTTATAGCGCACGAGGGCGTCTTCGATGGCCTGGAGGACGAGGACCTCGCTGACCTGGACGCCGGACTGGGAGAGCACGCGGACGACGTCGCTGGCGACGGCGGCGACGAACTGGCGGTTGGACTCGGTGAAGATGTCCTGCTCCTGGCGGGCGACGAGGAGGTCGGTGAGGGCGGCGCCGACGATGTCGGCGATCTGCGCGGCGTCGAGGCCGGCGGAGGCGGGCGCGGCCGCGGCGGGCAGCGATTCACGCCAGTTGAAGCGGGGCTTGGCGTCGGCAGGAGAGCGGACGGCGTGTTTGAGGGCGATATCTTCGCGGAAGAAAGGGAGTTCGGATTTCATATCAGAGAGAGTGAGTGGGGACGGAGAGTGGGAGAGAATGAGGGAGGATGCGTCGGCGGTGGCCGGCGCAGGTTTTTTCAGTGGAGAGGATGTGGGGTAAGAACAGGAAGCATGCCAAACCGGGCGCAAAGGGGGTGACGCCCAAATTCAGCCAGCGGTCGCTCAGAGTTCGTCGTCGTTGACGGTGCCCATCGCGCCCTGCTTCTGGTATTCCGTGACGCGGCCTTCGAAGAAGTTCTGCTCCTTCTTGAGGTCCATCATCTCGGACAACCAGGGGAAAGGGTTGCTCGTCTCGGCGACGAGCGGATCGAGGCCGCAGTTACGCAGGCGACGGTCGGCGATGAAGTCGATATACTGCTCGAACTCCTTGGAGGAGAGGCCGAGGGCGTTGACGGGCAGGCAGTCGCGGATGAAGTCCTTCTCGAGCGACACGGCGGTGGCCATGAGCTGACGGAGTTCTTCCTTGAAGGCCGGCGTCCAGATGTCGGGGTTCTCCTTCACCAGCTCGGCGAGCAGGTTGCGGAAGAGGTCGATGTGGTTGGACTCGTCGCGCAGGGTGTAGCGGAACATCTGGCCGATGCCCGGGAACTTGTTCTGGCGGGCGAGGGAGAGCACCATGCCGAAGAGGCCGTAGAACTGGGTGCCTTCCATGCACTGGCCGAAGAGGAAGATGTTGTGGGCGAGGGCCTGCTTGTCCTCGAGCTTGGTGAGGTCGAGCTTGCGGCGCAGCGCGCGGGAGTTGTTGACGACGAAGGCGGCCTTCTTGGCGATCGTCGGGATGTCCTCGAACATCGCCTCGCACTCGTGCGGGTTGATGCCGAGCGAGGAGATCATGTAGACGAGCGAGTCGGCATGGATGTTCTCCTCGTGCGCGTGGCGGCCCAGGACGAGCTTGAGCTCGGGGGCGGTGACGACCTCGCGGACGACGTGGATGATGTTGTCGCCGACGATGCCTTCGGCGGCGGAGAAATAACCGATGGCCATCTTGACGATCCAGCGGTCGATCTCGGTGATCTGACCGGTCTGGTCGCGCCACTGTTCGCAGTCCTTCTGCATCGGGATATCCTCCGGCTCCCAGTGGTTGTTCTTCATCGTGCGATAGAGATCGTACGCCCACTGGTACTTCAGCGGGAGGATGTTGAAGAACATCGATTCGCGGCCGTTGATGACGCGCTTGTTGGCGAAGGCTTCTTCGGCCTTCGTCTTATCGAGGATGAAGGTTTTCTGACCTACTTTGATGGTGATGGATTCCATGGTGGAGAGTGGGGAAAAGGGCTCAGTTAGGGGCCGGGAAGGCCGCTAGGTGATTGGTATGTCTGGCAGTAAAATACTAGATGTAGTGGCTGCAAATTTATTTCACCACTAGATGTAGTGATTTTACGCAAGCCACTGTCATTCGTGCACTTAGGTAAAAAACTTTATTCACAATCAGGGTTTTTGACGGATTTTTGATAAGAGAGCGGCTTTAGGGTGAATGCCTCAACAAAATCGGGGTCCGGAGCGGCGGGCAACCGCCAGTTGTTGGTCTTGCTCACGGCCGGAGATTGCCCGGCGCCCTGCCCCACCCCAGCATCTGGCCATGTCTTCGGCCGATCCCGTTCCCCCGACCACGTCTCCGGCCGGCTTCCTGGAAGCCAGCTGGTCACCGGAAGCGCTCGCCGAGCGCGGCGGACGCGGCGCGGTGAAGTCGCTCTGGCGCGTGCTCGCGACGACGTGGCACGGCATCATCGCACATCGGCTGCCGCAGCAGTCGGCGGCGCTCACCTACTACACGCTGATGTCGCTGGGGCCGCTGCTCGGCCTCGCGCTCACGGTGTCCGGCTTCATCCTGTCGCGCGGCGCCCCGGAGGATAATCCGGCGAAGCGCGCGATCGTCGCCGCAGTGGAATACGCCGCGCCGCAGATCGTGGCGAAAGCTTCGACGCCGGATCATCACGCGACGCTGCGCGAGATCAACAAGGACCTCGACGCGCTCGTCGACCGGCTGCTGCAGACCGCGGCGAGCGGCGAAGCGGGCGTGATCGGATTGCTCCTCATCCTCGGCCTCGCGGTGCTCATGCTGAGCCGCGTGGAAGACGCGCTCAACGGCATCTGGGGCGTGCGTTTCGGCCGCAGCTGGCGGGACCGTTTCGCGAACTACCTGCTCTTCCTCGTGCTCTTCTTCCTGGTCGGCGCGACGACGCTCACGATGCTGTCGGCGGCCTCGCTCGCGGCCTCGCTCGGCGCGGGCGCGACGTGGCTGGGCAGCTGGTTCCACAAGCTGCCCGGCGGCGAGCAGATCACCGGCTTCTTCAGCGGCGGCGGACCGCTCTTCATCTCGCTGACGCTGCTGACGCTCGCGTTCGCGGCGTTCAACCGCATGATGCCCAACGCGCGCGTGCGCTGGAGCGCGGCGCTCGTCGGCGG
>CANKZO010000020.1 GCA_947488485.1 Opitutia bacterium | reverse complement strand
TGCGTGATCTTCATCTCGATGTCGTCGACGACGTTGACGAAGTGGAAGACCGGTTCGCCGTTGGAGCGGAAGATCACGAAGTCGCGGTCTTCGACGCGGGCGACCTGACCGCGCACCATGTCGTGCAGCACCATCGGGGCGGCGTCGACCTTCTCGTAATCCTTCTTCAGGTGGTCGTCGTAGGCGGCGGTGCGGGCGCCTTCGAGGCGGAGCCACCAGGCGCCGTCCTTCTCGTAGGCGCGGCCCTTGGCGGCGAGCTCCTGGAGCTTGGCCTTGTAGAGTTCGGTGCGCTGCGACTGGAAGTAGGGACCGTAGTCGCCGCCGGCCTCGGGGCCTTCGTCCCAATCCATGCCGAGCCAGCGCATCGAGTCGAAGATCACCTTCAGGAAGGCGTCGGAGTTACGCTCCTTGTCGGTATCCTCGATGCGGAGGATGAACTTGCCGCCCGTGTGACGGGCGTAGAGCCAGTTGAACAGGGCCGTGCGGGCGCTTCCGATATGGAAGAAGCCGGTGGGGCTGGGGGCGAAGCGGACGCGGACCTGGGACATTTGGATAGGGAAAGGGGTAGGGGTGGGGTCAGGGGTGGTAAAGCCGGGAATGGGGGCCAAATAAAGAACCCCTCAGGAGGCGGCCTCCTGAGGGGTTCCAGTGGGCCTTAAGACTCCCTTACTTGGCCTCGACGGGCGGGGGGACGATGTCTTGGACGAGGCCGCGAGCCATGTTTTCAGCGATGTACATCGAGAACTGCATCGTCGCCATGCGGCTCTCTTCGGCGTTCGTGGCGTCCTTGGGCAGGTCGGCCTTGGCCGGGCGGATGAAGACGAAGTCGCCGTTGGCGGTACGGATCGGGGAGGTCACCTTGCCGACGCCGGCGGCTTCGATGAGGAGTTCGGTGCTCTCGTTGGCACCGCGGAGGGATTCGGGGAGCGCGCGGGAGGTGAAGGCTTCAGGGGAGGCGAGCGTCAGCTTGCGCGCCTTGGCGCTGTCGGTGAAGGACTTGCCGGCAGCGATGTCCTCATTGATGCCCTTCGCGAGCTTGTTGGCTTCTTCGGACAGCAGGCGGTTGAACTGGGACTTCTTCCAGGCCTCGACAGCCTTGGTCTTGGCTTCGTCGAAGGTCGGCAGACGGTCAGGCGTGCGCTGGTTGAGCAGGATGAAGGTCGCGCCGGCTTCGGAGCGGTAGACTTCGGTGCGCCATTCCTTCTCGGTAAGTTCGCCGGCGACGCGGAGGGCTTCGGCCGGGACCTGCGCGACGGACGGAGCGGCGGTGACGTCGAAAGCGGGGATGGTCGTGATCTTGGCGTTCTTGGCCTTGATCCAGGCGGCGAGTTCCTTGCTGTCGGCCTTGGCGGTATCGATCGGGAATTTCTCGGCGAGTTCGTCGGAGATCTGGCCGGCGAGGTTGGTGATGGCGCGTTCGGTGCGGACAAGCTTCTCGAGCTCGGCGCGCTTGGCGAGGGCCTGTTCCTTGATCTTGCCGGTCTCGAACTTGAACTTCTCGGCCTGGTTGTAGCCCATATTGATGATCTCGTCGTCGCTGACCGGCGCGGTGTCGGCGACGGTCGAGGCGATGGTCACCGCGGTCACGGCCACGCGGGCGGGCAGGCGGTAGTCTTCGATGTTGGTGTTGAAGGCTTCCTTGACCTTGGCGTCGTCGACTTTCACGTCGGGCTTGAAGCCGGCGGCGGAGAAGGTGGCGACATCGACGGTCCACTTGGTGCGCACGCGGTCGAGCATGCGCTTGATCTGGCTGGCGGTCACGTGGCCGGAACCGGCGACGGCGCCGCGGGCCTTCTGGATGCGCCACGAATCCTGGATGAAGGTCTCGAAGCGGGCGCGGATGTCGAGGTCGGTGGCGTCGAGCTGCTTACCGGCGAACTCGAGGAACTTGTTGAGGCCGTCGTTGCTCTTGCTGTCGGCGGCGGCGGTCATCTCGCGGGCGAGGCGGCGGATCTCGACGGCGGAAGGGGCGGGGATGTCGAGGCTGTCGGCGAGGGCGAGTTCGGCGACGCGCTGGACGAGTCCGTTGGGGTCCATGCGCTGGCCGGTCATCTGGCCGAAGAAGAGGGCGTCGTTGTGGCGCTTGCGGACGGCGGGGTCGTTAAGGTTCACGCCTTGATACATGTAGGCGGGGCCGCCGGTCAGGGCGCCACGTCCGGCGAACCCGTAGAAGACGAAGGAGACCACGATGACCACCAGCAGGAAGCCGAAGATCAGACGGTGGTGCTTGCCGGTGGCGTTCTGGAGCCAGGTAATCATTCGGGCAACTTACCCTAGGCTTTCGGCGGGTGTCAACCCGTCCAAGTCCGCCCGGTGCTTGCCTTCGCGGGGGTTGTTCACATCCCTTGAGCCGTGCCCAAGCCCCTCCAGTGCATCGTCGCCGTGGCCCGAAACGGGGTCATCGGGCGCGAAGGGAAGCTTCCTTGGCATATTCCGGAAGACCTGGCCTGGTTCATGGACCAGACGGCCGGCGGCGTCATGATCGAGGGACCGGCCTGCTACGCTGAACTGGGCAAGGCCCTGCCGGGTCGGGGGACGGTGGTGGTCTCGCGCGACCCCGCCAAGTCGTTCCCCGGGGCCGAGCGTGCTGCTTCCTTGGCCGAGGCCATCGTCATCGCCGACCGCATGGACCAGTGGCCCGGCCCGGTCTGGATCACCGGCGGCGAGCGGATTTACGCCGAGGGGACGCCCCTGTGCGAACGCCTGCTCATCACCCGCATCGACCGCGACTTCGAAGGCGACCGTTTCTTTCCCGCTGATTGGCAGAAGCTCTTCACCAAACTCGTGTCGTCGAAGAGGGGCGAGTATCAGGGGTTGGGGTATGCGTTTGAAATCTGGGAACGGTAAGCGCGGCTGACGCCGCGAGGGGGTAAGTGGGCAAGGTGACACGTGGGCAAGGGGAGGCTTAACTCAACGGGAGACCGGAAACCGGAATGTATGCTGCGGATATTTTCCCCAGCTAACTATCCGGTCTCCGGTTTCCCTTTGAGCTATGTCTCGGGGTAGGGCGGCCGAAGGTAGGGGCGTGGCTTCGCCGCGCCCTCCGCATGGGAAGGCACGATAAATCGTGCCCCTACCATCGTTCGCCCTGCGGCGAACAAGATGCAACTAGGGCAGCACGCGGTGCTGCCCCTACCTCGGCCTTGCCCCCTCGCGACTATGATTCATAGTCGCGCCATGCTGCTCCCCCTGCTCCTGCTGGCTGCGATTCCGCCGACCATCTCCGAAGAGTCGAAAGTACCTCCGTATACTTTGCCCGATCCGCTCGTGTGCGCCGACGGCCGCAAGGTGACGGACGCAAAGATGTGGAACGAGGTCCGTCGTCCGGAGGTCTTCCGCCTCGTCGAGCAGAACATGTTCGGCCGCACGCCCGATACGAAGAAGCTCCAGGCCGACGCCGTGGTCGAAATCCGCGAGCAATCCAAGGACGCCTTCGGTGGCAAGGCCACGCGCACCCAGTTCAAGGTCTGGCCGATAGGCAAGAAAGGCCCGTCGTTCGACATGCTGCTTTACGTGCCCAACGCAGCTAAGCGCCCGGCTCCGGTCTTCGTCGGGCTTAACTTCGGCAGCAATCACACCACGGTCGAAGATCCGGCGGTCTTCGTCGCCTCGACCTGGGTCTCCAAACAGTGGGCCTTGAAGGGCACGACCCAGGCCGATCCGGCCTTGCGCGGCGGACAGGCCCGTCGCTGGGAGTTCGAGGCCCTCATCGATCGCGGCTACGCTTCGGCCACCGTCTATTATGGCGATTTCGAGCCCGACCATCCCGAGGGCTGGAAGAACGGCTTCCGGGCGGCGATCTCGCCCGATGGCGTGAATACGAAATGGCAAGACGGGGAATGGGGCGCCATCGGCTGCTGGGCTTGGGGTCTCTCGCGCATGCTCGATGTCTTGGAAAAAGTCCCGTCCGTCGATGCCCGGCGTGCCGCGGTCCATGGCCATTCGCGCCTCGGCAAGGCTTCGCTCTGGGCGGGTGCGCAGGATCAACGTTTTGCGTTCGTGATCTCCAATAACTCCGGGTGCGGCGGCGCTGCGCTCAATAAGCGCATCTTCGGCGAGACCGTCGGCGTGATCAGCGGACATTACAAGGGCCGTGGTTTCCCGCATTGGTTCACCGCGCGTTTCGAGACCTTCTCCGAGAAGGAAGACCAGCTGCCGCTCGACGCACATTACCTCCTCGCGCTCGCCGCCCCGCGTCCGCTTTACGTTGCCAGCGCTTCCGAAGATAGTTGGGCCGATCCGCTCGGCGAATTCCTCGGCGCCGTGCATGCGGATCCGGTCTACCGCGTGTTGGGTCAGCCCGGGCTCGGTACCAAGGAATACCCGCCTCTCAGCAAGTCCGTAGGTAAGACGGTCGGCTACCATATCCGACCTGGCCCGCATGACATCCTGCTCGAGGACTGGAAGAACTACGCGGATTTCGCCGACCGCGTGATGCCCGCGAAATAAGGCCGGTCAGACGGAGGCCGGTTCGGGAAGGGTTGACTAACCCGCGATAAGGGGGATTTTAACCCCTCACGCTCCTGTATTTCAATGGATAGAATGCTAGCCTCCGAAGCCGGCGATTTGGGTTCGACTCCCAACGGGAGCACCACTTTTTGGGCGAGCTTAGCTCGCCAGACGTAGTCAGAACTCAAAGGGAAACCGGAGACCGGATGATTGGCTGGGGATATGTCCGCAGCATCCTTCCCGGTTTCCGGTCTCCCTTTGCTTTAATTGACGGAAGTTTCCTGCTCCTGCCCGCCCGTCACCTTGCTGCCGACGGTGAGCATGACGAGCAGGCCGATGACGGCGTAGCAGATCGAGGATCCGAGCAGCACGTTGCGCAGTTTGAAGAGGTCGGTCATCCAGCCCATGATGATCGCGGCGAAAGGCAGGAAGCCGAAGAAGCTCAGGCCGGCGACGGCCGAGACACGGCCACGCAGTTCGGCGGGCGAGCGCTCCTGGACGATGGTATTCGCAAGACCGACGAGCGTGGAGACACCGACCGCCAGGCTGACGAGCGAGGCGCCGGCCCAGACCAGTCCGGTGGCTTGACTGAGGCTCACGAGCGCCCCGCAGGCGAGGACCATGCCTGTCAGGATAGCGAGACGACGCAGCGACGGCCGCAGGGCCATGATCAGCAGCGAACCGGAAACCGAGCCGGCGCCGGAGCACAACATCAGCAGACCCATCTGCTCCGGCGTGGCGTGGAGGTCATTGCGCGCATAGATCGGCAGCAGGACGATGATGACCGGAAAGACGAAGAGCGTATTGGTGGCGAGGAGCGCGACCATCGCGAGGCTGGGCTTATCTTGGCTGACGTGGCGGAAGCCTTCGCCTGCGCCGCCCTGACGTTTCTGCTCTTCTTCGGCCGTGCCCTGCGGACGTCGCGGTAGCGTGGCCAACGCGACCATCAGCGCTACGAACGAGGCGGCGTTCAGGTAGAAGGCCCACTCGGCGCCATACTTTCCGACGAGATAACCGGCGGCGGCCGGGCCGACGAGACGCGTGGCGTGGAAGACCGCGCGGTCGACGGAGATGGCCTTGGCGACGTTCTCCTTGGCCACGAGTTCCGGGACGATCGCCGCGGCGGCGGGCATCTCGAACGAGCTGGAGATGCCGAGCAGCGCGGCGGCGACGATGAGATGCCAGGTGTGCAGGGCGCCGTGCGCGATGAGCTGGCCGATCGCCAGTGCGAAGCCGATCTGCGCGACTTGGCAGACCTGCAGGATGAAACGTTTATCGTGCCGGTCGGCGTAGGCGCCGCCTAGGCGGAAGAGCAGGAGCATCACGATGCCGCTCGCGAGGTGCGGCGCAGCCTGCAGGAGGCCTTCGTAGCTCTGGAGTCCGTCGCGGACCACGACTTCCGTCATCACCCAGCCGAGCGCCATGCCCTGCAT
This sequence comes from Opitutia bacterium, assembly GCA_947488485.1. The sequence goes on along the minus strand of CANKZO010000020.1, from coordinate 16,941 downwards.
CCAGGTGCCCGTCATCGAGATTCCTTCGCCGACCATGTAACGCGTGAACGGTCCGTTCGGGAAACGTTCAGCGGTAGGACTGGGGGAGGGTGAGGACATCGGGCGGCTGAGAGTATGGAGTATCGAGTATGGAGTATAGGAAAAGAATGCGGGGTAGGGCTGACCACCCTTGGTCAGCCGCGGTTGAGCGAGGGCGCTCAACCCTACCTAACCGCTCCTACTTCTTATACGCCGCTTCCGTCGCCTGCCAGGCGGCGTCGACGGCGGGGCGGATGACCTTGAGCATCGCGGCGTAGCCGGCTTCAGACGGGTGCAGATTATCCTTCAGGTAAAGTCCCGGGCGGGGCTCGCCGTCGGGGAGGTTGAGCGCGGGGTTGATGTCCACGAACCGGACCTCCGGATGGGCGGCGGCGAGGGCGCGGAAGCCTTCGTCGGCCTTCTTCATCTCGGCCCACTTCGTCCGGCGCGATGGCGCCTGGGTGGTCGAGAGGAGCACGAGCTGGGCGTGCGGATTTTCCGCGCGGAGGCGACGATGGTATTCGGCCACGCGGGCGATCACGGCCTCGGCGGTATCACCGGCGTTGATGTCGTTGCTGCCGCAATGGAAGACGACCACGCGCGGGTGGTAGGGCAGCACGATGCGATCCATGTAACCGAGGACTTCCGTGGTCTTCGAGCCCCCGAATCCGCGGTTGATGAGCGGGTAAGGGGCGAAGTCGCGGGCGGCCGTCTTCCAGAGGCGCAGCGTGCTGGCGCCCGAGAGGAGCAACGCACCCTGTGGCGGAGGCGTGACCTTGTCCGCGGATTCGTAGGCCGCGATATCCTTGTCGTATTTGGTCGAAGAGAAGGCCGGCTTGGCGACGTCGGCCGCGAACCCGGTGACAGCGAGGAGGAGGGCGAGGAGGAGTTTCATTTTTGAAGGGGCAGGGGTCGGGGTAGGGGTAGGAAAGGCAGGGAGGGGAGGAGGGCAAGGTAATGGAGGGCACGAGGGCCGGAGGAAAGAGGTGCAAAGGTGCAAATGCGGCGGTGCCGCGTGCAAAGGTGCAAATGTTTGGTGAAAGCGGTTAGCGGTTGGCGGTAAGCGGTTGGGAGCACCAGCATGCAGGGGGAGAAAAGAAGGCGAAAAGCTGCCCCGGGTGGTAGGCCCCATAGCCCATCTTCCAGTCGTCATTTGTTTTTCCTATCCGCTAACCGCCAACCGCTATCCGCTAAGACCTAACTCGGTTTTTATCTTCCATCCTTTATCATCCCTCTTTCATCTTCATCTATCTTCCCACCCATGCCCCTCGTTCCTGGTCTCCTCAGCCCCTACGACGCCGTCCGCGGTTTCGTCTACCTTCCTCGTCTGGTCTCGAAGATCCGCCTGCACGCGGCCGGTCAGCTACACGCCGACTTCGTGAACAATCTCGGCAAGGCCTTCGACGACCGTTGCTGCCAGTATCTCGGCATCAAGTATGACGACCTCCGTATCTGGGTGCTGCAGCATCCCACGACGACGCAGGACGAGGTCCTCGCCTGGGCCGAAGCCAAGGGTCGTAAACTTTCCACGAACGACATCGAGATCTGGAACGGCTTCATGACCAAGCGCGGCTGGCGCGACGAGGCCAACGAAGTGCTCGTCCGTCGCCTCAAGGAGAACGGCCTGACCGCCGATGCCGGCGTGGACACGATGTTCGACTACATCGAGGTCGATGAAGGCCGCCCGGCCCGAAAAGCGGCGCTTTAAGGCGGGTTTGTCAGATTAACCTTATAATTAGGGGTTGAGAGGGGAGGCGGACGGCCCAAGTCTGAACCTCCCCTTTTTACGAACCGTATCCTTCGGGGTACTCCTTCGCCTTGCGTCGTCTCTTCACATCATCGCCCCGTTCCGCGGGGAACGGCCTCCGGGCCGGGGAGGGACGCGTATGACCTTGGCCTTGGTCCTCGCGGAAGCCGCGGCGCAGGCCGCCCCGGTCAAGGGCGTGGCGGCGGTCGCCAATAATTTCCAGGTCGCCCTGATGGCGTTCAAGGCCGGCGGCTGGATTGTCGCCCTCATCGGCGCCGCCGCGATGGTCGGACGTCTCCTCGTCGACGAAGCCGCCGACGCCAGCTGGCAGCGTTCGCTCCGGCACGTGCTCGCCGCCGCGATCTTCGCGGTCATCGCCTACTTCGTGATGTTCCAGTGGGAACTGTCCTCGCTCAACAAGGCGATCGTCCAAGGCCTCTGCGGCGCCGTCGCCCCGGAACTCGTCGACTGGATCACCTCGAACATCCGCCGGAAGCTGGGTTACAAGGACAAGCAAAAGACACCCGCATGGAAGAACCTCTTCTCGCGCAAGAAGAAGCCGAAGCGTCGTCGCCGATCTGGCGCCGCTAAGAAGGCCGCCCCGGCCAAGGCCGTACCCAAGAAGGGCGCGAAGAAGCCCGCCGCCAAGCAGACGCCGGCCAAGAAGGCTCCCGCCAAGAAGCCGCGCGCCAAGAAGCCAGCGGAGAAGCAACCCAAGGCCAAGAAGCCGGACGACGGCCAAGCCACCCTCAACCTTTAAACAAAAAACGTCATGTGCGCCCAGCGTAGCCGCGGTCGATCCGCCAAGAACAACCTCATCCAAGCCGAGATCGGCATCGTCGGCATGGCCGTCGTGACGCTCCTCGTCTCGCTGGCCGGCCTCTGGTTCAGCCACGAGCTCAAGGGCACGACCGAGCGTGTCCGTACGACGACCCTGAGCGTCCAGGCCTCCGTCGAGGCTTATAAGACGGCCATGAAGTCGGCCGAGACCTCCGTCGTGCTGTTCACCGACCAAGGCACGAAGTCCGACAACAAGAACGTCGAGGTCACCGCGACCGCCGCGACCTCCGCCTTGGTGCTGGCCGAGCGCGACACGAAGGAATCCGTCAAACTGCTGGACCAGGTGATCGAACTGCTCGCCACTTACGAGACCGTGACGGTCACTTTCGGGGCGTCGGCTTTCATCTTCGCGCTCTTCGTAGCCATCCGCCGCTTCCGCATTTAAGGGGACCGGCGGCTCAGGCGAAGTGACCGAAGCCGCGGACCTTGATCGGTTCGCCGTCCGCCAGATCGCGGGCGAGACCCGTGCCCGCTTCGACCGTGCCTAGGCGCGTGAGCGGCGTGAGCGGGAAGGCTTTGCGGAAGGAGGCTTCGAGCAGGTCGGCGCGGTCGGCGCTGACCGCGAACAAGAGCTCGTAGTCCTCACCGTCCTGCAGGGCGTGTTCGAGGACCGGCTTGCCGTCGGACTTCGCGAGCGACTTTGCGGCGTCGGAGACCGGCAGGGCGGCCACGTCGACGCGCGCGTCGAGCTTCGGACCCAGCAGGCCGGGCAGGTCTTTCGCGAGGCCGTCGGATAGGTCGGTGCAGGCCGTCACTTCGCCGTGCCCGCAGAGCCACTCGCCTTCGGCGAGGCGCGGGGTGAAATCAAGGTGCTTGCCGTAGAGCGAGCCACCGAGCTGGCCGGTCACGAAGATTACGTCGCCCGGAGCAGCGGTCTTGCGAGTCAGGATACGGTGGGCGAAGCCTTGGACCGCGAGCGTGCCGAGGAAAGAACCGTGGGCTCCGCGGCAGATGTCGCCGCCGACGATGCGGAGGCCAGCTTTGGCGGCGGCGCGTCCGGCGCCATGCGCGAAGTCCGTCAGCCACGTCGCATCGACGTCCGGTCCGATGACCAGCGAGAGCAGGGCATCGGAAGGGACGGCGCCGGCCGCGGCCAGATCGCTCAGGTTGCGGTTCACCAGCTTGGCGCCGGCGCGGATGCCATCGCAGGCCGCGTCGAAGTGGCGGCCGAGGATCACCGAATCGATCGTGCTGGCGCGGATGGAGCGTCCACCCGTCGTCGGGAGGTGAGCGCAATCGCCGCCGGGACCTTCCGGAAAGGCCGGCGCGGCTTCGGCGAGCGACTGCACCACGCGGCGGATGATCTCCTCCTCGGTCAGCTTGGCGACCGAACGGTCCGCGAGGGTGGTGAGGGCTCCCATGGCTTCAGAGGGTGGAGGCGTTCGGGGCCAGTTTCAACCAGAGTAAGTTCCACCCGTTGAAACAGGCGTGGGCGGCCATGCAGGTCAGCAGGCCGTAGCGGTCGCGGACCAGGCACATGAAGGCGCCGAAACCGAAGAGCGGCAGGGCGGCGGAAGGACTCTGATGGGCCGCGCTGAAGATCGCACCCGTGAGACAGACGGCGATCCAGCGGGAGTGGCGTTCAGAGGCCAGCTTGGCCATCGCAACGGCAAACGGACTGGAGAGAAGCAGTAAAGCTGTAGACTTAATAATGAAGTTAATCAAAATCAGGACATCTCGTTTTCCCCTAGTGCTTCCGTCTGCTGGCATCAGGGATTTCGGATCAAGGTCTGGAATGACGAATGCATCCAGGTTTAATCCCGAACAAAGCCAGGCTGTTATAGGGAGAACTATGGCTAACCAAAGGATGCCGCGGCACCACTGATTTGAGTCAGATAAAATTCGTCGCAGGCCTGGGTAGAGCATGCCGCGGAAGGCGAGTTCCTCCATGACCGGCGCCCCGATCGACACCGCGAAGATGATGGTGACGAAGCGCCAGCTATCGGCGTCCGTCTTGAGCACCGAGTCCACGATGTCCTGGGGTTCATCGGCCGGCGGTTCGCCGACCAGGCCTTGCTGGAAGAGTTGCGTCCAGCCGACGTGCACGCCTTTCCAGATCGCCGCGAGGGCCAGGCCCAAGGCGAAGAGGATCAGCATCACCAGGAGCAGTCGCGAGAAGCTGAAAGAGCGTAGCGCGCGGCGCAGCGGGCTCGCGGAGGGTTCTTCGGAAGCGACGTCCGGAGCCCAGCGCAACGTCTCCGGCACCAGCGCGCCCATCGCGATCATCGTGAGGGCGGCGGCGGACTGGCCGATGAAGGCCGCGGTGAACACGTGGGCTTGGGCGAGGCCGAAGTGCGAGGAGAACACCTGGGCCGCAGCGCCGAGCACGAGACCGAAGACCAAGCCGAAGGACATCACGCCGGTCACCACGCCGAGGGCGGCGTTCGAGGCGGAGACCGGTAAGGGCGGCAGGACGCCGGGCATCCCGCGCCAGCAGCGTAGCCCGAAAAGACCGAGGGCGGCCGCCGTGAGGTTGGCGCCGATGCACGCCCAGTCCCACGGCCCGAAGGCTTCGAGGGACTGAGTGAGCTCGTCCATGCGGGCTTAGGCGCCGAAGACCTGACGACCGCCGACGAACGTGGCGCGGACGCGACCCGTGAGGGCGCGACCGACGAGCGGGTTGTTGCCCGACTTCGAGATGAGGTCGCTCTTCGCGGGGGTCCAAGCCGACTTCGCGTCGAGTACGACCAGGTCGGCGAGGGCGCCGGCCTTGAGCGTGCCGGCGGCGAGACCGAGGGCCTTGGCCGGACCGTGCGTGAGGCGGGCGATGAGGACGGAGAGGTCGGCGTGGCCGGCGGCGACGAGCGCCGTGTGGGCGGCCGCGAAGGCCGTCTCGAAGGTCGCGGCGCCGAACGGAGCCAGGTCGAACTCGCAGTCCTTCTCGGTGGCCGTGCAGGGCGAGTGGTCGGAGCAGACCGCGTCGATCGTGCCGTCGACCAGCGCGGCGATGAGCGCCAGGCGGTCGGCTTCTTCGCGGAGAGGAGGATTCGTCTTCAGGCTCGTCGCGTAATTGGCCAGCGCGGCGTCGGTGAGGAGCAGGTGCAGGGCGGAGACCTCGGCCGTGACCGAGAGCTGCTTCGCCTTGGCGCGGCGGACGATCTCGGCGGAGCCGCCGGAGGAAAGGTGCTGCAGGTGGATGCGCGCCTTGGTGAGTTCGGCGAGCAGGCAGTCGCTCGAGACCACGATCTCTTCGGCCGCGCGGGGCAGGCCGCGGAGGCCGAGGCGGAGGGACCAGGCGCCTTCATGCATCTGGCCGCCGTCGGTCATGCTGCTGTCCTGGCAATGGTCGAGGACCACCAGGTCGAACATCGCGGCGTATTCCAGCGCGCGGCGCATGATCTCATTGTTCTGCACGCCCGAGGTCGTGTCGGTGACCGCGACCACGCCGGCTTTCTTCATCGTGCCCAGCGGGGCGAGGGCCTTGCCTTCATGGCCTTTGGTGAGGGTGCCTGTCGGGAGCACGCGCACGGCGGCGTCGCGGGAGCAGATCTCGCGGAGGAGTTGGATCGTGCCGACGTTGTCCGCCGCGGGGAGCGAGTCGGGCATCGTGACCACCGTCGTGAAACCGCCGGCGGCGGCCGCGCGGGTGCCCGTGCGGATCGTCTCGCGGGCCGTGCGGCCCGGTTCGCCCAGGCGGCAGTTCAGGTCGATGAAGCCCGGGGCGACGACGAGGCCCGTGCCGTCGATGACGCGGGCCTTGGCCTGGTCGGCGGCGGAGAGCTGGTCGACGAACTTGCCGTCGAGGGCGAAGACGTCGCCCTTGGCTTCGTCGCGCTTCGCAGAGGGATCGATCACGCGGGCGCCGCGGATCCAGAGGGGGGAGTTGTCGGCGGGATTCATCGGCTGATGGCTCCGGTGCAGAGGTGAAGGACGGCCATGCGGACGGCGACGCCGTTCCGGACTTGTTCGAGGATGACCGAGCGGGGGCCGTCGGCGACTTCGCTTTCGACTTCGACGCCGCGGTTGATGGGGCCCGGGTGCATCACGATCGCCTCGGGCTTGAGCCAGGCGGCGCGTTCGGCGTTGAGGCCGAACTGGGAGGTGTATTCGCCGAGCGAGGGGAAGTGGGTGGTCGTCTGGCGCTCGTGCTGGATGCGCAGGAGCATGACCGCGTCGCAGTCCTTCAGGGCTTCCTTCAGGTCATGGACGATGCGGACCTGCGGGAAGGCTTCCTTCAGCGAGGCCGGGACGAGCGTCGCGGGGCCGGCGAGGGTGACCTGCGCGCCGAGCTTCGAGAGGCAGAGGATGTTGGAGCGGGCGACGCGGCTGAAGAGGATGTCGCCGAGGATGGTGACTTTGAGTCCTTCGACCTTGCCGAAGCGCTGGCGGAGCGTGAAGGCATCGAGCAGGGCCTGCGTCGGGTGTTCGTGGGCGCCGTCGCCGGCGTTGACCACCGAGATGTCGAGGACCGAGCCCAGGTAGCGGGCCGAGCCGGCGGAGGAGTGGCGCATCACGATGGCGTCGACGCCCATCGCACGGATGTTCTCGGCCGTGTCGCGGAGGGTCTCGCCCTTCACCAGGGAGGAGGCCGTCGTGTTGATCGAGACCACTTCGGCGCCGAGCTTCTTGGCCGAGATCTCGAAGGCCGTGCGGGTGCGGGTGCTCGGCTCGAGGAAGAGGTTCACCACCGTGCGGCCCTTCATCAGGTCGAGGCCCTTGCCCGGCGCGAGGGCGGGCAGGAACTGGTCGGCTTGGCGGAAGAGCAGTTCGATCTCGGAGCGGGAAAGCTCTTCGATGCCGGTCAGGTCTTTTTTCGTCCAGGTGTCTTGTTGGGCCATGCGGTGCGGTTCCGGTGGCCCTAACGAGGTTAGGACCATGGGGAAAGTGAGGAGGGAAGGCTCTTGGTCAAGGGATTAGAGGATAGCGAAGGGGTAGGGGTGGGGGCAGGGGTCGGGGTAGGAGCGGACAAAAGGCAGAGAGCCCCTTGTTTTGATTAACTACCCCAACCCCTATCCCTACCCCTCCCCCTTGAATTATTTCGCGAGAAGTTCCCGGACCTTCGCGCCGATGGCGGCGGCGGCTTCGCCCTTCTTGTCCTTATGGGCGGCGACGACGTTCACGAGGGCGCTGCCGACGACCACGCCGTCGGCGACCTTGGCGATGGCCTGGACGTGGGCGGCGGTGGAGACACCGAAGCCGACGCAGATGGGCAGGGCGGTGTGCTTGCGGATCTCGGCGACCGAGGCCGAAAGATTGGCGGCCAGTTCGGAGCGCTCGCCGGTCACGCCTTCGCGCGAGACGTAGTAGATGAAACCGGAGGCGTGCTTCGCGATGAGGCCGATGCGCGCGGGCGGCGTGGTCGGGGCCACGATGAAGATGTTGGCGAGGCCGTGCTTCTTCGAGGCCGCGATCAGTTCGTCGGCTTCTTCGGGCGGGCAGTCGAGCACGAGCAGGCCGTCGGCGCCCGCTTCGCGGACCTTGGCGCAGTAGCCGTCGAGGCCGAACGAGAACAGCAGGTTATAATAGCAATAGAGCACGATCGGCTTATCCGTGCCGGCGCGCACCGCACGGAGCACGTCGAGCAGGCCGTCGTAGGTCATGCCGCTTTCGAGGGCGCGCTGGGCCGCGAGCTGGTTGGTCAGACCGTCGGCGAGCGGATCGGAGAAGGGCACGCCCACTTCGAGCACGTCGGCGCCGTTCTGCGCCAGGGAGAGGAGCACGGCCTTGGACGTCTCGACATCGGGGTCGCCGGCGCAGACGTAGCTCACGAAGGCCGGGCGGCCTTCGGCTTTGCAGCGGGCGAACGTCTGGGCTAAGCGATCCATGCGCGGAAGGAAGCCGGGTTTGGTCCCGAGGGCAAGGCGAAGGCGAACGCCGTCCGCTTTCCCGGGTTGCCAATCCGAGGCGCGTCCGCACCTTGGAGGCGTCGGCCCAAGTGGTGGAACGGTATACACATCAGACTTAAAATCTGCCGCCGAAAGGCTTACCGGTTCGAGTCCGGTCTTGGGTACGGCGCAACGAAACAGGCCGCACGGGTGGTGCGGCCTGCTTTCCCGTTGCCGGGACAAATAAGTCCAGAGTCCTAGCTACGGGACTCTGGGGTCGGGTACGGAGAGTATTAATCCTGATTCCGTTAGTCGCCCTCGCGACTGATGCGTCCTTTATAAGGGAGGCTCTTACCTGAGTGAAATTGACTGAGGGTGTTGTGCTGGTCCCGGGGGGTGGTGTCAACGGATTCCTCGGAAAACCCTGATAATATGACAGAAAGCCCGTTTGGAGGCCAATAAAGCCGCCCAAACAGGGTCAGCCCGGTCAGCGGCGGAGGCTGAACGGCGTGAAATCGGTGTCGGTATCGAAGGCATCGACGCCTTCGGCGGCCTTCAGCTTCGCGCAGACGATGGTCGTCACGGGGGTCATGATCGCTTCGACGAGCACCTTGAAGAGCCAGTTGGCGCACATGACCGCGAGCAAGGTCGCCGGGCTCCAGATGCCGAGGAAGGCGAGCGGGTAGAAGATCAGGCTGTCGACGCCCTGGCCGACGACCGTCGAGCCGATGAAGCGCGCCCAGGGATGCTTGCCGCCCATGCGCACCTTCATCTTCGCGAGCACGTAGGAGTTAAGGAAATCGCCGACGCAGAAGGCGATGATCGAACCGAGGGCGATGCGCCAGCCGCCGCCGAAGCAGGTCTCGAGCGCGGGCTGCAGCTGCGCGCTGAAGGGTTCGTTCGGGCTGGCCGGCATGGCGAGCACGACCCAGGTCATGACCGTGGCGAAGAGCATCGCCGCGAAGCCGGACCAGATCACGCGACGCGCGAGCGCGTAGCCGTAGACTTCCGTGAGGATGTCACCGAAGATATACGAGAGCGGGAAGAAGAGGTTGCCCGCGCCGAAGTCGGTCGGTCCGAAGAACGGCAGGTCGAGCTGCACGACCTTGGCCGGGCCGATGAGGTTGGAGCAGAGCAGCACCGCGACGAACGCGCCGAGGATGAGGTCGTAATAGCGGAAGCTGCGGGTCATCGGCGTTCAGGGTGAAAGGATCGGGCCTGTCCGCCAGCGGGGTGGGCGGAAAATCAGCGGCCGAGGGCGGCCTTGAGGAAGGGCTCGAAGATGTCGGCCTGGCGGAAGAAGCCCAGGTCGCTCGCGTGCGAGCCGTCCGTGGCGCCATCGCTGTCGTCGCCGTAGAGGTGGTCGCCGGGCACGTAGGAGAGGCCTTTGACGCCTTCTTGCACGAGCTGTTCGTAGGCGGCCTTCAGCGCGGCATGGTTATCGTCGTGATGCTTACGGCGCGAGGCGATGATCCAGGAGTCCGTGTTGCGGCGGTCCTCGACGAGGATGATCGGGGTGTCGGGGCGGGCGGCGCGGAGCTGCTTCACGAGCGGCACGCATTTCAGCGCGACTTCCTTGCCGCTCATGTTCGGGAGGCAATCGATGACGTAGGCGGCGGCGTCGATGCGCACGAGGAAGTCGCCGACTTCCTTGTCCATGCGGCCGTTACCGGAGAAGCCGAGGTTGACCACCGGCACGTCGAAGCGACGGCCGAGGATGCCCGTGTGGACCATGCCCGGGCGGCTGGCGCAGGCGCCGTGCGTGATCGAGGTGCCGTAGAAGACGACGGGCTTCGCGCGCGGCTTCAGGCCGACGAACTGCTTGCCCTCCGGCACGCCGACATGGAGGAACTCGACGCCGTTGTAGAGCGGCAGGTAGATCGCGTACTCGCGTTCGCCCGCGTCGAGACCTTCGGCCAGGCGGAGCTTCATCTCCTGCGTGCCCGGGCGGGCGACCTGCACCCAGCGCCACTTGCCGTCCTTATCGCGGGCGTAGAGGTCGAGGCCGCTGACGCCCGTCGCGGGCATGTGCGGCATCGCGAGCTGCGGCTTGGTGACCTTATAATGCGCGTAGATCGTCGTGGCGTCGGTGCGGAAGCGGAACATCAGGCCCGCGCTGTCGCGGCTGAGGCCCCAGACCGCGGGCGTGACCTTGCCGTCGGCCTCGGCGGGCAGCCGGTCGAAGTAGCTCTTGCGCTCGGCGTCGGGGAAGGCGCGGCCTTCGAGGTCCGTGGCGCGGACATCGTGCCAGGCGACCTTCTCGTCGGGACGGATGGCGTAACGGTCGACGGACTTAGGCGCGGCCTTGGCGACGGGCTTGGTCGTCTGGGCCGGGAGCGAGGCGCCGACGCAAAGGAGGGCGAGGAGGAGGGCGGAAGCGGGGCGCATGGGGAAGTTCAGAGGGCCGAGCCGAAGGACATCGCCAGCGCGCGGATCTCGGCGAGCGGCTTTTCGTATACGGTCAGCGCGGACACGTAGTCTTCGCGGGCTTTGTCGGCGCGGCGCAAGGTCGCCTCGACGGAACTTTGCGTGCGGTCGAGCGCGACGCCGGCCTTGGCCTCCTGCGCTTCGGCGGACGCGAGCGAGGTGATGGTGGCGCGGATCTGGTTCTGCAGGAACAGGATTTCGTTCAGGTCGACGTTCGGCAGCGTGCGGAGCAGGGCGAGCTGGTTGCGCAGCGAGTCCAGGCTGCGGTTGAGCCGGGCGACGCGCTCGTTCTCGCGCGTGAGGTTGGCCTGGGAACTGCGGATGACGGACTCCGCCTTCGCGCGTTCTTCGAGGGCCCGCTTGTATTCTTCGAAGAGCAGCTTCGTCCGCGGGTAGTTGGCGGCGGACATCAGGCGCGCGATGCCTTCCTTGGTCGGGTAAGGCATCTGGTAGCGACGGTTGTCGATGCGCAGGATGTAGCGGTCGCCCGGCTGGTCGTACAGGATCGGCAACGACTGCGGCGCATCCGGCACGGGGGCCGCGCTGGCCGTCAAGGCCGTCAGGAAAGCGAGCAGGGCGGGGAAGGCCTTCACGGGGAGATTTGTAATCCGCAGGTCAGGGCCAGTCAAACCGCCTTCTGCGAGGACGCGCGGCGTCGGCTCGCGACATGCGAGGTGATGAGTTGGCGCACATCTCCGCGGAGGGCGCGGCCGGACTCGTCGGCCAGCCAGAGCTTCAGCAGGCCGGCGTAGAAGCAGAAGGTCTCCTGGGCGGCCAGGCGGGGTTCGAGGCCGGGAGGGGTCAGTTTCGCCTTTTTCGCGGCCGCGTAGAGGGCGGTCGTGTCGGCGAGGAATTGCTCGCCGGCGGTCATCAGGTCCTGACGGACCCCCGCGAAGGCCCCGATGTACTCGCATTTCCAGAGCATCACCTCATAGGTCTCTTGGGCGGCTTTCTCCTCGGCCAGGCGGTTCAGCGCCGATTGCAGGCCCAGTTCGAGTCGGCGGAGGGGGTCGCCCGCCGATTCCTCCGGGAAACGGAGCAGGACCCCGGTCTGCTGCCTTACGGCCATGAACAGATCCGCCTTGTCGCGGAAGTGCCAATAGACCGCCCCGCGGGTCACGCCTGCTTCTTTGGCGACCTCTTCCAGCGACGTGTTCGTGACCCCGTGACGGCTGAACACCTCGCGGGCACAGACGACGATTCGGTCACGGGTCTGAGCCGCTTCGGCTTTGGTCTTGCGAGCCATGTCGGGGTGTCTAGATTTACATACATGTCTGTATGTAAACCCCTTTCTGTCGAGCGCCTTCTGCTCGGAGCCGCTTTGCTGGCCTTGGTCGGCTGCCGCCAAGAGAGCGCCCCGCCGGTCGCCGGCCCGCTGCCCGTCGCCATCATCACGGTCTCTCCGGCGGACCTCGCCCAGCAGGCCGTCGCCCCGGCCCAGGTGGAAGGCGTCCGCGAAGTGGAAGTCCGCGCGCGCGTCACGGGCATCCTGCAGACCGTCGACTACGCTGAAGGCGCCAAGGTGAAGGCCGGCGATCTTCTTTTCCGCATCGATCCGGCGCCGTATGCCGCCGCCCATGCGCTCGCCCGCGCCCAGTTGGCGCAGGAAGCCGCCCGCGCGGAGCAGGCGACCGCCGAGGCCGCGCGTCAGGCCACGCTCTTCAAGCAGAAGGCCGCGAGCCGTAAGGAAGCCGATGACGCGCAAGCGCAGGCCGCCGCCGCCGTCGGAGCCCGGGAGGCCGCCGCCGCCCGCGCCGAACTCGCCAAGCTCGACCTTGATTACTGCGAAGTCCGTTCGCCCATCGCCGGCGTCGCTGGTCGCCGTCTCCGCACGGAAGGCACCCTCGTCAATCCGATCGGCCCCGACGGGCTGCTCACTACCGTCGTGCGCGCGGACGAAGTCTGGGCGCGCTTCGGTCTGTCCGAAGCGGATTTCCACCGCCTCTTCCCCGCGGGCGCAGCGGGCGCAGCGGGCGCCGACGTCGCGCTCCTGCGGCCGGACGGCTCGGTCCATCCGGCGCGTGGCAAGGTCGACTTCGCCGCCACACAGGTCGACACCCGTCTCGGCACCGTGCAGCTCCGCGCGCGTTTCGCCAATGCGGACGGTGCGTTGCTCGCCGGCCAGTTCGTGCGCGTGCGCATCACCGGCGGCAAGGCCAAGGACGCCTATCTCGTGCCCCAGCAGGCGCTGGTGCAGGCCCCTTCCGGCCGTTCTGTCTTCGTCATCGGCGCGGGTGACCGGGCCGAAGCCCGCACCGTGACCTTGGGCGAAACCCAGGGCGCGGACATCGTCATCCTCGTGGGCCTGCGCACCGGCGACCGCGTCATCCTTAATCAGCTGCACAAGCTGCGTCCGGGCTCCCCGGTCGTCGTCGCTCCGGCCAAGAAGTAAATGGGCTGGGACTTCTTCATCCGCCGGCCGATCTTCTCGGCGGTCCTCTCGATCGTCATCGTGCTCATCGGCGGCCTCGCGCTGCTGAACCTGCCGCTCTCGCAGTATCCGCAGATCGCGCCGCCGACCGTGACCGTCGTCGCGAGCTATCCCGGCGCCTCGCCCGAGGCGTTGGTGAACAACGTCGCCGCTCCGCTCGAAGAGCAGATCAACGGCGTCGAAGGGCTCCTCTACTATTCCTCCAACGCCTCTTCGAGCGGCGCCCTGAGCATCACCGTCACCTTCGAGAACGGCGTGGATCCGGACATGGCGACGATCCTCGTGGCCAACCGCGTCAAGCTCGCCGAGCCCCGTCTGCCGGAGGAGGTGCGCCGCCTCGGCGTCATCACCAAGAAGCGTTCGAACGACATCCTCATGTCGGTCTCGATCGTCTCGCCCAACGCCACGCGTGACTCCGTCTTCCTCAGCAACTACGCCTCGTCCACCGTCGTCGAGGAGCTCAAGCGGCTCCCCGGGGTCGGCGACTGCGGCGTCTTCGGCGCCCGCGACTACGCCATGCGCGTGTGGCTGCGGCCGGACCGCATGGCCGCGCTCGGCGTGAGCTCGGCCGAGGTCGTGCGCGCCATCCGCGCGACGAACACCCAATACGCCGTCGGTCGTCTCGGCCAGGAGCCGTCGGTCGACGCCGCCTTCGTGGTGCCCGTCGTGGCCCGCGGCCGCCTCGCCACCCCGGAGCAGTTCGGCGAGATCGTCCTCCGCGCCGGCGCCGGCGAAGGCGCCCTGCGCCTCCGCGACGTCGCCCGCATCGAGCTCGGCTCGCAGAGCTATGAGCAGCTGAGCATGCTCGACGGCAAGCCCGTGGCCGGCATCCGCGTGTTCCTGCAGACCGGTTCCAACGCGCTCGAGACCGCCGACCGCATCGTCAAGCGCATGGATGAGCTGACGCGGCAGTTCCCGCCGGACGTCGCGTACGCGATCCCTTTCGACACCACGCGTTTCGTGCGCTCCGCCATCGGCGAGGTCCGCAATACGCTCTTCGAGGCCGCGCTCCTGGTCGCGATCGTCGTCTTCCTCTTCCTCGGCTCCTGGCGCGCGACGCTCATCCCCATGATCGCCGTGCCCGTCTCGCTGATCGGCGCCTGCGCCGGCCTGTGGGTCATGGGCTACGGGATCAACATCCTGACGCTCTTCGCGATGGTCATCGCCATCGGCATCGTGGTCGACGACGCCATCGTCGTCCTCGAGAACACCGAGCGCCTCATGCGCGAGCAAGGCATCAGCCCCTTCGACGCCGCCCGGGAATCGGTACGCGAGGTCGCGGGCGCGATCGTCGCCATCGTCTGCGTGCTTGTCTGCGTGTTCCTGCCCGTCGCCTTCCTCGGCGGCATCGCGGGCGTGCTCTATCGTCAGTTCGCCGTCACCGTGGCCCTTTCGGTCATCCTCTCCGGCTTCGTCGCGCTCACCCTGACCCCGACGCTCTGCGCGCTCATGCTCAAACCGCACGTCCCGGGCGACGGCGGCCGGCTCGCCTGGCTCGTCGACGGCTTCGGCCGCGGCTTCGGACACGTCGCCGCCTGGCACGGCCGCGTGGTCCGCTGGCTCCTCGACCACCCGCGCGCGGCCGCCGGCGGCTTCCTCGGCATCGTCCTCGCCAACGTCGCGCTCGTCGTGTCCATCCCGCGCAGCTTCCTGCCGCCGGAAGACCAAGGCTACCTGCTCGCGATGGTGGCGCTCCCGGACGGCGCGGGGATCAACCGTACCAAGACCTTCATGGACGATCTCACGCCCAAGCTGCGCGAGAATCCGGCCGTCCGCCATACCTTCGCCATCAGCGGGTTCGACCTGCTCGGCGGCGGCGAGCGTACGAACTCCGGCACGATCTTCCTGCCCTTGAAGGATTTCGGGCAACGTCCGCCTGGCGGCGAAGCCCTCGCGCGCCAGCTCAACGCGATCGGCATGACGCAGCCCGACGGCATGTGCCTCGTGGTGAATCCGCCCGCCATCCGCGGCATCGGCACCGCCGGCGGCTTCGAATTCTACCTCCAGGCCAAGGAGGACGACGATCCGGCCCGGCTGGCGGCCAATATCGAGAAGCTCGAGGCCGCCCTGCGCGCCCGTCCTGAGCTCACCGGCATCCGCGTGTTCCTCCGTCCCTCCGTCCCGCAGGTGCTGGCCGAGGTCGACGAGGTCCGCGCGTCCACGCTCGGCGTGTCGCTGCCGGAACTGCATGAAGCGTTGCAGGCCACCATCGGCGTCGTCTACGCCAACGACTTCACGCTCGCCGGACGCACCTACCGCGTCCTCGTGCAGTCCGAGGCCGCCGACCGCATGGACGCCGCCGCCGCCGGTCGCGTGCATGTCCGCGCCGGCAATGGCGAGATGATCCCGCTCTCGACCTTCGTGAAGTTCAAGCCTTCGTCCGGCCCGGAGCAGCTCGAACGGCACATGGGCTTCCTCTCCGCGCGCCTGATCTGCGCGCCGGCGCCCGGCGTGAGCTCGGGCGAAGCCATCGCGCTCGTCGAGCAGATCGCCGAAGACCTCCTGCCCGTCGGCTACGGGATCGACTGGACCGCGCAGGCCCTGCAGGAGAAGCGCGCGGCCACCTCGGCGCTCCCCGCCTTCCTCCTGGCGCTGCTCATGGTGTTCCTGATCCTCGCGGCGCTCTACGAAGACCTCGCCTTGCCGCTCGGCGTGCTGCTCACCGTGCCGTTCGCGTTGCTCGGCGCGCTGCTCGCGATCTTCACGCGCGGCATGCCCAACGACATCTACTTCCAGATCGGCCTGGTCACGCTCATCGGCCTCGCGGCCAAGAACGCGATCCTCATCGTCGAGTTCGCCGAGAGCGCCCGACGCGCCGGCCGCTCCGCGGCCGAGGCGGCGGTCGAAGCGGCCCGCATGCGCATCCGCCCGCTCGTCATGACCTCGATGGCCTTCGTGCTCGGGGTCGTCCCGCTCGCCTTCGCGGGCGGCGCGGGCGCCGCGGCGCGCCAGTCGATGGGCACGGGCGTGCTCGGCGGCATGCTCCTGGACACCTTCGTGGCCACGCTCTTCATCCCTTGGTTCTTCCACCTCCTTTCCGGCCGCAAGGAGAAGGCCGTCGTCCAGCCATGAAGCCTTCGTTCTCCTTATTGATCGTCGCGGGCCTGCTCGCCGGTTGCGCGCTCGGTCCCGATTACGAGCGTCCCGCGACGCCCACCGCCGCCGCTTATCCTGAGGCGGGGAAGGGCGGCGCCGTCGTCCGCGCCGAGTGGTGGAAGTCATTCGGCGATGCCGAGCTCGACGCGCTTGTCGCCAAGGCCTTCGCGGCCAACACCGACCTCCGTCAGGCCGTCGCGCGGGTGGAGCAAGCCTCCGCCGTGCTGGGCGAGGTGGAAGGCGCCTCGATGCCGCAGGTCGACGCCACCGTGACTTCGCAGCAGATCAAGATCAGCGAAGGCGGCTTCAATCCGAACCTCGCCTTGAACGGCCGCATCCGCACGAACCAGCGCGCGGCGCTCTCCACCGCCTTCGAACTCGATTTCTGGGGCCGTCTCCGTCGCGCCGAGGAAGGCGCCCGGGCCCAGCTGCTCCAGGCCGAAGAGGGCCGTCGGGTCGTCGGTCTCGCCGTCGGCGCCGCCGTCGTCCGCGCCTACGCCCAGCTGCGCGCCGCCGAGATCCGGGCGGCCGCCGCCACGGAAATCCTCGCCGCCCGCGAGGCCGAAGCCTCGCTGGTCGCCCGTCGCGTGAGCGTCGGCGCCGCCGGGCCGGCCGAG
>CANKZO010000019.1 GCA_947488485.1 Opitutia bacterium | reverse complement strand
GCAAACCGTCGATGGGACTGAAGTTCCTGCGCGAGTGCGGATGGCTGCAGTATTTCCCAGAGCTCGCCGCCATCGTCGACGTCCCACAGGACCCGGTCTGGCATCCGGAAGGCTGCGTCTGGACGCATACACTGCACTGCATGGACGCCTTTGCGAAGAAGCAGGTCGGTGATCCGCGCGAAGACCTGGTCGTCGGCTTCGCCGTGCTCTGCCATGATCTGGGCAAGGCCGTCACGACGGTCATGTCCGAAGGACGGTGGCGTGCGCTGGGCCACGAGGAGGCCGGCGTGCCGATCGCCGCCAAGTTCATGGGTCGCCTGACCCGTGAGCAGGGGCTCATCGATGAGATCGTCCCGCATGTCGCCAATCATGATAAACCGTCGGCGCTCTTCCGCGCCCAGTCCGGTGACAACGCCGTCCGCCGTCTGGCCCTGCGGGTCGGTCGCATCGACCGCCTGTTGCGCGTCGACCTGGCCGATCGCCAGGGCCGTCCGCCGCAGGTTGTCGGGGACACCACCGATCATGGTGCCTGGCTACTGGCCAAGGCGCAGGGCATGAACTTGGATAAGGGCGTGCCCAAGCCGATCATGCAGGGCCGTCACCTCGTTGCCCGCGGCCTGAAGCCGGGACGTGACTTCAAACTCATGCTAGATGCGGCCTTCGAGGCCCAGCTGGAAGGCGCCTTCGGCGACGAAGCCGGCGGCCTCGTCTGGCTGGACGCCTATCTGGCGAAGGCCAGATGATCGACTGGTCGTCGTCCGTCGGGCCGGCGTCGGCACGGCTCAGGCGATCTGCGGACATTCGGCGCCGAGCGAAAGCGGGCCAATTTCCCGGAAGCTGTGGCGCGCGACGTCGAGTTGTCCGCAGACCCCGGCCATGAGGCACTCGAGGGCGGAGGCGTCGGTGAAATTGTTGGGAATCTGGCCAAGGTTCACGCGCCCGCTTCCCTGGAAATAAGCGAGGAAGACTTCGGCTGGCTCCTTGGCCTTGCCGCTGATCGCGTCCCAAAGGCCTCGCGATTTCATCGCGCAGGTGAATTCGGTATACTCGAGGCAAAACGTATAGATTGGCCGCGAGGATGGGCCGTGGGGGTTGCGCGACTTCCGGTAGAACACTGAGGCGGCGTAGAGGTATTCGATCGGAATCAGATCGAAGCGCTTCTCGCTCATCAGCTGGGCCATCTGCTTGACGACCAAGGGGTAGCTTTCAAACACGACGTAGAATTCGTCGTTGGCTAGGATGCAGCCTTTCGGATCACGGTTGCGTAGTTTGCTCGAGAAGGCGACGGGCAACGTAGGCGTATCCATCAGGCTGATGAGTTTGTGTTCCATGGGGGTGGACCGTATCTTCCGGCCGCCTGCGCCGGGGTCAAATACGTTATAAAATTTTAGAACAAAAAATGGCGGCGGCCGCCCCGCGCGATCCCGCCGGGCGAGGGGCGGCCGCGGCCGTCAGCCTCGTACGCGCGAGGCGAGCAGCTCCTTGGCTCTTTGTTGGGCGGCTTGGCGCTCGGCCGGGCTTAGGCGAAGCTCTTGCAGAATTTCCTCAAGGCCGTCTTTGCTGGTCAGGTAGAAGTCCTTGGCGTAAAGGCAGACGTAGAAATACGCGGCGGCTTCGACCTTGTCTGGAATAATCGCCGGGTACTCGATGCCACGGAAACTCCCGCGGGAACTTTCCCGGGCGCCTTCGGCGTAAATCACGCCGAGGTGATAGGCTGCGTTGACATCCTTGCCGATACGGAAGTCCTTTCGTTGGAAGTACGCTGCCATGGCGTAGTCCTTGCGGACGATGACAGGGTCATCGGTGAGGCGTTGAATCGTCTGCTTTCCCTTGGTCTCTGGGATGTAGATACGTTTATACCAATGCCCGTCGGTGCCCACGAACGGGGTGTAATCATTGAGCGAATTGCCTTCGTGGTTGTACTGGCCGTAGTAGCTCAGGCTGCCGAGCTCGTGAATCGCAGCCGGGACGCCGGCTTCCGCGGCAAGGCAGAGCAACTCGTAGGATTCCTTGGTCACTTCCGTGTCCCGACGATTGCCAGCCAGTCCTGCGACTTTGGGCCAAGGATTATTTTGGCGGGTAAGCTGGTTGGAAAGTTCGTACTGGGCGAAGCCGTGGCCGAGCCGGACGAAGCGCCGGGCAATCTTCTCGTCGAAATAGCCGACAGTGATCTTGGTGTCGTCGATGAAAGGTACGACGCTGGCGTCCTGGTATAGCTTGGACTCAGGCGAGAGCTCGGCCATCTCGATCGTGACTCGGGAGCGGAATTCGCCAGAGCTGAGTCCGACTGAAAGGCGGAAGCAGGCCATCGGGTCGCCGGCGTCGGCCAGCTTCCGCAGTTCGGCCTCGGTGGAGGGCAGGTTACTCGCCGGCTGGAATTCTTCCCCGTCGAGGAAGCGTCGGGTGACCTGGGCCTTGAGCAGGCTGCCTTTGATCCAGGTGTAGGCGTAACCGATCTTACTGGTCTTAAGGTTGAGGTTGAGGGCTTCCTGGAGGACGGCGACCTGTTCGGCCATGAGCTGGCGACGGCCCAGGTGGCGCGCGTAGTCCATCAAGGCGCTGCCCATGATCTCGTCGTCTTGGCCGAGGTATTCCCGGTTGAGCCGCAGGTAGTGCGCATAGTCCTCGTCGGATTCCTTCAGCAGGCCGTTCTCGTAACGGACGTCCGCGCGTTCTTTGAGCGTCGGCGCCAGGAAGAGGTTATCTCGACCGAATTCCAGCTGAAGCACCGCGATCTGTTCGTCGAGTAGCCGGATGCCTTCCTTGCCGTTCTTCTCTGCGACTTTACGTTTTAGAAGAAGCTTGGCGGTCTGCGCCATATACTCGGGAAGTTCGATGCCTGTCGGCTTCTCGATCACGTCAGCGAGGGCGTTAAGGGCCCCATGCTGAGCCGTGATGTAATGCTGGTAGGCTTGTGACCAGCGTTTCTGCTTAATCGCGATCTCGAGTAACCGAATCGCGGAGGCGACGGCCGGCCAGCGTTTTTCACGTAATTTTTCCGTGGCGATACCTAGGGCGTCTTTCTCGCTAAGGTATGCTTTACCGAGTTGTCCTTCCTGTATCAGAACTTGGGTCTCGGCATGCGACTTAGTCCATTCCCTGAGTGCTGCCTTCTCTGCCGGCGTGAACTCCGAAGTGATGGTGTAGCCATGTAGCGCCGCGAGGTATTGCCAGCGGAAGCCGACGTCGATGTCTTTGGTCACGCCAAATCCGTTCTGGTAACATTGACCGAGGTAGTACTCGGCGGAGGGATCCTCCTGCTTGGCCGCCAAGGTGAGCCACTTGACCGCTGTGGCCTGATCCTCGGCGACACCTTCGCCGAACAGATACGCCAGGCCGAGATTGCGCTGGGCGTTCGGGTATCCTTTGTCGGCGGCCTTTCTGAACCAGATGACAGCGGTGGCTTGATCCTTCGCGGTGCCGTTGCCGCTGTTGTAGCGCCAGCCCAGCTCGTTCTGCGCCTTGACGTTGCCGGCGGCCGCTTTCGGTTGGCAGGCGGCAAATTCGGCCTCCGGTGTAAGGTCGGCCCCGGCGAGGGGGAGCGCGAGGACGGTGAGATGAAGCCAGGCGAGGCGCATGCGACATCTTTATCCGATGAACACCCAGCGGGAAGGCTTAATTCATGGGCAATACTCTGCGGATTACTTAAAAAATCTTACATAAGATTGGCTTGATGCGGAGGCGTTCCATTCTTTGATGAAGCCATGGAAAACCCTAATCCTTCCCCCAAGGCCCCGCTGAACTATACCTTGATCTTCATCGTGGCCCTCGCGCTGCTGGCTGGCCTCTCCGCCGTCTACATCCTCAGCTCCCGTGGTGGCAGCCAGGGAGGCGGAGGTATCTCCCTTAGCAAGCCTGCTCTCCCGTTGGCCCTGACTTGGCGTGAGACCCTTGGTTTCGGTAAGACGCAGGTCGCGGTGATCCATGGTAAGAATGATGTTCCGCTAGGCCTTATCATCGAGGTCACCCGCAGCGTCGACGGTAAGGTGATGCGCATGCAGGCCACGCTCGAGCCAAAGGGTTTGCTTGAGATCGGCAGCCTCCAGTGCTCCGATAACAATAACTTCGTTCCGGGCGACCGTATCTCCATTCGCAATAACAACTACGCCACTTACGACGAAACCTGCCCGCGCTGAACATGGCGCGGATTAGCTACACGAGTTATAGGTTTCAGGCTCCGCCCCTGATGGGAAGGGACTCGTTCGAACGGCTCAAGACTCGGCCCGTCGATGAAGCGCGGCTCCAGCCTGACCCCTCAGAGGGGTTCCGCCGGACGTTCCCAGGGTGGTGTGTCTTCTTCGGGTTGCTGTTCGTGGTGAGCGTCTTCATGTATTTCCAAGGAGAGCAAAACTTCTGGGCGCCACTCATTGCCTGGCCTTTACTGGCGATGCTAAGTGGCAACCTTCATTCGATGGGGAGCTGGCTTTTGTGTCGGTCTGAGCGCAGCACCTATTACCGGCTTTACGCGCTGCACATCAATGAGTCGCGGGATTATGACGAGCTGGTCCGGTGTCGAAAGGGGCTGCACTCCGAACCGATGGATTCGCTCTACGGTTTGATCCCGAACGAGAGGCAAAAGCAACAACCCAAGCCGCGCATCCCGAAGGGCCCGTGGCAGCCCCTTTAAACCCTGTTGCCAGCCCCGGCTTAACTCATGCAAACCTCATCTATCCATGGACTGGCGTAACTGGAAAAACCATCCTTTCATCGTTACCCTCGTGGGTGCGCTGTTGCTCGGCTATCTGGTACGCAAGTGCACCGAGCCTCCGCCTTATACCTATTCCTACAACGCGAGCGCGCCCACAAAATATTCCCCCATACCGGCGCCCGCTCCGACGCCCGCGCCGGTCTTGGTGTCTCCGCCGGTGAGCACGCCGTCTTCGCAGTATCAAGTCGCGCAGACACCCTCGAGGCCGGCGGCTTCCGCTCCGGTAGCTTATTCCTCGCCGGTCGAACGTCCGGTCTTCTCGACGCCTAGTTACAGTTCGGGGAGGCGCGGTTATACCACGTATACCTTTACAATCGGAGAGACGCCATACCCTCTCGACGGGCAGGTGGCATTTGACCATCTCAGCGAAATGAAGCGTCAGTACGAAGCCCTTGACGCTCAGACGAACGCGTTGGATGGGGCAATTGACGACGACCGACGTAACTTGGCCGAGATGAAACGGCAGTCGTCGATTGCTCGAGTGACATTGGATAACACCAGTCAGTATGCCGTCGACGCGTATAACGCCCAGCTCGATACTCAACGGCAGCTGGTTAATTCGTTGAACCGTAAGGTGGACGAGTACAATGCATTGAACGACAGGATGAAAGCCATCTTCGCGTCCATGCATACCTACGCCCAGCAGCACCGCCGCTGAGTTCAGAGTTCGTCGACAGGTACGGTGACTGGTCCGCCCGAATCCTTTGCGCTGGCTGAAAATTGCGCGAGCGATTCGGCGAGTTCTGCTCCAAACAGCGCAGCCCACTCGCCCTTAAGTGAAGCCGGAGATCGCAGGACGGTCTTCTTTGCCCGGGTGGCGTGCAGGGAGCCGTCGGCGGCGATGCGAATCTGAGACTGACTGAGCAGGCGTCGCCAGATCTCGCTGAGGGGCAGGGGGTGGGCTCCGGGTAGGTTTTCCCATGAACGGCTGAGTTGCGGCACGGAACGGATGAAGCCAACCCAGTCTTCATCACCCTCACTGCGGCGAAGTCGCTCCATCGCGGCTGTCCTTAGCTTATCGCGACTGCTGCCGCTTTCCTTGAGCTGGGCTAAGGCGGCTTCGCTGCAGTTATCCAGCGCACAGATGAGCATGGAAATCGCCGGCCAGCGTGGATGGTCGTCGGCGCGGGCAATCACGTCTGAGTAACTGGTGGAAGGACTGGGCGTACCTTTGGAGGGGTGGGCCGACGGGCCTTGCGGGTTGAGCCGATAGCGCAGCTGCCGCCGGACGGTAGTCGTCTCCACGAGAGCGGCGTTGAATGCATCGGTCAGCGCCTTGATTTCGGTCTTGGTTGCCCGCGCCTCCTCCTTAGGAATCTGCCCGAGATAGCCTTCGAGGTCCACGTCCACCAGCTTCAGCATGCCGAGGATGAGGTGATCTGGCTGCAGGCGCTCCGCGTGCAGGTGGCGTGCTTCCAGGCTGGTCAGCTGCAAGGCCAAGGGCAGTGCGTGTGAGGCGGGCATGGTCAGGCGAGGGCGAGAATGAGGAGCAGCAGGGCGCCCAGGAAGATCAAAGCCAACAGTACTTGGGAACCCCGTCGTAGGTTACGCTCGCGCTCCTCGGCGAAGGTCGCTTCCGCGAGGAGCCAAGCGATGGCTTCGGTGCCCTCTTTGGACTTGGCCGCTGGGCTGCCTCGCAGCAGCTCGGCGGCCTGGAGGAGAATCGCGGCACGGCGACGCTGCGACGTCGGCCGCAGGCTGTCGCGAAGGTCTTCGGCGAATTCGGTCGCAAACGCGGCCGCCAGCTGCGGATCGGAGGGCTTGGCCGTCCGGAAGGCTCCTTGGCGGTCGCCTTCACGGTAACGCGCGATGAGCTTGGCTTTCGCCAGCTTCTCGCGGATGCCTGCGAGCTGTTCGCCGGACTCGGTCATTGGATGCTTGCGCCGATACCTCGGCCGTAATTCTCTTGCTCTTCATCGGGCATGAGCTGCCAGAGCTGCGCCACGGTGGAGCGCAAGGCGTCGACATCGCCCTGCTGGACGGCTTGCTGGCCCAGGCCGAGGAGACGTTCGCCTTTCTGGCGGTCCGTCATGACGTCGAGCTTGGTCCCCAGGTATTTGAGCGAGCCGACCCAGTAGCCAGGCTGGTTCTGCACGATGCGGAAGTAGGCCGCGCTCAGGCGACGGGTAAGCTCGACCGCTCCTTCGACGCGGCGTTCGTCGATGATCGGCTCGGCCTCATCGATGAGCTTGCGCAGGGAGGTGGCTTCGGCGCCTTTGGCCGTGCCGCCATCCAGCAGCTTTTCGGCGAAGCCCATCTGCGACCGAAGTTCTTCTTCGATTTTCGGCCAGCGGGCGGATTCTTCGACATCGTCGATGGCCAGCATGAGGTCGAGGAGGCGTTGGTCGAACTTCTCCAGGGCGGATTCGTCGCCCGCCGCACGTTCTAGCAAGGCCTCGAGTCCGGGGATCTCGGTGTCCTCGATCCGCTCGAGTAGTTCCGGCGAGGCGTCATTCGTCTTATCTTTGAGTATCTGGAAGCGTCGGACTTCGGTCTCGAATCGTTCGCGCAGTGCCCGTAGGTCGGTCTTATTCTTGCGCAGGTCTAGTTTCTGTTCGAATTCGTCGTTTAGCGTCGGGATGAACACCAGCAGTTTGATATTGCGGTTCTCGTCGATGCGCACCTCGACCTCGATTTCGGAGTCCTTGGGCAGGTCGCGCTTGGCCTTGGTGCCGGAGATGATCATGTCGCCGACATAGCGGTTGCGGTCGGCCTTGGCGTGGTCGCCTTCGACCAGGGCGATCTTGATGCTCGAACCGGCGTCGCCGGCCTTGAGCGCCTCGACGGTCCGGAAGGTGCGGGCGCGTTTGCGGAGGGGGAGTGACTGGCCCTTCTCGAAGAGCAGTTCGACGTTATTGTCCGAGAGGCCGATACACAGGTTGTTGATGAGCGGCTGGCCTTGGGCGACGGCCCCGACTGTATAGATGAAGGAGGGCGGGGTGGACTGCTGCGAGGCGCCGCCGGCGTCACGCAGTTCGATGGTGAAGGTGTTCCGCCGACCCGCGACCGCGCGGATCTGGGTGACGAAAGCCCCGTCCTTCTTCAAAGGGATGGCGGAGCTCTGCCAGTTGGACTCCTTTTCCAGGAGACGCACCGTCCAGCCGAGGAAACTCTGTTCTTCCGTCCCGGAGACACGTCCGCCGATGACCGGTTCCGGTTCCGTGCCGACCGGGTCATACTTGAGGTTGATGGCGAAGACGCCCTGAGTCGCCTTGGGGACCTGGCCGGAGATCTTCTGGGTGCCGGCGAAGACCGCGGCGCCGCAGGCCACGACGGTCATCGGGTCCACGCTATGGTCGAGCTTGATGCCGATCCGCTCCCGGAGACGGGCCCGGAAGTATTCGGCTTTCGTCGGTCCGCCGACGAGGATCATCCGCTCAACGGCGTCGGCGCTGAGGCCCTTGTCGGCGAGCACCTTGAGGCAGATATCGATCGAGCGGTCGATGATCGGCGTGGCCACGCGAACCAGCTCATCCCGGGTGATCGTGATGCCCGCTTCGGAACTGTCGATGACCTCGCTGTTATCCGGCGACTTGAGCAGGCCGAAGGAGATCTCGGCGGAATTCGTCTGCGAGAGCTGGACCTTCGCTTCTTCGGTCGCCCGCTTGAGCTTGTAGATATTGACCGACGAGTCGCTCGGCTTGCCGCTGAACCGGAGCCAGTCGGCGGAGCCGGGATGGGCGTCGTGCAGTTTCGGCAGCACCAGCTGTTCGACGAGGGCCCAGTCGATGTCCGAGCCGCCGAGGAAGTTGTCGCCTCCGTGATGGATCACGGCGACCGAGCCTTCCTGGGCCTTGATCAGCGCGGCGTCGAAGGTGCCGCCGCCGAAATCGTAGACCAGCCAGTAGGCGTTGGTGTCATTGACCTGGAAGCCGTAGGCCAGGGCGGCGGCGACCGGTTCTTGCAGCAGAGCCGCCTGGGAGAAGCCGGCGAGTTCCGCGGCCTTCATCGTGGCGGAGCATTGATGGGCTTCGAAGGCGGCGGGCACGGTGATGACGGCGGCCTTCGGGAGCTCGCCGGTGATGCGTTCGGCGTCCTGGCGGAGGGCCCGGAGGACTTCGGCGGAAAGTTCCTCCGGCAGTTTCTCGAGCGCGGCGTCGCGGAAGCGGAACGTGTTCTTGGTACCCATCATGCGCTTGAACTCGATCTGGGTGTTCTCCTTGCCGGTGGCGCCCATCTTGTTCTTGGCTAACTGACCGACCGCGATGCCTCCTTGCTTGTCATAATGGACGGCCGAGGGCGTGATGTCGTTGTCGGCCTGGTTCTTGAGGATGCGGGCGCGGACGCCTTCCAAGAGCGCGATCGCGCTGTTGGTGGTGCCGAGGTCGATGCCGAAATCGAAAGTCTGTCTGCTCATGGGGGATGCTTAGTTGGAGGGAGGGGAAGAGAGCGGGGACTTGGTCACGACTTCGCTGGCCTGGACGAGGACCGTCTCGGGTCCGACGTGGGGGAAGCCGTGTCGCCAATGGACGGCCGGCTTGAGCGTCTCGATGATGATCTCCTGTTGGACGTCCGCGGAAGGTTCGGTGGCGACGACGGCGATATCCCGGTAATGACCGTTGCTGAGATTCGTGCCGGTCCGGTCGATGTTCTCGACGCCCGCCTTGGTCAAGGCCACCTGCATGGCTTCGAGCGCCCGGTACATCTTCCGGTCGACGGCTTCGCCTTCGGCGTCCTTCTCCAGCGCCTGTTGGGCGCGCCAGAGGGCGACGCCCATCTCGCCGAGGCACTTACCTAGCTCGGTGATGCGCTCCGTCGGCGGAGGGAAGGCACCTTCAGGCGCGGGGGCCTGCGCCTGGTCGGTGGGCCGGCCGCCGGCGGGAAGTTGTGCCATGAGCATCTCCGCCGCGCTGAGGAGGAAGGCTTGGTTTTGGATGACCAGCATCGCAGGTCTGGTGGGGTTAGTTTGACTCATGGTCGGTAATTGTAGCCGGCGATTCCGCCGATGGCGCCCCCGAGGAGAGCGCCGATGAGGTGTTGGCCTACGACGCCTCCGAGGATGGCGCCCCCGGCAGCGAACTTGAAGCCGCGCGTCAGGCGTTCACCGCTGTCATTGATATACGTGCCGGCGTAGGCGCCGTGCTTCTCCTCCAGGGCGATATCGTAGTTCTTGCGGATCGTCGTGATGCCCGCTTGCAGCTTGTCCTTCAGCTTGCCGGTCGCGAAGGTCAGCGCGAATTCGCAGAACAGGAAGGCGGCGCCGTAGTCTTTCAACTGGTTGTTCGTCTCCAGCGAGATGTCCTGGAAGACCGACGCCAACCGTTCGCGCGCCTTGGCGATCGAAGCCTGCGGCGTCGTCGGCGGCGTCAACGCGTTGATTTCAGCCAGCAGGTCGCGTCCGCGTTGCAGTAAAGCATCGACCGCCTGACGGCCGCTGGCTTTCGTACGGAGGGAGCTGGTGGCTTCGGTGTGCAGGGCGTTGATTTTGGTCAGGAGGCCCTGGATGGGTCGGTTGAGCTCGGCTTCTTTGAGCAATCCCCCGACCGTCACCAGGTCGGCTTTCACCTTCTTCAACTCCTCGCCGGTCACGAGCGGAAGCAGGCTGTTGAGAATCTCGGACGACTGCGCGTAGTCATCATGATCGTTGGCGCACCCAACTGCGTAGCCGCGCAGGCGTGAGCCGCAGGTGTTGGCGAGTTCGGCGCGGCGGGTCTTACAGGCCTCGAAAAGGTCGAGCTTGCCGCATAGGCGACGGAGACGCTCCGTGGGCTCTTTCCAGAGGCTGCGCGGATCGCCCTCCGGGGCCTTCTGGCCGAACTGGAGCATCTGCTCGAGGTCGGAGCGGAGGAGGTCGCCGACGATGTCGGCCACGGCGGAGCCAACCAGTTTCTCCGCGCAGTAGGCCACCGTCTTGCAGGCGAAACAATTCGCCTCGTGTAGGGCGAGCGCGGCCTGCGCGGCTTGCCGGGCCACGGCTTCCGGCAGGGCGAGCTGGACGTGCGTGGCGTCGCGCGGGCTGAGGCGAGGATCCTCGAGGGCGCGGATCCGGGCGCGGAGGTAATCCTCGACCGGGAAGGAGTCGGTCAGCTCATCGAAGTTATTCGCCATCTCGATCCAGGCGGCACCGAGGGTCTCCGGCCGCGGCGCCTGGGGGGAGCGCCGCAGGAAGGCTTCCGTCTTTTCCATCGCGTCGAGCAAGGACACCAGCCCGAGATTGTGTTTGGCGATCGGACCCCAGGTGCCATGCGGACTCATCTGCTGCCAGATGGAGATAGGCTCCATCGGGTTCCCGGCTTCGAAGGAGTCCAGGGCCGCATCTTTCTCGCCGGCCTCGAGGGGCCAGAACCAGAAGCATTCGTCGGCCAGCCGCTTGACCGGGTCCTTCACCCGCTCGGCAGCCTGCCGGACCATGTCCGCGTCTGCCGTGTCCGGGGCGAAGGTGTGTCCGGGCTCGTCGCCTAGCTCCACCTTGACCTTGAGCGTGTTCAAGGCGCGGTTCAGTTCGCGCGAGGTGCTGTCGACCCGGGCGTTGGCGAGGCGGAAAGGATTGGCCCGCAAGGCGTCAATCGTCGCGGCGGACCGCAGTGCTTCGGCGAGTTGGGTTGATTCGAGGGTCACGGGACGGGAACGGCTCAGGGTGGCGGAAGAAAAAACTTAGTTCTACGATAAAATTCAATAATCTACCCGGTCAGGCCTTTGCGCCAGAGGATGACCCGGTGCTCGTGCTTGGCCCGCAGGGCAGGGTCGAGTAGGAAAGCCTCCTCCATGGTGTCGGCGGCTTCCGCCAGCTTCTGATGCGAGGCGAGGCGTTTGGCCTCGTCGGCCAGCCTTTGGGCGGCGGCTTGTTCGCGGAGATCGGTCAGGCTGGTATCAGCCTCCGTCAGGGGCGTCCGCTTGACCGGTGGCTTTGTCCGGTGCTGCCACTCGGTCAGCGCCTGCCGCAGTTCCTCGGCGGACTGGTAACGTCGGTGCAGGGGGATTTCGATGCACTTCGCGACGATAGCGTCAAGCCGGGCGTCGCAGTCCGGGTTGAACGCCGACGGCGGACGCGGCGGCTTCTCGAAGGATTTCGGATGCCACCCCCAGTCTCCCGCCGGCTCGTAAGGGAAACGGTCGGTCAGCAGGCGATAGAGCGTGACGCCCAGTGCCCAGATGTCGGAAGCGAGGGAGTCGGCCGAATGATCGCCGAGGGCTTCCGGCGGCTTAAAGGCCAGCGTGCCGGCGGCGGTGGCGAGGAGGGTCAGCCGGTTGGCCTGCTTGGCCAGGCCAAAGTCGCTCAGCCGGGCGCGCAGGCCGTCGTTCTCGTAGCCCACCATGATGTTCTGCGGCTTAATGTCGCGGTGGACGACCGGCGGTTGCTGCGCGTGGGCGCAATGCAGCCCTTGGCAGACCTGCCGGAGGAGCTCGACCGAAGTCGCCGCCGGCATGAGCGTGCTTCCGTGTGAGTGCCAGAGGTCTTCCAATGTGCCGCCGGGGACATACTCCATCGTGAAGAAACCGCGTTCGACACCGAGATGGGCGAAGGTGTTGGCGTCGAAGACCCGGATGATGTTCGGATGGCCGAGATGCGAGAGTAGGATGGCTTCCGACAGCATTTGCTGGATGACTTCTTCCGTCATCCCGGGTTGCTTGAAGACCTTCATGGCCTGTCGCCCGAGGAAGCGGTGTTTCACCCGGTAGACTTCCGCGAACGCGCCTTCGCCGAGGAGCTTTTCCACCTCGAACGTGCCACCGATCGTCTGGCCTTCCGTAAGCAGCGGCATGATTAGGCTAGTCTGCGCGGCACGGTTGATGCCTCGGCGAAGTGGCGTCCGTCAGGCTAGCCAGGCAGGCGAGGGTGAGGTGGGGGCGCATAGATGGGCTGACATTGATTCGGGGGAGGTCGGGCTCAACCCGGAAAGGCGTTTTCTGCCGAATCAGGTATGCTTAAAGTATTATAAAATGAACGACTTCCACTTAACGAGTTATATGAAATATATCAGTCGTATAGTAGATAAATGTTAGTAAAATACTTCTGGATACGGGCATAGAAATACCCAACCCTTCGCCATGCCCCTGCGCTTCGAGCTATCCCCGCCCAAACTCGCACAGTCCTTGGACTGGTACTGGCAGTTTGGTGTACGTCGCATCAAGGACCACCCTGACCACGTCTTGGCCCGGGGCAGTTGGCTTGATTCCCTTTACGCCATCGCTAACGCGCGACGCCCATTGTCCGCCGATCGCAAGACCTTGGCCGTATGGGGTCCGTCCCAGTCTGGTAAATCCACGCTGCTCTCGGCCTATCTGGATGGCGAGATGAAGGAAGGGCCTAAAGGGGAATACAGCACCTTGCTGACCTGGAACGAAGCCGAGCCGGTGTCGTTCCTATGGAAGGGTAAGCCCGGTGTTGTCTCGCTGAACCCTTTCGCCGCCGGCGCCGATGCCTCCGGCTGCGTCACCCGCTACACGGCGGCCAGTTCAGTGAAGCACGCGCGCTACCCGGTGCGCCTGCGATTCAATTCCCTCTCCCACGTGATGCACGCGCTGGCGTTCGGTTACCTATCGGAGTGCAATCCCGCGACTGCGGACGGCACGAATGTCTACTGGGATCGAGATCGTATCTCCAAGGACTTCCTCAAGAAGCCCGGCAGTCTGGCTCCGGGCGCCAATCGCGCCGCCTATGAACTTCTCCGCGAGATCCTCGACGTCGTCGGGATGTTCATCAAGAGCGGCGAGGAGCGTTACGCCAAACTGAGGCCTTACTGGGACGGACTCCGTCGAGATCTGCTCGACTCTTCTGACCTCGCCCAGTCCGAGGAGGCCGCCATCCATTTTGCTTCGACCATTTTCTGGGATGGTTCCCCCACGATTTCTGGGGTCTTCCGCAATCTTCGCTCCAAGGTGGAGTCCCTCCGTTGGGCCAAACGGGAGGTTTACTGTACCATGGGCGTGGCCGCGCTCCTGCTCGACATCGACACTTTCAAGCGGGTCAAGAAGGACGTCCTGGACGAGTTCGGCACGGAGACGCTTCGACGGATCCGCTCGCTCGGCTTCCGCGAAGACGGCGGGGCGGTCGTCATCGAAGAGGGGACCCCGGCCGCGGAGATCGCCGGTGAAGAGTTCGGACACTTTCAGGCGCTCGTCAGGGAGATCGTGGTCCCGGTCAAAGTTCCGGACGCCTTGGCACGCCAGCCGTTCTTCCAGCTCCTCAAGGAGTCGGACGTACTCGACTTCCCCGGCGTCGCCTTGAAGGACGTCCAAGGCAACTCGCTCACCAAGCTCGACCTCGCCCAGCTCGGCGACCGTGACCACCAGCTCCTGACCTCGGTGTTCAAGCGCGGTAAGACTTCGTCCATCGTCATGGGGTACGGCGATGAAGTGTCTATCGACGCTTTCGCACTGCTCATCCGCGCTAAGAGCTTCCCCTCCAAGCCCGAACAGCTTCGCTCCGGTATCCACTACTGGTGGGAGCGAGTGAACCCCAGTTTCAACTCCACTGCGAACGAGTCCGGGCCGACGCCATTGCCGCTCTCGGTCTGCATGACCTTCTTTGGTCATGTGCTCGTCGAGCTAGCCCAGACCAAGCCTAAGGCCGGGGTAGGGCCGCTGTTCAAGGATATGCTTGAGCCGCTTGCACCCCTCGATCGTCCGGCCAACGCCTCATACTTCACGACTACTTACACTTCTTTCAAGGCCGCTGGCGAGATCCGCCTGGACGCCGCGGAGCGCAAGGTGGCCGTAGATATCGTGAAGCGAGATGCCGATTTCAATCGTGTCTTCCGTTCGCCTGAGTCCCAAACTTCCTTTGACCGTCTCGTCGCGGATACGGATGGCGGCGTCGGTTATTTCTTCGAGCGTCAGCTCGAGAAGCTCCTTGCTTCCAGCCGACTGGCCCATTTGGCCCGTCTTGCGGAGCGCGACATCGTCGCCGGCCAGCAGCTGCTTAATCTGGCCATTCCGGCCGTCGAAGACGCGGGCGCCCAGCAGCTCCGCGTCATTGCCGAGGTCGGCAAGACGATCGAAGCCAACCTGTCGCTCTGGGCCATCACGCTCCCCCGCGAGCTCAAGCAGTTCGATCAGATTGAGGATTGCACCTCCCTCTATTCCTTCTGGATTCGTAGTCTCCTGGCCGTCGAGCCGGACGAACTTGAACCGCTGCCGCTGGACTACGCCCAGCTTAACCGCGAGTCAAAGTTCGCCTACGTGACCCGACAGTGGACCCGCTGGCGCGAAGGCTCGGTGACCCGCATGAAGAAGATCAAGGGCTTCAATTGGGGCCTCTTCGGTCTGCGCGACGAGACCGAGGCCCGCGGCCTCATCAAGCTCATGTCCGAGGGACGTCAGCTCGATCAACCACTCGTGGCCTGGCTAAGCGACGAAATGGGCTTCCTCTCGTCCGAAGCCCCAGCGCGCATCCTACGACGCGAACTTGCCGTCGTCATGGGCAACATCCTGCGCCATGGTCGCCTCCAGCCCGGTCCGCGGGTCGAGCAGGCCGACCTGGCGACCGTCATGCAGCAGCAGGTGGGCTGGGAGAACGAGCAGGGCGGCAACCATGATTCGCCCCATTACCAGAAGGTCATCAAGCCCTTCCTCGACTCGCTCAAGACCCTCAAGCCCGCCGCGCCGCTGCGCCCCGCGCTGCCCGGTGACAACGAACTCCGCAACCTCTGGCTCGCCTAATCTCCATGAAGACCTTTGACGAAAAAATCCTGCTGGTGCCCGATACGGGCTTCCGGATGTTCTTCTTCCCGCTCGGGCCTGATCCGTTCAGCGTCATCGATGCGGATATCCGCGAGAAGATCATCGCCAATCGCGCGTCCTGTGCGACCTCAGCCGATGGCGCACACGTCGAGTTCGGCGACCCTGAACGTTGCGCCTGGGCGCCGAAGGTAATCAATTATCTCAGCAGTTCCTGGACCCAGGTGAATCAGCCGCAGGCGCTGAAGTACCTGCGTTACCGTTTCGGCGAGTGTCGTCACGGCAACGAGAGCATCAAGGGTCTCTGGATCGCCGTGGAGACGAATCTCGGCTCGATCGACCGCGGATGGGCCTACGATGAAACCCTGCCCAGCCCCGACGAGGAGGCTCATTTCAAGCAGCACGGCGACCCGCAACAGCCTTATTACGATAAGGATGACACCTCCGTCCAGGGCGATACCCCTAAGGCCGTCGTCATCGAAGGTCGTCAGATGACCCTGAACTTCCGCTGGAGCGATGTGCTGAAGTCGACGCCGGTCGACGTCGACCTGATCATCGATTTCGGCAACTCGCGCACCGCGGTGCTCGTCCTCGAGCATGCCAAGGGTAAACCGGGAAACTTTGCGCAGAGCTGCCGCCCGCTTTCGCTCAAGCCTTCATTCTACTCCCTGCTGCCGAAGCAGACCCGCGTGGAGGACGCCATCGTCAGTTCCCGCTTCGTGCTGAAATCGCCCGAGTTCCGGACTTTCGATCCGGACAGTAAGTCCGGGACAACCAACGCCGTCTCGCTCTTTGCGAAACGCTACAAGAAGCATCGCGTGGAGCCTGGTTTTTTCGCGCGGATGAGCGGTGGCGCCGTCGAGGAGAAGCTCGACATGGTCGAGCGACGCATCCCGCACATGTTCGTCAAACTTTCGCCGGTCTGCCTGGGCGACGACATGGAGGAACTCATCCACGGCTCGACGCCGTTGGGCGACGAATCGGCCCGCCGCATGAAGCTCGGGGAGCTACTCCAGCAGAGTTCCGCCAAGCGTTACTTCTGGGACAACGAACTCAGCCCGCAGGCCTGGTCCTGCGTCCCCAACTATGGCGACCAGATCTTCGGGCCGGTCAACGGCCTCGGGCGTCTGAGCCTGTTGTCCGGTCTCATGCTCCGCTTCCAGCCCGAGAGCGGCCAGATCTGGGGCGACAATCCGGAGCTTCCGTGTGGCTGGCCGGTGGTCAATCGCCCGGTGACTGCTCCAGCCAGCCCCCGTTACCCGCGGCGTAACACGCTCACCTGGTCGGTGCTGGCTATCATGGAGACAGCAAACCGTCAAATCAACGACCTGAACTGGACCCAGCAGCAGGGGGCCTTCCATCGGCGCGCCATCCGCAACGTTATCGCTACTTTTCCCTCAGGTTGGACCAGTACGGAAATCGCGCATTATCGGGCGAAGTGGATGGAAGCGATCCGCATCTTTGAGGCCACCAACGTGCCGGCCGGCGAGCCGAAGATCGAACTGCAGATGCGCATGGATGAGGCGGTGGCTAGCCAGCTCCCCTTGATCTACGCGTCCATCGACCGCCTATCCGGGCAGGCCATGGGCGAGAACTGGATCGCCGTCAACGGCCGGGGCGCAGCTGGCGAGATGCCGAAGCTCCGCGTCATGAACCTTGATATCGGAGGCGGCACCTCCGACGTCTCCATCGTCGAGTATCACGATAAGAAGGAAGGCGTCTCCGTCGAGCTCGACGCCAAGGTCCTCTTCAAGGATTCCTCCACCGTGGCCGGCGATCGCTTGGTCAAGGCCATCATCGAGAAGATCATCCTGCCGCGGCTGGCGGAGACGCCGGAACAGTTCGCTAAGTTCGGAGACTTCCTGGTCGGGGAGAAGAATGTGAACGAAACCTCCGCCCGCGTCTCGGTCCTGACCGGCAGCCTGCTGCCGATGGCGGTCTTCCTGCTATCCCGTCGTTGCTCCGGTAAGTGGACCGAGGGACTGTTCTCCTTCACTCCCCTGGAGACCGGCGTATCAATGCAGGCTTTCGAAGAACTCACTACGAAGCTGGGACTTGGTATCGTGTCCTTGGACAAGCAGATGCTCATCGATGTCGCGGATTTTGACCGTCAGATCGAGGAAATCTTCGGTAAGTTCGTCCGGTCGTTGGCGAAGTATGCGGCTTCCTTCGATGTCGACATGCTCATGGTCTGCGGCAAGCCCTCGGAGCAACCGGCCATCTCCGCGCTGATTCAGCGCATGGTGCCGGTGCCGGCTGAGCGCATCCTCTTTACGCGTGGATTCAAGGCCGGAACTTGGTATCCCTTCAAGGAAGGGGAGGATGCTGCCATCGCCGACGCCAAGAGCGTCACCTGCGTCGGTGCCGCCCTTGAGCGTGCCATGAACCTGAACATCATCCAGGGTTGGAAGATTAACGTGCACAACGAGTCCGGTAACCGCAATATCTGGGGTGAGATGCCCAAGGCGGGACCGAGATTCGGTACCCGCGTCATGCGGGATCGCGACGACATCTCCGCCGAAATCTCGCTCCAGACCGGGGCGCGGATCGGGCGCAAGATGTTCGACGCCAATTCCTGTTTCCCGGAGCCCGTCTACCGACTCGATTGGAAGGACTCAGCCGAAAACTCGGTTACGGCGGTGAAGGCCGTCTTCCAGCGTCTGACGTCGAGCGGTCAGGTGTCGCAGGAGACCACGGACGGACTCGAACTCGTCAGCGTCCATGACGCCAATACCGACGCTGACCTCATGGGCCAGGTGATCCTGAAACTCTACCCAGTCGGCGAGCATTCATTGCACTGGCAGGACACTGGCATGCTCGAAATCTTCAAATCCACCCATTCTAACAAGTAAATGAATAACTCGTTGAAATACCTGACGTTACTCCTCGTCGGAGCGACGCTCGCCTGCGCAGAAACAAAGCCACCGAAGGAGTCAGTTAAGCATGTGCCGGCCAGTCATCCCGCCGCTGAGCAGGGGGCAGCCCCGGCAACAGGTAAACCTGGTACGGCCAAGCCGAACGCCGACGGTCGTCTCATCGAGGTCGGATATGGCGTCAAGCCTCTCGACACGACAGAGAAGGCCGGGCCGGGGGATGATTTCTTTAAGTCGCCTGAATTCCTGGTGATTTGCTTGGTTTTCCTGACACTAATTATTTTATGGTTAATTTACTTTATCTTCTTTCGAAAGAAGCCGCTTACAATCGCTCCTGTTTATAATCCCGTACCGACGTCTCCGGTCAGCGGAACTTTTGATTTTCAGCAGCTCAACCAGTCTATCGCTGCCCTGAGCGTTCGTCTGCAAAGCTTGGCTACGGCGCAGGCTAATACCATCGCGAGCATTAACGGCCTTGGTGGCTCTCTCGCCCCCAAGGTCGCAGATGCGGCTGTCACGGCATTGACGAATTCAGATCTAGGAAAGGCTAGGAAAAGGATCGAAACACTCGAAGGAGAAATCTTCGCGGCACAGTCAACGGTCAGGCAGGCTGCCGAAGAGAGAGATAGGTTCTCCGAGGAGTCTTTGCTTTCTAAGGGGCAGGCAGAGCAGGCCGCTAGGGAGAAGGGCGAGGCCGAAGCAAAAGTCACTGCCGCCCAGGCAACGATTGCACGACTCGAAGGTGAGCTGGAGGCCAAGGTTCAGTTGATAGCTGATTCCCAGGCCGAGGCCGCAAACGAACGTTCCGCCGCGGCGCAGCTGCGAGCCGACGCCAACAAGGGATACGAAGTACTGGCGCCGGCGAAGCTTAAGGCCACGGAGCTCGGCTCCCAGATGCAGGCCATGTATCAGGCCTCCTTGTCCGGTGATGTCGCCGCAATCGCGGCATGGTCCACCCTGACCACGTTCGCCTCCGCGCAGGCCGATCCAGCGGCCAAGGATTTCCAGCTCCAGATCGTCCGTCGTCTGGGCGTCGCCTTGGTCGGCTATTGGAAGCACCAGTCACTCTCCGAGAAAGAGCGTCACGAAAAGCTTTCGCATTGGGCCAAGAGCCTCAATGAGAACGCGGATAGCCGATTCAATCTCTTGGTGCCCGGCTTAGGCGAACCGATCGACAAGACTCGCATGACCTGCGCCACTTCGTCGACGGCGATCCGCGAGGTCCTCTGCTGGCAGGTGCGTAACCCGTCTGGAGCCAGCTTCAGCCTCGCCGAAGTCGCCTAAACGATGGCCTTCATTCCGCCCAAGTTCCAGCCGTCCTCCAAGGGCGGCATGCTGTTCGTGAACCCGCCCGGGGTCGCGAACTTCCGGGCCTTGCGCGTCGAATCGGGTGACCAGCACCTCTATTGGCAGCCGACCTACCAGCACATTCTGCGCGTGGAAGGGGCTTTCGGAGAGTTTTTTCCGCAGGCGGAATTCTCTGACAATGGCAATCAGGTCATCTTCACCAAGTACGTCGATAAGGTGGAGGTGCTCTGTCGGACGCGCGCCCTTCGTCCGGGCGAAAGTATTCCCCGTGGCGAGTGGCAACGTTTCCTGGAGACGTGGACCAACTTCAAGCGTCTCTCTGACCGGTCAGACATCCCCGAAGACGTCCGTAACTTCATCTGCAAGTTCGGTCCGCCTTCGGTGGAGCGTTATCCCGCGGCCTACCGCATCTATCGTCCGCATTGGTACTCCAAGTCCCGTCTCTTCATCCTCTGGGGCCTCGAGCCGGTCGGAGGGGCCGATTTTATCAGCGTCTCGCCTGAGCAAGCGATCTCCGAAGGCACGGCCAGGGCCGAAACCGATGGCGAAGAGGCGAGCGGCGACTTCCTGCGCTGGTTGAAGATTTTCCTGTTCAGCATACTCGCGCTGGCCGCGCTGTTGTTCCTGTTCTGGTGCTTCCTGCCCCGGCCGATCGTTGATTTTGAGGTCACCGCCGAAGCCGAGCAGCCGGCCGCGACCAGGAACCTCACGCGCATCGACCAAGATTGGGACTGGGGAGTGCAGGACTATCGGTGGAGCTTCGCGGAGGGTCAGCCCGAAACCTCGACGGAGTTCGAACCCAAGCCGGTGTGGCAGATGCCCGGCCTGTACGACGTCACCCTTGAGGCGACCCAATCGACCCTCTGGGGGCTTCTTTACAAGACGGACGCCAAGACGATCGCCATCTCGGTTGCGGAGAAGCCGAAGCCTCCGGTCGTCATCACTCCTCCGCTCCCGCCGATTCCAGGCCTGCCGCCTTTGACGATTCCTCCTGGCGCAGAAATTCCGCCTGGCAAGATTCCCCCCGCGATTCCGGTGCCTTTGATCCCCAAGTCAGAGTCTGATGTCGCGAAGGGCCGTGACGCCATGGATCCAAACCGGAAGATACTTCCGGGCGATAGGAACAAGCCGGGTGACGCGATGATTATAGTGCCTAAGTCTGAAAGTGAGCCCACACCAGTTCCTGGCCAGATGTCGCCGGACGGCAAGATGACGCCCGACCGCAAGTTGATGCCCGGTGAGCCCAATCCTTTCCCGACTAAGCCTGATAGCGAGGTGGGTAAGGTACCCGGCACGGGAGGGCCCAACGGAAAGATGACTCCTGGCGATGAAAAAGCCATGGGGCCCAAGCCGGATGGCGAAGCCGAGAAGGGAACCATCCTGGTGGTGCCAGATGGCAAGATGACTCCCGACGGCAAGTCGATGCCTCGTGAACCCAAGCCTTTGGATCCCAAGTCGGAATCCGAAACCGGTAATGGTCAAGTTCCGCCTGGCAAGATGACGCCTGGTGAGCCGAATTCTTCGGTGCCTAAGTCCGAAAGCGAAGCTAACCCGCCGAAGGAACCGAAGGAGCGGAACGGCCAGATGACTCCCGACGGTAAATTGATCCCGTTGGTACCAGGCCGTCCCCAGCCGGCACCGCGTTCGCCCGCGCCGACGCCGCGTGCGCAGATCTTGCCGGTACCGCAGGTCGACATTGACGCCGTGAATTCGCTCCCGGACGGCAAATCTCAGGATATCGATTTCTCGCTGAATCTACCCAAAGGCGTCCAATTGGAGCACCTCGAGGTCGATGGTAAAGAAGTGAAGGTGCCGCCCAACGGTGCCTTCAGGCTGAGGTTGCCGATTGGCCGGCATTCTCTGCGCATCGAGTATGGCTCCACCTCCTCCGACCTTCGTGGCGAGGTGACCCAGGATCTGGATGTCGACGCTGATCAGGTTAAGATCATCAAGCCGAAGACCCGGATTGCGCCGCCGGTCAAGGTGCCGGGCTCCGATCAGCCTGTGCCCGCCTTGCCGAAGAAGCCCAAGGACGAGGCGGCCGAAAAATTTGACAAAAAAACCGCATGAACGAACCAAAGCCAGTATACTGTATCAAGTCCCGCGGAGGACGTATCGAGAAGGAGGGTGATTTCGCTACGATCGAAGCGTGGCTGAAGGAGAATCGCATCACTTCGGACGACGACCTGCGTCGGCTAGGTTTCCATGTGTTGGAGCGCGATGAGCTCTGGGCCCGCGTGAAGGATTTCCCGGAATTCAACCAGACAGATCGTCAGGGTCGAAGGGCCCTGCGCCGCGCTAGGAATCGGGCCTACCTCTCCATGGTGGCGGGTATCATCTTCGTCGCCATCGGTTTTGCGCTGATTTGTTACGACCAGCTCATTCCCCGTTATACGGAGTCCAATCGTGTCGACGAAGCCAAGGCCGAGGCGCGTAGCGCCAAGGAGCTCGAAAAGACTGCTTTCGATAAGCTTAAGCAAGGTCGCGAAGACGCTGATAAGGCCCGCCTCCAATATGAAGCCTCATATAAGCAGGAAGTAACTCGCCTGATGGCTGAGCTGGAAGCTTCAAAGGCCAAGCTCAACCAGGCCTTGGCGCAGACCCGGGGTGAGCTGGTCGACGCTAAGAGCAAACTGGATGATGTCGCCGGCAGGGTGTCCGCTGATCTAGCTGCTGCGAATCGTAAAAATGCTTCGTTGGCCAAGCTCATCGAAGACGAGCGATCTTCCTCGAAGACCAAACTCGCCGAGCTCGAGGCGAGGCAAAAGCCGATGCGAGACAAACTGGATGAGCTACAGAAACAGAACGATGCATTCATGTCCCTATATGTCCGTAAAAGTGAACAGCTTAAGGCCGAGCGTGATAAGTCCATTGTTCAGAAGATTTTCGGAAACTCCGCGAGCGAATCCGGAGACTGATGCTTAATCGCGGCCGATGGATGCTCCTACTTACTTAATAAAAAGTCGATCCGGTGAGGTGCTGATTCAAGGGACAGCTGAGCAGGTTGCCGGCTGGGTTAAGGAACTACGCGTCACGGATAAAGACGAGTTTCAGCGGCAAGGTTGGCTGCTTTACGAAAAAGACGACGCTTGGTCGGTCATCGAGTCCTTTCCGGAACTTTATGGTCCTTCCGGCTGGGTCAGACTCAAGGTTCTCCGCCGGCGCAACTATCTTATTCTTGGTGCGGCCTTTCTTGTCGCACTGATAGGTTTGATTCTGATTTCTGCTTCGCAGCTTATGCCCGCTTATGACGCCAGTCGACGCATCGCGGCGAGCAAGGCTTCAGAGGATGCCGCTAACGTTATTTCACTTGAGGCCAAGTCTGCGCAACTAAAAGCCGAACAAGTGGCAAAGGCTGCCGCTGAAGCCGCCGGTTTGGATCGGGAAAAGGCCAAATCTGCCGAAGTGCGACTCGAAGGGGAAATCAGCAAGACACGGGATGCCCAGTCTCAGGTGACGAAACTCGAGAAGCGTCTCGACGAAATAAAAAAGACCATGCCGATCGTGGTGCGCTGGCGTGAGTCGTTAATAAACTCTAATCAGGTCTTGGTTGTCTCCAGCTCCTCTGTCAGGCCAGTCAAGTTACTGGTGTCAATCTATGATGCCAATGGAGTGCAGACGACGGAACAGTATCCACTAAATCTCGAGCCGGTCGGCGCGAACGGATCGACCAAGGAGAGTGGGCTCGGCGAGTCAGTTAAGCATTATTTCAAGAAGGGCGAATCCGCGGAATTCACAGACGTCGACTCAACCAAGGATTTCCGTTACAACCCTAGGAAGTACGTTTCTCCTTAGGGACGAGGTTAGCTTAATCGAGGCGCAGGTATCGATGCTTCGCACTGGCTAGATTACCTTTGGCGGGCAGAGTAATGGGAGGGTATGTTCAAAAGCATCTCACAATACTTCTCGGGGGTCGGGCGGGCCATGCAGGTCCGGTCCGGGCGGGGAGGGGTGTATGCGGACGCGGGATTGGCTTCGGAGCAGCTGAAGCGGTTGACGCAGGTGCTGCCGAAGGCCCGGGCGGAGATCATCGCGGCGACGGAGGCGATCA
>CANKZO010000018.1 GCA_947488485.1 Opitutia bacterium | reverse complement strand
TCTTCGACGACCAGCCTCCGGGCGCCCTCGCCAAGTCCGCTGCCGCCACACCGGTCTACACGCTCGTCAACGGCCAGCTACCGAAGGAATTCAATCCGGGCCGCCTGTACGCGACCGCTCGCCTCACCGCGGCCGCCGCGACCTCCAAGCCGCTGCTCCTCACCGGCGTCAAGGCCGCCTGGCTGGATGGTAAGGCCCTTGAACTGAAGGCCGGCGCCTACGCCGCCTCGATTCCCGCGGGCAATCACACGCTCACGGTCGAGGTCGACGGCAACGCGCCCTACTTCAAGGCGCAGTGCGACGACGCCAGCTTCCTCGGCGACTGATGACGCGCCTCGCGCTCTGCCTGCTGTTGGCTTGCCTGATGGTCGGCTGCGCGGAGACGTCATCCGCGCCAACCAACGGCCCTGAGGCTTTACGCCAACGGGCCGCGGCTTTACGCAGCGAAGGCAAGTCAGCCGAAGCCGAAGGACTGCTCAGTCAGGCCATCCAGTCGCAACCCACCGCAACGCGCGACCAACGTTCCGCCGCCGCGGACCTGAGGCGCGAACTCGCCTCGCTGCGGATGTCGGCCGACGATCTCCCCGGAGCTGAGCGACTTTACCGTGAAGCACTGACCTTGCTGGAGAACGCGCCGCGCGGCGCTGACGCCGCGATCATCAATCTCCGCACCCAGCTCGCCGGCCTCTGCTACCGCCAGTCACGCTTCGACGAAGCCGCCGACTTTTACCGCACGGTGCTCGCACTGGAAGTCACCCTTCTCGGCGAAACCCACCCCGACCCTCTCGGCACGATGAGTATCCTCGGCGGTCTTGAGCTGAAGCGTGGTAAGTTAGCCGAAGCCGAAACCCTCTTCCGCCGACAACTACGTGGCGTCCAGCAGCTCCACGGCGCCGAGAAACGCGAAGTCACGTCGGTCATGGACAACTTGGCCGACGTCCTGGACAAGGCCGGCCAAACCGCCGAAGCCGCCCGCCTGCGGGCCGAAGCCGCCCGGATCCGCCGGAAGCTCTGCGACGAGTGCTGAAAAGGGGCCACCCCTTGCGCCCGCGACACCCCCGGGCATAACACGGGGGAACTCCCCATCGCCGATTGGGAATTATTTACGTTTGCGCCCCACCCCTTGACAGCCACCCCTTGACACCCGTGGCCCGTATTTCCCGCAGATCGATCGATGAGCTCCGCCAACGGGCTGATATCGTCGCGCTCGCCGGCGACTATACCCAGATGAAGCAGCGCGGGCGCGACTGGTGGGGTCTCAGCCCTTTCAAGTCCGAGAAGAGCCCTTCGTTCAAGGTGAACCCGGAGACCGGCCTCTGGTATTGCTTCTCCACCCAGCAAGGCGGCGACGCCTTCAAGCTCGTCATGAACCGCGAAGGCCTCGACTTCCCGGAATCCGTCGAACGCGTCGCCAACCGTTTCGGCTTCAAGCTCGACTACGAGAGCGGCGGCGACGGCAAGAACGAGAAGTCCTTCCGCGGCCAGCTCCTCGAGATCCATGAGCTCGTCACCGACTACTGGCGCCGCTGCTTCCTCGAGGACCCGGTGCACGGCGAATGGATCCGCGACTACTGGACGCGCCAGCGCAAGTTCTCCCCGGAAGTCGCCGACGACTTCGGCATCGGTTTCGCCCCGGTCGATGATTCGAAACTCATCCCCGGCCTGCTGGCCAAGGGCTACGCGAAGGACGCGCTCGCCCAGACCGGCCTGTTCTTCGGCGTCGACCGCGTGCCCGATCCGCTGCGCTGGCGCTGTCGCTTCCGCGGCCGCCTGATCATCCCGATCCGCGACATCCAGGGCCGCGTCATCGCCTTCACCGCGCGCCAGCTCGACATCACCCCGCAGGACGACCCTTCGCGCGAGGCCAAGTACGTCAACTCGCCCGAAACCGAGCTGTTCAAGAAGTCCCGCACCGTCTTCAACCTCGACCGCGCCCGCATGACCCGCAAGGACGTGGATCCGTTCGTGCTCGTCGAAGGCCAGCTCGACGCCATCCGCTGCCACTCGGCCGGCATCCCCGGCGCGATCGCCGCCCAAGGCACCGCGGTCACCGAAGAACACCTCCAGCAGCTCCGTCGCTTCAGCCAGCGCCTGCTGGTCTTCCTGGACTCCGACGCCGCCGGCCAGAAGGCCGCTCTGCGCCTGCTGCCCATCGGTCTCCGCGAAGGCCTCGACATCCGCTTCCTCTCGCTGCCCGGCGGCAAGGATCCCGACGAATACTTCTCGACGCATGACGCCGCGGGCTGGGCCGGCCTCGTCGCCGGCGCCCGCAGTGCGATGCAGTTCTGCGTACAGTCCCTCGTCCCCGAAGGCTCCGTCAACCTGCCGCTGACCAGCCGACTCAGCCTCCTGGAATCCCTTTTCCCCATCGTCGAGCAGGCCGGCGCCGAGGAGATCGTCCGCGAAGCCCTCAACGAGGCCGCCCGCCACGCCGGCATCGGCATCCGCGAGATGCACATGGCCTACGAGCGCCACCGCGCCCAATCCCAGTCCCAGCGTCCCGCGGCCCAGCTCGGCGGCCCGGACGAAGCACCCGTCCCCGTTGTCAAGGGGGGGGGCTTGACAACGCCGGAGGAGGATCTGATACTGTTCCTTCTGCGGCATGACGCCTACTTCGTTCCCATCGCCCAGTCGCTCCCGCTCGAGTGGATCGACCAGTCCGGCCGAGGCGGCCAACTCCTGATGGCCCTGCTCAACGAAGCCGCCCACGGCCATTTCGCCGGTCTCCGCGAGGCGGTCAACGCCCTCGACGACGAACTGCGCACCGAAGCCGCCCGCCTTTCCGCCGAAAGCTACGCCGGCCGCGACGACGAGAAGGACATCCTGCCTCGCGCCAACACGATCCTGAAGTCCTTCCACGGCCGCCACGTCCAAGCCCTGATGCGCAGCCTCGACGCCCGGATCGCCTCCACCCCTCGCGAAGACGTCGCCACGCTCAACCGGCTCCAGTCCGAAAAGATCGCCCTGCGCAAATCGCACGCGACCCCGCCGACGCTCACCGCCGCCTGATTTTCCCAAGATGACCGATAAGAAGAACAAGAAGACCACCGACAAACCGGCCAAAGCCTCCAAGCAGGCCAAGCCCGTCGTCAAAGCCGCCGCCAAGGCTCCGGCTAAGCCGCCCGTGAAGGCGGTCGCCGCGAAAGCCGCCGCCCCGAAGGCCGCGCCGGTCAAACCCGCTCCGGCCAAGGCCCCGGTCGCCAAGGTCGTCGCCAAGCCCGCCCCCAAGGCGATCGTGCCCAAGCCCGCGACGGCGACCAAGCCGATCGCGCCGATCGGGCCGGCCATCAATCAGAAGGTCCAGCTGCTCGTCAGCCTTTCCAAGAAGAACGGCTTCGTGACCGTCCAGAACATCAACGAGGTCATCCCCGACAGCGCCACCGACCCGGAGCTGATCGAGAACATCATGAACATCCTCGACAACCTGGACATCAAGCTCCTGGACGAGGATGAGGTCGAGACGTACCGCAAGAAGGTCGAAGACTCCGAAGAAGAAGCCGCGCGCACCGTCCCGGCCGACGCCCCTTACGATCCGTTCAACGTCTACCTGAAGCAGATGGGCCACAAGCCCCTGCTCACCCGCGAACAGGAAGTCGAGATCTCCAAGCGCATCGAAGACGCCGAACTGCGCGCCCAGGAGTTCCTCTTCTCCTGCTGGCTCACCCTGCCCTACCAGCTCGACCTCGCCCTCAAGGTCCTCCGCAAGGAAGAGCGCTTCGACAAGGTGGTCATCGACAAGAAGGTCGAGTCCCGCGACGCGTATTATAAGATGCTCCCCAAGGCCACGGAGGAGTGCACCAAGCTCAAGGCCAAGCTCGACAAGGCCTGGCAGAAATACCTCGACGAGACCGACGCCCCCAAGAAGGCCAAGACCCGCGAAGCCTACATCAAGCTCGAGCGCACCGCCAAGGA
The DNA here is from genome assembly GCA_947488485.1 of Opitutia bacterium. Next base: position 19,917 of record CANKZO010000018.1, on the reverse strand, counting down.
AGGCTGCAAGGACATCCTCCGGAAGTTCTGCTTCAAGATGAAGCTCTTCGAAGAGTGGCTCGAACTGCCCGACATCAAGGGCGACATCGAAGACTCCCGCAACCTGGTCGAACCGACCATCGTCGCCCGCGGCCCGGTCCGCGCGAAGAAGGCCGTGAAGCTTGAGATCTCCGCCTCCCGCACCCGCGAGATCGAACTCCGCTGGCGCCTCAGCCCGGGCGAACTCATCCACCTCGCCCGCAATGTCCGCAAGCACCTCGACGAAGCGCAGCGCGCCAAGACCGAGATGGTCGAACATAACCTCCGCCTGGTGATCTCCATCGCCAAGAAATACCAGAACCGCGGCCTGCTCTTCACCGACCTCATCCAGGAAGGCAACATGGGCCTCGTGAAGGCCGTCGAGAAGTTCGAATACCGCCGCGGCTACAAGTTCTCCACTTACGCGACCTGGTGGATCCGCCAGGCCATCACCCGCTCCATCGCCGACCAGGCCCGCACCATCCGCATCCCGGTCCACATGATCGAGACGCTCAACAAGGTGATGCAGGTCCAGAAGCAGCTCACCCAGGAGCTCGGGCACGAGCCGACCGCCGAAGAAGTCGCCAACGAGATGAACATGGCGATCGATCGCGTGCAGCAGATCATGAAGATGGCCCAGCAGCCGATCTCGCTCCAGTCCCCGGTGGGCGACGGCGAGGACACCTCGCTCGGCGACTTCATCGAGGACAAGTCCGCGGAAAACCCCTCCGACACGGCCTCCACCCGACTCCTCCGCGAGAAGATCGACTTCGTCCTGCGCTCCCTCGCCGAACGCGAGAAGGAAGTCCTCATCCTCCGCTTCGGCCTCCTCGACGGCGTCCAGCGCACGCTCGAAGAAGTCGGCCGCCACTTCAAGGTCACCCGCGAACGTATCCGTCAGATCGAAGCGAAGGCCCTCCGCAAGATGCGTCACCCGACGCGCATGCGCCAGCTTCAGGGCATGTTCGAAGGCGAACTCGATACTTCGGGCCCCGGCTTCGACCAGTTCATCTCCGAAGACGAAAAGGCCGAGCAGACTCCGGGTCCGCTTTCGCCCGGCGGCCTGCCCGGCGGCCTGCCGCCCAATTCCGCCCTCGCCGCCTTCATCGGCAAGCCCCCGGAAGGTCCGGGCGCTCCGCAGCGCCAGTGAGCCGGCTCGGCCCAGTCTGTCTGCTGCTCGCGCTGCTGACAGGCTGCGCCGTGTTCAAGCCGTCCAAGCCCGCCGAGGAGCCGAACCCGTTCGCGCTCCCGGCCGGCGCGCCGCGCAACGCCCGCGTGGGATTCGTCCAAGGCTACCCGCTCCGCAGCACCAGCGTGCCGTTGCTCCTCATCCCGGGCACGATCGTCCGCGAAGGCCTGCAGGTCATCGCCCGCGACCCCCAGCTGAATCCTTCCGCCGTCCTGGAGATCACCTCGGTCCGCGGCCGGCTCGCGGTCGCCCGGATCGTCCGCGGACAGCCGCAACCGAAGGACGAAGTGGTGCTGCCCGACCCGGAGCTCGCCGAACAGGCCCTGACGCTGGCCCCCTGACGGCGGCTCTTGACCTTGGCGGGGCGGATGCCCACGTTGCCTCTTCCATGGCAAAGACCCAGGCAGGCATCGTCGGACTCCCCAACGTGGGCAAGTCGACCCTCTTCAACGCCCTTACGCGCTCGCGCAAGGCCGAGGCGGCGAACTACCCGTTCTGCACGATCGAGCCCAACGTGGGCGTGGTCCTCGTGCCGGACGAACGCATGCAGAAGCTCCAGGTGATCGCCGGCACGAAAGTCGTCATCCCGGCCACGATCGACATCGTCGACATCGCCGGCCTCGTCGCCGGCGCCTCCAAGGGCGAAGGCAAGGGCAACGACTTCCTTTCCAATATCCGCGAGTGCGACGCGATCATCCACGTGGTGCGCTGCTTCGATAACGACGACATCGTCCACAGCATGGGCAAGGTCGACCCCATCCGCGACATCGAGGTCATCGAGACCGAACTCATCCTCGCCGACATCCAGTCGGCCGAGCAGCAGCTCGACCGTAACCAGAAGAAGGTCCGCAGCCAGGACAAGGACGCCATCGCCAACGTCGAACTGCTCGCCCGTCTGGTGAAGCACCTCAACGAGAACCAGCCGGCCTCCGCCCTCGAAGTCTCCGACGACGAGCGCGCCCGCCTGAAGACCTACAACCTGCTTTCTTCCAAGAAGGTGCTCTTCGCCTGCAACGTCGCCGAAGGTGACCTCGCCGATCCTTCGAAGAACCCGCACGTCGCCGCCGTCTCCGCCCTCATCGGCAAACGCCACGGCTGCGAGCACGTCGTCATCTGCGCGCAGGTCGAAGCCGAGCTCTGCGACCTGTCGCCCGCCGAAGCCACCGAGTTCCTCCAGTCCCTCGGCGTGACCGACTCCGGCGTATCTTCGCTCATCCGCGGCGCCTACCACCTGCTCGGCCTGGCTACCTACTTCACCGCCGGCGAAAAGGAAGTCCGCGCCTGGACCTTCCGCAGCGGCATGACCGCCCCGCAGTGCGCCGCGGTCATCCACACGGATTTCGAAAAGGGCTTCGTGAAGGCCGAAATCGTTTCGTACGAGGACCTCGTGAAGAACGGCTCGGTCGCCGCCGCCCGCGACGCCGGCCGCTACCGCCTCGAAGGCAAGTCCTACCTGTTCAAGGACGGTGACGTGGCCCTGTTCCGCTTCACGGACTAAGGCCTTAGCCCTAATACCCCAAAAAACGACGCGTAAATGCGTCCTTTCTTTTTGCCATGGCTCACGGGCCTCGCAACCATTGGGAATCGTCCCTGTCCTAACCCCATGATGCCACGCTTCCTCCCCCAGTTGGCCCTGCTCTTGGCCGCCGTCCTCGGCGCCGCCGAGACCCGCCCTAACATCGTGGTCGTGATCGGCGAAGACATGGGCCCCGACACGGGCGCCTACGGTTGCAAGGATGCCATCACGCCGAACATGGACCGCCTCGCCAAGGAAGGCGCCCGGTTCACCCGCGCCTTTACCCACACGGGCGTCTGCGCCCCGTCCCGCAGCGGCATGGTGACCGGTCAATATCCCCTCAAATATGGCGCGCAGAACATGCGCTCGGTCGTCGTCAACCCGCCCCACCCCTTCACCGAGAAACTCCAAGCCGCCGGCTATCACGTGATGTGGCCCGGCAAGACCGACTTCCAAGGCGTGCCGGAAAAGAACCTCGCGAACGATCGCAAGAACTGGGTCAACCCGGCCAACCGTCCGGCGGGCGAGCTTACCGCCAAGCCGAAAGAACCGTTCTTCGCTTATTTCAACGACACGGTCAGCCATGAGAGCCAGGTGCGCGCCAACGACGGCGATCACGCCCGCAACACCGCCGCGCTGAAGCCTTCCGACCGACGTGATCCCGCCAAGGTCGAATTGCCGCCTTTCTATCCGGATACTCCGGCCGTCCGCCGCGAAGTCGCCCACTACCATGAACTCGTCACGGCGGTGGACTATTCCCTCGGCCGCGTGCTCGACTGGCTGAAGGCGCACGATCTTGAAAAGAACACCATCGTCATCCTGACCGGCGACCACGGCCGCGGCATGCCGCGCTTCAAGCGCTCGGTGAAGGACACCGGCACGCGCGTGCCGCTCATCGTCCGCTGGCCCGGGCAGATCGCTCCCGGTACGGTCCGCGAGGACTTCGCCAGCTGGATCGACTTCGCCCCGACGGCGCTGACGCTCGCCGGCGTCCCCGTACCCGCCGAATACGACGGCCATTGTTTCCTGCCGACCGCCGCCCAGCCGCCGAAATACGCCTATTCCTTCCGTGACTTCATGGACGAGAGCTTCGACAAGGTCCGCTCCGTGCGCGACGCGCGGTTCCGCTACGTGCGCAACCAGGCGCCCGGCGTCGATGAGGCCGGCAAGGTGGCCTACCAGGAAGTCGGCCAGACGATGCACGAGCTCCGCCGCGTCCAAGCCGAGGGCAAACTGACGCCCATCCAGGCGCTCTACTTCAACCCCAACCGCGCCGCCGAAGAACTCTTCGACACCCAGAGCGACCCGTGGGAAGTGAAGAACCTCGCCGGCGACCCCGCCCATGCGGCCAAGCTCGCCGAACTCCGCGCCGAGTGCGACGCCTGGCTCGCCCGCTGCGGACCGCTGGCCGATCTCCACGCGGACGAACTCGTGAAGCGCGGCGTCATCAAGCCCCGCGACGAGAAATACGAAGTACGCCGCAAGACCGGCTCGACCGCCGGCGACGCCGCCGCGGCCGCCAAGAAAAAGGCCAAGCAGCCCGCCAACAAATAATCTCCTTATCATCATGCGCCTCCCTCTCCTCCTCTCCGCCTCGTTGCTCGCCTTCGGCTGCAAGCCTGCTCCGCAGGTCGCCCGCTACGAAGTGAAGTCCGACGCCGCGCCGGCTCCCGCCGCCGCTCCGGCCGCGCCCGTCGCCGCGCAGCCCGCTCCTTCTCCGGCCGTCGCCGCCCCGATGGTCGCGCCCGCCTCGATGAAGGCCGAAGCGGCCTCCTTCGACGCCCCCAAGTGGGCTAAGCTCCCCGCCGGCTGGTCCGTCGGTCCTGAGAACGGCATGCGCAAAGCCACCTGGATCGTGGCCGGCCCCGACGGCTCCAAGGCCGAGGTCGCCGTGACGGTCTTCCCCGGCAACGTCGGCGGCCTCACCGCCAACGTGAACCGCTGGCGCGGCCAGATCGGCCTGCCGCCCGCGAGCGGTGACGACATCGCCGCTTCCGCCAAGCCCGCCAAGGTCGGCGGCATCGAGAGCCAGCGCTTCGTGATGGCCTCGAACGATGGCAAGAAAGGCCTCGATGCGGTCATGACCCCGCACAAGGGCGCCACCTGGTTCTTCAAGATGAGCGGTGACGCCGCCGCTGTCGCCGCCAACGGCGCCGCCCTCGTCGCCTTCCTCGCCGAATCCCAGCTTCCGTGAACAACGAAGAATTTCAGAAGAAGGCCGATAGCGGCCGTAAATTCATCGACACGTTGGCTTCGCTGAAGCTGACGGTCTTACTCCTCGTCCTTTCGATGCTGCTTGTGCTGCTCGGCACGCTCGAACAGGTCCACTGGGGCGTCTGGCACGTCCAGAAGGTCTACTTCTCTTCCTGGTATTGTTTCTACCCGATGGACGACACCGCCCCGCTGCAGATTCCGCTCCCGGGCGGGTTCCTCATCGGCGCGTTGCTCGTGGCCAACCTGGCCTTCGCGCACTTCCGTCACTTCAAGGCCACGGCTTCCAAGGTGGGTATCAGCATGATCCACGCCGGCCTGCTCCTCCTGCTCATCGGCGGCTTCATCACCGCGGTCTACCAGGAAGAGTCCGCGATGATCGTCCCGGAAGGCGAGAGCCGCAACTTCTCCGAGGCGTTCCGTGAATTCGAATTCGCCCTCGTCGAGAAAGACCCCAAGGCCGACCAGGTCGTCGTCGTGCCCGACACGATCTTCCGCGCCATCGCCGCCAAGCAGGCTCCCGACACGGTCGCCCTGCCCGGCTCACCCTTCACGCTCAAGGTCCTCACCTATCACCCGAACGCGATGCTGCGCGCCAAGTCGCAGATGGCCGACGGCCTCCCGATCAAGGCGACCCAAGGCATCGGAGCCCGCACGGAACTGGCCTACAAGCCGGAGCCGGAAAGCTACGACGACAACAACCCCAACGCCCCGACGGCGATCGTCGAACTCCTCAAAGGCGCCCAGTCCGCCGGCGTCTGGGTCGTTAACCTCAACCTGACGGAGAATTTCGACGCCCAGGAATTCAAGGACGGCGGAAAGACCTACCAGCTCTCGCTGCGCCGCGTGCGCTACTACGTCCCCTTCACCCTCCGCCTCGACAAGTTCACCCACGAGAAATACCCGGGAACGAACACGCCCCGCCGCTTCGCCAGCGATGTGACGATCAAGGAAGGCACCGGCTCCTTCGCCTATAACATCTCGATGAACCAGCCGCTCCGCCATGCCGGCCTCACGTTCTTCCAGTCGAGTTTCGGCAGCACTAAGGACGGCAAGGACCTCAGCGTCCTCCAGGTCGTCCGTAATCCCGGCTGGCTCATCCCTTACGTCTCCGTGTTGGTGATGTCCGTCGGACTCATCTGGCACTTCGGATTCTCGCTCGTGCGCTTCCTCCGCGGACGCGCCGCCAAGGCCGCCGCCGTGCTCGCGCTCGGCTTCCTCTCGGCTTCCTCGCAGGCCGCCGACGCCGGTTGGAACAGCCGCGAATTCGGTCAGATTCCCGTGCAGAGCGGCGGACGTATCGTGCCGATCGAGACCCTCGCAACGGGCTCGCTCCTCCAGATGCGCGCCCGCACCTCCGTCGCGCTCTCCAAGCTCGAACGCGTGGCCTTCGGTCAGCGCCCCTCCACCTGGTCGGCCGAGGATCGCGCCGCGATCGCCAAGGAACTCCCGGCCCTCGATACGAACCTTCAGGCGATGCTCGAGAAGCGCCCGGTCCGCCTGTCCGGCGGCTCGATCTCCGCGATCGACTGGCTCATCGAAGTCTCCTTCCGCGCGCCGATCGCCCGCCACCTGCCGACCTTCCGCGTCGAACACCCGAACGTGCTCAAGCGCGTCGGCGGCGACCCCGAGAAGAGCCTCTACGTCAGCTGGGACGGCATCCTGAAGAATAGCGCCGAACTCAGCAAGGCCGCCGAGAAGGCTCGCAAGCGAGCCCAGGCCGACCGTGACGCCGAAGACCGCGCCCTGCTTAACCTGGAAGGCGCCGCCCGCCAATACGCGGCGCTCAGCATGACGTTCATCCCCGGCGACTTGCCGGCCGACGTCACCCCGCGCCGCGAATACGGCGCTTGGATCAGCGCCCTCAACCGCGCCCTCTCCGAGATGAACGCCAGCCGCGCCAACGGCGGCTCCGGCCAGGCCTTCGACCCCGAGCTCCAGAAGACCGTCCGCACGTTCGTCGAACGCTACCAGGATTTCGAACGCGAAGGCGCCATCGGCCTGATGCCGCCCAAGGATCCGGACTCCGTCGAACGCTGGGATAACCTCGGCGGCTCCCTGCTCGGCATCATCAAGGACCAGAAGACCCATCGCGCCGGTCTCGCCGAGGACGGCCTGATCACTCGCTACGCCGATTTCTCCATGGCTTGGCGCGAAGGCAAGGACGACGAGTGCGCCCGCCTCGCCTCCGCCATCTCGGCCTCCCTCAAGGGACCGTGGACGGCCAAGGCTGAGTCCGAAGCCTCCTTCGGTCGCATGCAGCCCTTCTACTGGCTGCTCATCGCCTACGCCGTCACGGTGCTCATGGTCTTCGCCTCCTGGCTGACGTCCTCCGAGAACCTGCGCGCCTGGGCCTACCGCCTGCTGGTGCTCTGTTTCGTCCTGCACACCGCGGCGCTCGGTTACCGCATGTGGCTGCACGGCCGTCCGCCGGTGACCAACCTCTACTCCTCCGGCATCTTCGTCGCCTGGGGCGCCGTCGCCCTCGGCATCATGCTCGAGCGCGTCTGGAAGAATGGCATCGGCGCCGCCGCCACCGGCATCACGGGCTTCGTCTCGCTGATCGTCGCCCATAACCTCGGCCTCTCCGGCGAAGACAACCTCGAGAGCGTCCGCGCGGTGCTCGACTCGAACTTCTGGCTGGCGACGCACGTGACCATCGTGACGCTCGGCTACTCGGCGACCTTCGTCGCCGGCCTGCTCGGCGCCCTCCACCTTGCGCTGCGCGCCTTCAAGTCCGACTACAACTGGGGCGACAGCGTGGCCCGCGCGGCCTACGCCATCCTGGCCTTCGCGGTCCTCGCGAGTTTCATCGGCACGATGCTCGGCGGCATCTGGGCCGACCAGAGCTGGGGTCGCTTCTGGGGCTGGGATCCCAAGGAGAACGGCGCCATCCTCATCGTGCTCTGGTGCGCCATCTGCCTGCACGCCCGCTGGGGTGGACTCGTCCGTCGCGAAGGGCTCATGCAGCTCCTCGTCTTCGGCAACATGGTCACCGCCTGGTCTTGGTTCGGCACCAACCTCCTCGGCGTCGGCCTGCACAGCTACGGCTTCACCGAATCCGGCTTCTTCTGGCTGATGATCTTCTGGGCCTCCCAACTCGCGCTCATCGCGCTCGGCTGGCTCCCGGATCGCTCGAAGTCCGCTTTCAAGAGCGCATGACCGAAGCCGTCGGCCCGACCTGGTTCTGCATCAAGGCCAAGCCTCGCCAAGAGGCGGTGGCGGTGCAGAACCTGCGGGCCATCGGCATCGCGGAGCTGGTCTTCCCTCGCCTGCGTCGCACGCGACGCGGACACGAAAAGAATAAGGTCGTCATCGAACCGCTCTTCCCGGGTTACGTGTTCGCACGCTTCGACCCGATGGAATTCCAGTCCACGATCCGGAGCACCCGCGGAGTGCTCCACCTGGTCAGCCGCGAAGGCCGCCCGGTGGACGTCGAACAAGCCGTGATCGACGAACTCAACGCGCTCGGGCCCGAGGCCATCCTGTCGATGCTCGACGAAGAACTGAAGGTCGGCGCGAAGGCCCGCGTCATCCGCGGCATCTTCACCGGCTCCGAAGGCGAGATCATCCGCCTCGAGTCGCCGCAGAAACGCATCGCCCTCCTGCTCTCGATCCTCGGCTCCGACCAGCCGGTGGAACTCCCGCTCGACGACGTCGAAGGCCTCCCCGACGAAGCCTAAACACCCTAACCCTACCCCCACCCCTTTTAGTATGATCCTCGACCAACTCTCCGCCTCCGGCGCCTACGAGTCGCTCCACCCGCTCTTCCCGCAGGCGTTCGCCTACCTGCGCGCCTTCGACGTTCACACGGCCGACGGCAAGTATGAGCTCCAGGGTCAGGACCTCGTCGCGATCGTGCAGCGCTACCAGACGGCCCCATCGGCCGACAAGATGTGGGAAGCCCATCAAATCTACGGGGATATCCAAGTCGTCTACCAAGGCCTCGAATTCTGCGGCCATACGGACCAAAAGACCTTGGTCGTGACCAAGCCGTATATCGCCGAGAAAGACGTCGAGAAGTACGCCGCTCCGACGACCCCGTCCGCGCTCCTGACGCTCGGCCGTGGTAACTTCGCGATTTTCCATCCGCAGGACGGCCACCAGCCCGGCGTCCAGCTCGGCGCCCCGGCCGAGATCCTGAAGGTGGTCATCAAGTTCCGCCTGAAGGTCTGAGCGGCTTGCAACTTCGCCGACTTGGCGGTGTCCTATGGTCAACCCCATGAGACTCCTCGCCAGCCTGCTCCTCGCCCTCACCTGCGCCCTCGGCTCCGCCCAGGACGTCACCCGCGTCTCCGACGTCATCTACGCCAAGCACGATGGCGTGGCGCTGACGATGGATGTCTTCACCCCGGCCAAGCCCAACGGCGCGGCGGTCATCAAGATCATCAGCGGCGGCTGGAACTCGAATCATAACGGAATCAGCGACGGCGGCTGGCCGAAGCACGGCTTCACGACCTTTGTCGTCGTCCACGGCACGCAGCCGCGCTTCCACATCGCCGAGATCGTCGCCGACCTGCAGCGCTCCGTCCGTTTCGTCCGCGCCAATGCCGCCAAGTTCGGCATCGACCCGAACAAGATCGGCGTCACCGGCGGCAGCGCCGGCGGTCACCTCAGCCTGATGCTCGGCACCCGCGTCATCCCGGCCAACCCGAAGTCGAAGGATCCGGTCGAGCACGTGAGCTCGGCGGTCAACGCCGTCGCCTGCTATTACCCGCCGGTCGACTTCCTCAGCTGGGCCAAGGAAGGTGACAGCAAGGAAGGCGCCGGCCCCCTGACCGTCCGCGCGCCGGCCTTCGGACCGATCGTGACCACCGCCGAAGGACGCGAACGCGCCGGCCGGGAACTTTCCCCTCTCTTCTGGATCAGCGCCCAGACGCCCCCGACCTTCATCGTCCAAGGCGACGCCGACCCGTTGGTCCCAGACTCGCAGGCCCGCCGCTACCACGCCCGTGCCCAGGAGGTCGGCTCGAAGAGCGACGTCCTCATCCGTCTCGGCGCCGCCCATGGCGGTTGGGTTGAGATGGCCGACGACAATGTCCGCATGGCGGAATGGTTCAGCCTCCACCTGCTCGGCCAGCAGCCGACCAAGCCCTTCTCTTACGACGTGCATACCTTGCCCAGCACGCCGGTGCCCAAGAAGGCCAAGAAGTAAGCTGGCCGGAGATTTACGCTGGCGGGAAGGCCGGGCCGTTTCCATAAACACGGTATGGCTTCGCCTTGCCGACTCATCCTCGCCCTCGACGTAGAGACCAAGGAGGAAGCCTTGGCGCTCGCCCGCCCCCTCGCCGGCAATCTGGCCTGGGTGAAGCTCGGCCTCCAGCTCTTCACGCGCCATGGTCCGGGTATCGTCGACGAATTCCACGCCCTAGGTTTCAAGGTCTTCCTCGACCTGAAGTTCCACGACATCCCCAACACGGTCGCTTCCGCGGTCAAGAGCCTGAAGGGTCGCCCCTGCTCGCTCCTGACCATCCACGCCTGCGGCGGCCCCGAGATGATCGCCCGCGCCGCCGATGCCGCCAAGTCCGCCCTGCCCGACTGCACAGTGCTCGGCGTGACGGTGCTCACTTCGATGGACCAAGCCCAGCTCTCCGCCACGGGTGTCGCCCGCACGCCGGAAGAACAAGTCCGCCTGCTCGGCCGCATGGCCATCGACTCCGGCATCGGTGGCCTCGTCTGCTCGCCGCTCGAACTTCCCGTCCTCCGCGCCGACCTCGGTACGGGTCCGACGCTCGTCACGCCGGGCATCCGCTACCCTGACGCCGCCGGTGACGACCAGAACCGCGTCATGACCCCCGCCCAGGCCGCCGCCGCAGGCGCGAGCTTCATCGTGGTGGGCCGTCCGATCCTCAAGGCCAAGGATCCCGCGGCCGAGACGCTCCGCATCCGCCGCGACATCGGCGAGACCGCATGAGCGCCGGCGACGACATCCTCATCCTTCTCGCCGCGGGTTCCGCCCGGCGCATGCAGTCCGTCGTCGACGACAAGATCACCGCGCCTCTCGCCGGTAAGCCGGTCTTCGTCCACTCGCTCCAATCCTTCCTGAGCACGGGCCTGATCGGGCGCGTGGTCATCACTTACCGCGACGAAGCCCAGCTCGCCAAACTGCGTTCCCTGCTTACCACGCATCTGCCCTCGGCCACGGCGATCGACTTCGTGCCCGGCGGCGAATCGCGCCAGGATTCGGTGCTCGCGGCCCTCAATACCTGCGAAGGCCACGCCGGTCTGGTGCACATCCATGACGGCGCCCGCCCGCTGGTCTCCGCCGAAGCCATCCGCAAAGTACGCGCCAAGGCCTTCGAGACCGGCGCCGCCATCCTGGCCGGACGCGCCGCCGATACGGTCAAGATCGCCAAGGCCGACTCCACTTCGGTCGAGACTTCCCCGGACCGCGGACTGGTCTGGACGGCCGAGACCCCGCAGGTCTTCCGCACAGCCATCGTGCTCAAGGCCTACCGCAAGGTCGCTGAACTCCAGCGCAAGGTCACGGACGATAGTTCCGCCGTGGAGTTCGTCGGCCAGGACGTATCCTTGGTCGAGAACCCCTCAGTGAACCTGAAGCTGACGCGTCCGGCGGACTTCGTCCTGGCGGAAGCGATCCTGAAGACGCGCTGAGCGCTCAGTAACCGGCCTGACGGAGCGCGGCGTCCAGTTTGACCTGGAAGTCGGTGATGTCCTGCGGCGTCGGGCGATAACCCGGCGTGCGCGCGGCCATCCCCGGACGACCCTGATGGTCGATATACCAATCGGCCTTCTCACCGTCGGAGAAAGTGACGTGACCGCTGACCATCGCATGAGGCTGGGCGATCGTATCGACCTCGACCGTGACGACGCCGGCACCTTGGGCGGTAGGAGCATCAGGGGCGGCGGCCTCGGCCGGAGCTTCTTCGGCGGCGGGCACTTCCGGCTGCTTCGGCTCTTCCTTCTCGACCAAGGCGAGGTTCAGGTCGTCGACGAGGAAACGGACGTCCATATAGGTCATGGAAACCTCGAGCTGAGTGGAAAGGCGCTCCTGGATCTGCGAAAGCGTCGCGCCTTCGGCTACCCAGGCGGAGACCTTGGTGATCTGTTCGGGAGTCAGTTTGGCCATAGGAGGCCAAAGTGCGGGAACCGCCGGCGATTTTCAAGCGTCCCGTCGCTTAATCGTTTGAAAACATCCCCCCTGCCTCCAACTTATGCCCCATGCAGCCCGACCTCCGTTGGCAGAAGTGCGGCGAGTTCGCCGATATCGTCTATGAGAAGGCTGACGGCATCGCGCGTGTGACCATCAATCGCCCGCACCGCCGCAATGCTTTCACGCCGGACACGGTCGCCGAACTGCTCAAAGCCTTCGGCGATGCCCGCGACGACGCCACCATCGGCGTGGTTCTCCTCCGTGGAGCCAATCCGCAGCATGACGGCAAGTTCGCCTTCTGCGCCGGCGGCGACCAGAAGATCCGCGGCGACAAGAAAGGCGGCTACATGGGCAAGGACGGCGTCCCTCGCCTCAACGTCCTCGATCTCCAGCGACTCATCCGCTCGATGCCCAAGGTCGTCATCGCCCTCGTGGCCGGCTTCGCCATCGGCGGCGGCCACGTCCTCCACGTCATCTGCGACCTCACCATCGCCGCCGATAACGCGGTCTTCGGCCAGACCGGCCCGAAGGTCGGCAGCTTCGACGGCGGCTTCGGCGCCTCCTACCTCGCCCGCATCGTCGGCCAGAAGAAGGCCCGCGAGATCTGGTATCTCTGCCGGCAATACGACGCGAAGCAGGCCCTCGAGATGGGCCTGGTCAACACGGTCGTCCCCTACGAGCAGCTCGACGCCGAAGGCGTGAAGTGGGCGCAGGAGATCCTGACCAAGAGCCCGCTCGCCATCCGCTGCCTGAAGTCGGCCTTCAACGCCGAACTCGACGGCCAGGCCGGCATCCAGGAACTTTCCGGTAACGCCACCCTGCTCTACTATCTTTCGGAAGAGGGCGACGAAGGTCGCGCCGCTTGGAACGAGAAACGCGCTCCGAACTTCCGGAAATTCCCGTGGCTCCCGTAAACCCGGTCCGCGTCACCGAACGCGCCCAGAAGCTCGCCACGGAAATCCTCCGCCCGGGTGACATCGCCGTGGACGGCACCGCCGGCAAAGGCCGTGACACCGCCTGCCTCGCCCAAGCCGTCGGGCCCTCGGGCCACGTCCACGCTTTCGACATCCAACCGGAAGCCGTCGCCTCGACCCGCAATCTCCTCGAGGTTACCGGCCTGCTGGACCGCGTCTCCGTCCACCTGCGCAGCCATGCCGAACTCGCCGCAGTGCTCACGCCCGCGCAGCAAGGCAAGGTCGGCGTGGCGATCTTCAACCTAGGCTACCTGCCCGGGGGCAATCCCGACATCATCACCCGCCCCGACTCCACGCAAGTGGCGCTCGACGCCGCCTACGCCGCACTTCGCCCCGGTGGTCGATTGATCTGCGTGGCCTACACGGGACACCCGGGTGGCCCAGAAGAATCGGACATCGTGCTGAAGTTCGCCGAAGCCCACGCCGCCGCCGGCCTGCACGTCGAGAAGATCGGCTATTACCCGACCCCAGGTAAGCCCTGGATCCTCGTGGTGAATAAGCCTGCGGCTTGAGTCCGCAGGATTTCCTGCCAGCCTTGACGCGATGACCTCCCGCCGACGCATCATCCTGACCGGAGCCACGGGATTGGTTGGCAAAGCCGTCGGCCGTCAGCTCACCGCGCTCGGTTACGAGGTCGTCCCTTTCCGCTCTCGTCACGATGGCGCCGGCGGAATGAACCATCTGACCGGTCATATCGACCGCGACGCGCTCGAAGGCGCCTTCGCAGTGATCCATCTCGCCGGCGAACCCATCTCACAGCGTTGGTCCGCCGCAGCCAAGGAGCGCATCCTGACCAGCCGCCGCGATGGCACCCGTCTCCTCGCCGAAACCTTGGCCGGACTTAAAACCAAACCCGAACTCTTCCTCTCGATGTCCGGCGTCGGCCGTTACGGTATCCGTCGCAACGAGACCCTCACGGAAGCCTCCGCGGTTTCGACGGAAGGCTTCCTCGGCGAAGTCTCCGCCGCCTGGGAACAGGCGACCGAACCCGCCCGCACGGCCGGCATCCGGACGACTTGGCTCCGGACCGGGGTCGTGCTCGCGGCGTCGAGCGGTGCCCTGCGCCTCATGTTACCGGCCTTCCGCTGCGGACTGGGCGGCCCCATCGGCCACGGACGCCAGCAGATGAGCTGGATCCGGCTCGGCGACCTGGTCCGCCTGATCGCCTGGTGCCTAGAGCAGCCCTCCCTTCCGGCGGCCCTTAACGCCGTCGCCCCCGAGCCCTGCTCGCAGGCCGACTTCGCCCGCGCCCTTGGCAAGACCCTCCATCGCCCGGCCTTCCTCCCCGCCCCCGCCTGGGCCGTCCGCCTTCTCTTCGGCCAGATGGGCGACGAGACCGTCCTCGGCGACCTGTGCGTGACCCCTGCCGCCGCCTTGGCCGCGGGTTTCCGCTTCGAGACACCTGACCTGCCCGCGGCCCTCGCGCGGGCGCTCGGTGAATGATTTGAGATTGAAGGAGGCGACGCCGACGAGGATTGTGCCCGTCATGGTCCGCGCTGCTTTCGTCCTCTCTTTCCTCCTGCTCGTCGGCTGCGAAGACGGCTCGCGGGCCGACTCCCGCACCCTCGATGTCGACGACCCGGAATTCCGCCAGGGCCAGACGTTCCACAAACAAGGCGAAGTTCGCAAGGCTCTCGAGTGCTTCCTCAAGGTCATCGACAACCGCAAGGGCGCGGCCGAATCCCACCTCGAGGCCGGCCGCATGTATCTCGAACTGCAGGATCCGCTGCCGGCAATCTACCATTTCAACCAGTACATCCGGATGAAGCCGACTTCCGAGCAGTCCAACATCGTCCGCCAGATGGTGAAGACCGCCGAGAAGCAGTTCATGCAGCAGCTCCCGGGACGTCCGATGGAACCCGATGCCCTCGGCGGCGCTGACCTCAACGCCCGCCTGCGCTCCCTCCAACTCGAGAACGAGAAGCTCAAGCGCGAGCTCGCCGACGCGAATCGCAACTCCAAGGCGCTGACCCTGCCGACCAAGACGACCGGCCCCGCAGCCGATAAGCCCGCGACCGCCGCGGACGGCACGCCGGGGCGCTTCCGCCAGTATACGATCACGAAGGGCGACAGCCTCTCGAGCATCGCCCGCAAGATCTATGGCGACGCCGGCCCCGCGCGCATCTCGGCCATCTTCAGCGCCAATCGCGATAAGATGACCTCGGTGAATAATCTGCCGAAGATCGGGACGGTCATCCTCCTGCCGGAATAAGCCATGCGCCTGACCCGCATCCGGGCGGCCGATTTCCGTAACCTCACCTTCGCCGACGTCGTCACCGACGCTCCGCGCGTCTTCCTGCTCGGCGACAACGGCCAAGGGAAGACGAACCTGCTCGAGGCTGCCGCCCTGGTGTCCTCGTTCCGCTCTTTCCGCACGACGGACATCTCGCCGCTGGTCCGCGCCGGCTGCGCCGAGGCCCGGCTCCGATTGGACGTCCGCCTATCCCCGACCGAGCACGCGGAGATCGAACTACGCCTAGCCAAGGGTTCGCGCAAAGCCCTGCTCAACGGCACGCCCATCGCTTCGGTCGCCCAGCACCTCGGCCAGTTTCCGACCATTGTCTTCTGCTCCGACGACCTCCGTCTCGTGCGCGGCTCGCCTTCCAACCGACGCCGCTGGCTCGACGCCGCGATCGGTGGAACCGATGCGTCCTACCTGACGGCCGTGCGCGATTACGGCCGCGCGCTCGAAGGTCGTAACGCGCTCCTCAAGGCCGACGTCCGTTCCGACGAAGAACTGCGTGCCTTCGAGAAAGCCATGCTCCCGCCGGCGCAGCTGCTCGCCACCACCCGGGCGCGCGTGCTGCCCGAACTCGCCGCGACACTCCGCGAGACCTGCGCCCGCGCCGGCTTCCCCGACAAAGGAGCGGACCTCCGTTACGCTCCCGACGTCGCCGCCGATCAGTTACCCGAAGTCTGGGCGAAGACCCGCTCCGCCGACCTCGCGACGGGGACGACCCTCCGCGGACCGCAACGGGATGACTTCTCGATGATCTTCGGCGGTCAGGACGCTGCCGACTACGCGTCCGAAGGTCAGCAGCGCCTCCTGGTCCTCGCCCTCTGCCTCGCCCGCCTGCAACGCGATACCGCCCGTGCCCCGACCCCTCCGGTCATCTTGGCCGACGACGTCCTGGGCGAATTGGACGACACCCGCCGCCGGGCCTTCTGGGACGAAGTCGGGGAAAAGCATCAGGTTATCGCGACCGGCACCGTTCCGCCGCCTTCCGGCGAATGGCTGACCTACCGGGTCAGCGGGGGCAGCTACCTGCAGGCCTGATTTTGGCGTTGTTTTATGGGGAAACGACCCCTTGGATAGGGCCATGTCGGACTTCCTTCTCTACGCCTCCGTGGTGGCCCTCTTTCTCGTCTGCCTCCTCGTGGTCCTCGTGATCCTGATGCAGCGCCCCAGCGCCAACGCCGGCATGGGTGCAGCCCTCGGCGGTGGTGCCGCGGAAACCGTCTTCGGCGGCGAATCCGCCAACGTCCTCTCCAAGATGACGACCACCCTCACGGTCATCCTCTTCGTCCTCAGCTTCGGTCTCTACCTGGGCTTCGTCGCCCGCGAAAAGCCGACCGTCAAGGCCCTCGATGCCGCCGCTACCGCCGCCCCGGCCGCTCCCGCCGCCGCTGTTGCCACTCCGGCCGCCCCCGCCCCTGTCACTGCTCCGGCTGCCAAGCCCCAGTCCACCCCGGCCCCGGCCGCGGCGACTCCGGTCAAGCCCGCTGCTCCGGCTCCGGCCAAGTAAGCCGCAGTGAAGTCCGGACTGCTCAGCCTGACCGTCCGCTGGGTAGCCTGCCTCGTCGCGCTCGGCGCCTTCGCACAGCCCAACACCAACTCCGGCTTCCGTAAGCTGACGGAGGAGGAGTCGACGCAGTTCTTGGCTGGCTTCCGCAACTCGCGTCTCAGCGGCGACCTTTGCCTGCGTTTCGAGATCACCCACAAGCCCCGGCGCGGCGAGGCCTCGGCCCCGGTTCCCGGCACGCTCTGGGCGAGCTCGGCCGCCGGCGGCCAACTGATCCGCGGTGAAATCAAGGATTCCCAAGGACGCCCTGCTCTCTCGTTCATCGCCTTCAAGTCGGCGACCGAACGCCGCGTCTGGCTCTCGCTCAAAGGCGCGCCGGCCAAGGAACTCGATGACCGTGCGCCGCTCATGCCGCTCGCCGAAGGATTGCTCATCTCGCCCTTCGACCTGCAGATGCCCTTTACCCACTGGCCTCAGGCGACCTACGTCACGACCGAGCGCCGCCGCCGTCCGGTGAACGTCTACGAGGTGGCGAACCAAGCCGGACGTGAACCCGCCAAGGTGACCTTCGCCATCGATCGCGTCTACGGCGTGCTCGTCCAGGCGATCTGCCATGACGCCCGCGGCGAACCGACCCGCCAGATGCAGGTCGAGGAATTCTCCAAGGTCGGCGAGCAGTGGATGCTGGCCGAGTGCAGCGTGCGCGACGAAGCCAGCCGCGACACCGACCTCCTCCGCATCACCGAGGCCGCCCTCGATGCGAAGTTCGCGCCGGAGACCTTCGAACCCGCGACGCTGACCCGTCCGGCCGCCCAGCCTACGAACTTCCAGAAACTGTGAAGACCTCCGTCACCGCCGCCCAGGTCGCGCGCTTCTGCGACCTGCTCACCAACGGCAAGAACATCGCCGACTTCGAAGGCTCGCGCAACGGCCTCCAACACAAGGGCACGCGCCCGGTCCGCAAAGTCGGCGCGGCGGTCGACGCCGGCGCTGAAGTCTTCGCCGAAGCCGCCCGCCGGGGCGTGGACTTCCTGATCGTCCACCACGGCATGTACTGGCGGCCAGTCTCCCCTGAACGCGAGGTCCGCGCCCTCCGCAAGGCCGCGCTGAAGAAGACCGGCCTCTCCCTCTACTCCAGCCACCTGCCGCTCGACGCGCATCCGGCCATCGGCAACAACGCGCTCATCGCCCAGGATCTCGGCCTCAAGGTCGTCGACTGGTTCGTAGATTACGAAGGCCTGCCGATCGCCTGCATCTGCCGCGGCATCCCGCGCAGCACGCTACGTAAGCGCCTGAAGGCCTCCTATCCGCAGACTTATAAGGGCATCGAATTCGGCTCCGCGAAGCCGAAGAAGATCGCCATCCTCAGCGGCAGCGGTCGCAGCGCCCTCGAGCACCTCAAGGCCGAAGGTTGCGACACGCTCATCACCGGCGAGCTACGCGAAGAACATTTCAACGAAGCCCACGAACAGGGCTGGAACCTCTATCCCTGCGGACACTACGCGACCGAGACCTGGGGCGTGAAGGCCCTCGCCGCCGCGGTGGCCGCGGAGTTCGGCGTGAAGTGGGAATTCATCCCGACGGGTAATCCGCTCTGATGACCCGCGGACGGATAGCCCCGACCCCGACCGGCTATCTCCACGTCGGCCACGCCCGCACGTTCGCCCTCGCCGCCGCCCGTGCCGCGTCCGGCACCCTGCTCTACCGCACCGAAGACCTCGACGCCGGACGCTGTCGTCCGGAGTTCGCTGATGCCGCCATCGAAGACCTGCGCTGGCTTGGGCTGAAATGGACGGAAGGACCCGACGTCGGCGGCCCGCATGCGCCTTACGTGCAGTCGCAACGCCTGCCTTGGTTCCGCGACGTCTGGTCGCAGTTGCAGGCCTCGGGTGCGATCTATCCGTGTGATAAGTCCCGCAAGGACGTCGAACGCAGCCTCACCGCCCCGCACGCCGAGGACGATGCCGAGCCGATTTTCCCACCAGCCCTCCGCGCCCCCTTAGGAGCCGGTCGCGAGGCTCGCGAACCTGGCCCGACCAACTGGCGCTTCCGCGTACCCGACGGCGAGACCATCGCCTTCGTCGATACGCTCCAAGGCCCGCAAGCGTTCGTCGCCGGACGTGACTTCGGCGACTTCCTCGTCTGGCGGAAGGACGGCTTCCCGGCCTACGAACTCGCCGTCGTCGCTGACGACCATGCCATGGGCATTACCGAAGTCGTCCGCGGCTCCGACCTGCTTCTCTCGACCGCGCGTCAGCTGCTACTCTACCAAGCGCTTGGCTGGACGCCCCCGACCTGGGCGCACGCGTCCCTGATCGTCGACGCCGACGGCAAGCGGCTCGCCAAGCGTACCGCCGGACTCTCGATCCGCGAACTCCGCCAAAAAGGAAAGACGCCGGAGGAAGTCCTCACGGCGCACTTACGGGAACTGCTCGCCTGAAGGCTCAGGCGCCCTTCTTCGGAACATCCGCGGACTTAGGAGCGGCGGGCGCCTCGGAGCTGATCTTTTCGCGGTATGCCTTGAAAGACTTCGTGAGGCTTTCGTCGCCGGCCGCGACAGCCAAGGCTTCATCGACATACTTCAGCGCCTGCGCCTTGGCCGAAGGGTCGATCTGCAGGAGGATACGGGCCTTGTTGTAATGGAAGACCGCCTTGCGCGATCCGCTGACGTCGGCGAAGATTTCGTTCAAAGCGGACTCCGCAGCCTTGAAGTCCTTGGCTTTGATGGCCGCATCGATCTTCTGCCCGAGTTCGCGGCTTTTGGCCGAGCGGTCGGCGGAGGATTTCTGCTCTTTCACGAGAGCCGCCCTGCCTTCGGGGGTATTCTTGAACGAGGCCAGCTTATCGAGGTATTCCTTAGCGGTCTGGCCACCGAAGCCGACGGTCTTGCCGAACACTTCGCCGGACTTGGCGTCGATGAGCAACACCGTGGGGAAGCCCGAGATACCGAACTTCTTCGAGAGCTCCGCGTTCTTGGCCTTCAGTTCAGGAGCCTGCGGCTTGTTCCGCGGGTAGTCCAACTCCACGAGCACATACTTCGACGCGACGGCGGCGAATTCCTTGGATTCGAAGACATTCTTATGCAGCGCCTTGCAGGGCGGGCACCAGTCGCTGCCGGTGAAGTCCACCAGCACGGGCTTGTTCTCCTTCAC